>CAYODW010000035.1:0-26157 GCA_964402865.1 uncultured Desulfonema sp. | reverse complement strand
TGGGAGGACGTAATGATCAAAGTTATCATAGTTGATGACCATCCGGTGGTCCTGCACGGCCTGAAGCAGAAGGAGAAACGAAGGCGATAATGGACTTAGACCTTGCTATTGATAACATTTTCTCTTTTCAGCAGTTCAATTTCCGCTTTCGTGTAGCCAAGAATATCTTTCAAGACCTGTTCAGAATGCTCTCCCAGAAGAGGGGCCGGGGTATAAACTTCACCCGGCGTTTCTGAAAGGCGGATGGGAGAACCCACAATCCGCATCTTGCCTACGCGCGGTTGATCGACCTCAACGAGCATTTTACGATAGTTAATATGCGGATCTTCGCAGATTTCCTTCACGTCGTTGATCGGGGAATGCGGGAGGTTCTCCCGGCTCAGCAAGTCCAGCCATTCCTTCCTGTTCTTTTTTCTGAACTCCGCCTCCAGAATGTGATTCAAATCTTTCTTGTTTTCAGTCCTGAGAGGATTGGTGGCAAATCGGGGATGCTCGACCAAGTCATCCCGGCCGATCGAAACGCAGAATTTTTTCCACAAAACATCATTACCCAGAGCTATGATAACCCAGGCTTTATCTTTGGACTCGTAGGACTGGAAAGGCGCAATCGAAGGGTGGGCTGTACCCAGGGGCGCCGGAATCTCGCCATTGATCGTGTAGCGTACGACCGCATTTTCAAGAACCGAAAAGAGCCCATCGATCATGGCGCCGTCAAAATGCTGACCCCTTCCCGTTTTCTCCCGGTGGATCAATGCGGCAAGGACAGCTATTGCTGCCTGGTGACCGGCAATAATATCGCCAACGGAGGAACCCACGCGGCAGGGCGGTCCGCCCTCGGGACCGGTGATGCTCATCAGGCCGCTGTAGCCCTGAGCTACCATGTCGTAAGATGGCCGATCGTCGTATCCAGGCAAGGAATCTTTCCCGAATCCGCTTATGGAAGCATAAATGACACGCGGGTTAATGCGCTGAAGATCTTCCCACTCGAACCCCAGTTTTCTCATCGTCGCAGGCCGGAAATTTTCCACCACCACATCTGAGATTTTTATCAGATCGGTCAGAATTTTTTTCCCTTTCTCCTGTTTAAGATCAAGCGCGAGGCTTTTCTTGTTGCGGTTAAGACTGATAAAATAACCGCTGTTGTTCTTGCCTTTGCTGCCGGCAAAGGGACCGAATTCTCTGGCGTCATCTCCGTGGAGGGGTTCCACATGGATCACCTCGGCCCCGAGATCTGCCAGAAACATTGTGCAGGTGGGAGCAGCCAGTACATGGCTTAAGTCTATTACTCTAATATTATCCAGGGATCTGCTCATTGGTCGAATTCCATACGGTCGAATATTCCCGCATTTTTTAAGCGGTGAGCTTCAAAATATTTGGTACCCCCGGCAGGAATCGGACCTGCGGCCAACGGATTAGGAATCCGTTGCTCTATCCACTGAGCTACGGGGGCATTTTATGAAAAGCTGTACTATGAATCCGGATAGCGAATAACAGATAGTATATCAAAACTCAAGTGGTAAAAAAGCATTTTCCTGGTTCAATTTATTTTGTGCCGGATTCCCAAGTTTGTTGCCATATACAACCTGTTTGTGCTAATATAAAAATTATAAGGATATCCTCTGAAAGAATTGGTTATTTAAATAAGGGTTCGAGGGGTCAAGGGTTCAAGTTTAACGAAAAGCTATAATATTTTCTGCCGAAGGTCCGCCGCGGCGGGGAGCTTAAAAAGAGATAGAAAAAGATGGAATAACGGTGGGTTTATCAAACTTTAAGGAGGCAAAAAATGATCGGAAATAAGCTGGTTAATAATGTTTTAGCATATGTTGGTATGTTTACAGTCATTTTATTGCTGTTTGCGGGGTGTTCAACCTTGAAAACGGATGAAAAAGATTCTTTTTCAACGCCATCCTTCTTTAGCTTTAGTGAAAAAAAAGATGTACCGTCATATTATGATTTTGGAGATGTCCTTATTCCGAAAGAGCTTAAAATGGACAAGAATTCTTCTTTTATATATACCGCGCCCGGCTTTTCAGCAGGTGTTCTTGCATTGAACGGGAGGGTTGAAGTCAGTTCTCTATGCTCTTTTTTTGAAGAAAACATGGCAAAAGACAACTGGAAACTTATTGTTTCGTTCAAGTCGTCAAGGACTATAATGTTGTTTCAAAAGGAAAACAGATGGTGCGTTATCAATATAACCGATGGCCAGTTTTCCACTGGTGTGGAAATATGGGTTGCACCGACTTTAACAGAAAGCGCGCGTGGTTTACTGAAGTAGGCGAGAGGCATGAGGCGTGAAGCATTTGAAAGATAAAAATATTGTACTTGGAATAAGCGGAGGTATTGCTGCATATAAAGGTGCCGAGCTTTTAAGGCTTATTAAAAAAGAGGAGGCCAAAGCAAGGGTTATTATGACCGCAAATGCTGTTTCTTTTATAGGGCCGCTTACATTTGAGGCGCTATCCGGCAATCCTGTATGCACATCCCTTTTTGAAAAAGATGGAAACGCTTCCATAAGGCATATTGAATGGGCCAGAGAGGCCGATGCCGTTGTTGTTGCTCCTGCGACCGCAAATATTATAGGGAAAATCGCTTATGGAATTGCAGATGATGCCCTGAGTACATTTCTCCTTGCCGTAAAATCTCCTGTTTTAATTTGTCCGTCGATGAATACAAACATGTATGAAAAAATATCGGTTCAAAGAAACATCGATATTCTGAAAAAAGACGGATATTTGATTGTGGAGCCGGATGTGGGAGGGCTTGCGTGCGGCACAACGGGTCAAGGAAGGCTTCCCGATCCTGAAGATATTCTCGAGAGGCTTATTTCCTGTCTTACTCCGAAAGATTATAGGGGGAAAAGAATTCTGGTGACAGCCGGTCCGACGAGGGAACATTTTGATCCGGTACGATATATCAGCAACCCGTCGTCCGGCAAGATGGGTTACTCAATTGCAAAGGCCGCGGAACACAGGGGCGCGGAAGTTATTCTTATATCGGGTCCTACAAATCTGAAACCGCCTGCAAATGTCATAACAATAACAACAGGTTCTGCAGAAGATATGGCCGCAGCCGTTTTTGATCATGTTAAGGATGCCGACATTATAATCAAGGCTGCCGCAGTATCAGATTACAGGCCGAAAGAAACTGTAAAACAGAAAATAAAAAAGGGCGAAGAAGAGACTCAGCTTGTCTTGAATAAAAGCGAGGATATATTGCTTAAACTGGGCAAAAATAAAGAGAGCCGTATTCTCGTGGGATTTGCGGCAGAGACCGAAAATCTGGAAAAAAATGCCAGAGAAAAACTGATTAAGAAAAATCTTGACATGATTGTCGGGAATCTTCTTGATGGAAAATCTTCTGGATTTGGTACGGATACGAACAGGGTTGAATTCTTTTATAGAAACGGTGACAGGGAACAACTCCCCCTGATGGACAAAGATACTGTTGCCCATGTTCTTCTTGACAGGATACTTGAGATAGGCACCCAGAATCTGCAGGAAAGAGGCTGAAAAAGAGGTCATGGCGGAAAATTCTGATCTGGAAAATGAGCAGAGACAGGCAAGCGCCGTCGATCCTGGAGAACTTATTGAAGAGGCGAGCAATACCCTTAAATATATGGCAGGTGAGGGTTGCAGAGGATTCGATTGCTCTGACGAAACATTAAAAATAATTGCCGGCTGGGAAAAAACATCTTTTGTTTGCAGTGATGACCTTGAGGAAATACGCCGCGATCTTGGCGACTGCCGCAGGTGCAAGCTGTGCGCGGAGCGAACCAATATAGTGTTTGGAACCGGAAATTCTGTCGCAAAACTTGTATTTGTGGGAGAAGGTCCGGGCTATGACGAAGACCATAAGGGCGAGCCTTTTGTCGGAAAGGCCGGGCAGCTTTTAACAAAGATAATTGAGGCCATGAATCTTACAAGGGGGAAGGTATATATATGTAATATCATAAAATGTCGCCCGCCCGGCAACAGGAATCCGGCCCCGGACGAGATAAAGGCGTGTTTTCCTTTTCTGGAGAGGCAGCTCGATGCAATAAGACCTGATTTCATTTGCGCGCTGGGAACATTCGCCGCCCAGACCCTCCTTGATTCCGATGAACCAATTTCGAAGATGAGAGGACGGCTTTATAACTACCGGGGAATGAAGGTTATGCCGACCTATCATCCGGCATATCTGTTGCGGAATCCCGAAAAGAAGCGGGATGTGTGGGAAGACATGAAAAAACTTATGAGCCTGATGAATACATGATGAATTGCTGATGAGGCAAAATATGAAGGCGGAAAAGAACCTGTGAATATTTTAAACTCAGTAATATTAATGATTGCTTTGTCGGTTTTGATCCTTATGCCCGCGGGTGACGGATTTGCAAAACAGGCAGATGTATGCCTTGTCAAAGTTTCATCCGACATTAATCCGGGTATTGCCGACTTTGTGAAAAAAGCCATTGAGTTCGCTTCGGAGAATAAATATTCCTGCATCATCGTTGAGCTTGACACGCCGGGCGGCCTTTCGGAGTCGATGCGCGAGATCGTCATGGCTATACTCGCATCAAAGATTCCTGTTGTGGTTTATGTGGCGCCGGGCGGAGCGAGGGCTGCTTCAGCCGGAGTAATAATTACCATGGCTGCAGATATTGCCGCGATGTCTCCGGGCACGAATATCGGGGCTGCCCATCCGGTTGGTTTAGGGGGAAAGGATGTCGGTGGGACAATGTCCGATAAAGTCACAAATGATATGGCGGCATATGCAAAAAGCATTGCCGGAAAACGGAACAAGAATGCTGACTGGGCTGAAAATGCGGTGCGAAAGAGCGTATCCATCACAGAGACGGAAGCCCTTAAGGAGAATGTAATAGATCTTGTGGCAAAAGATCTTGATGACCTTCTGAAAAGTATTAACGGGCGGAAGATACATGACAAGGGGATACTGGATCTTGATGATTATAAAATAACCGAATTCAGGGAGACATTAAGAACCAAAATACTTAAAACAATCAGCAATCCCAATATAGCGTATATACTTATGATGATTGGGCTTGCCGGCCTTTATTTTGAACTAGCGCACCCCGGGGTCGTTTTCCCTGGTGTTGTAGGAGGAATCTCATTGATTCTGGCTTTTTTTTCTTTCCAGACTCTTCCTGTAAATTATGCCGGGATACTCCTTATAATTCTTGCGGTGATTTTCTTCATTCTGGAGATGAAGATTGCAAGTTACGGTCTGTTGAGTATCGCGGGGGTTACTTCATTTCTGCTCGGTTCCCTTATGCTCTTTGAAGGAGAAGTACCGGGAGTTAAGGTTTCGCTTGGTGTATTGCTTCCGACATTTATATTTATCTCCGCATTTTTTGTAGCGGTATCCGCCCTTGTTTTCAAATCCCAGATTTCTAAATCAAGGAGCGGGGCGGAAGGGCTTGTCGGGGAGACCGGGATCGTAAAAAATGACATAATGCCCGAAGGCAAGGTATTCGTCCATGGAGAACTCTGGAAGGCAGTATCAAAAAATCCGTTACGGGCGGGAACAAAGGTCAGAGTAATTAAGGTTACCGGTCTTGTTGTGGAAGTAGAAGAGATTTAACGGCTTTCTATATGTTAAAAGAAGACGCGTTTTAAAGCTCACCGCCGCAAGTTGTGGGGGAATGAGCTTTATGTTTCGGTTCCATATGAAATAATAAATAAGGAGAACAAAATGTTATCGTTAATTGCCATAATAATTATTATTTTCTTTTTTCTCTCAACTTCGATAAGGGTGCTGAATGAGTATGAACGGGGTGTAATATTCAGGCTCGGGAGGGTGATTAATGCAAAGGGACCGGGGCTTATCATTCTTATCCCGGTAATTGACAAAATGGTCAAAGTGAGCCTTCGCCTTATTGTTGTGGATGTTGATCCCCAGGATGTCATAACAAGAGACAATGTGTCGGTTAAGGTCAATGCTGTTATCTATTTCAGGGTGGTTGATACCGTCAAGGCGGTTGTTGAAGTTGAAAATTTCCAGTATGCCATGACACAGCTGGCTCAGACGACATTAAGAAGCATTTGCGGACAGGCTGAACTTGATGAGCTTCTCTCCGCAAGGGAAAAGATTAATTCCCAGCTTCAGGAAATTCTTGATGCTCACACCGATCAATGGGGAATTAAAGTGGCGACAGTAGAGCTGAAGCATATCGACCTCCCGCAGGAGATGCAAAGGGCAATGGCAAAGCAGGCTGAGGCTGAAAGAGAACGCCGGGCAAAGATTATCAATGCCGAAGGCGAGCAGCAGGCTGCCGCCAAACTGGCTGAGGCTGCGCAGATTATTGAAAATCATCCAATGGCCCTGCAACTGAGATATCTCCAGACAATGAGGGAAATGTCTGCCGAACAGAATACAACAACCATTTTCCCGGTTCCTATGGATATGTTCAAGCCTTTTTTAAATCTGGCGAATGTTATTGAGAAGGCGGCGTCTAAGGAATAGGGTTCAAGGGGAAAGCATGTGAATCGTGAATCGCAGATCGTAAATCGTAGATCGAGCAACGAATTACGATACACGAACGACGATTTCCTGGTAATTGAGAGAAGAACCTTAAATCAAATTGTTTAGATTGTGATTATTATTCAATTATACTATTAGAATGGGCGGAGGCATGAGCTTCCGCTTGTGCTTTTTACATGGACTGTGAAAGGAGATTATATAACGATGGGCAGCAAAAAAAAAGTGGCTAAAGAAAAACCGCTTGATAAGATGACGGCTAAGGAATTGAGAGAACTTGCAAAGGAGATTCCGGAAATTTCAGGCGCTCATGGAATGAATAAACCAGAGCTGATAAGTTCCATCAAGAAGGCAAGGGGAATCGTGGAAGCTCCTTTAAAAAAAACCGATTCTTCCATACGGGAACTAAAAACAAAAATAAAGGACTTGAAAGCAAAAAGAGAAGCAGCTTTGGAGTCAGATAATCTCAAGATGTCAATGATTTACAGGCGTCGCATATCAAAAATCAAGAAAAAAACAAGAAGGTAGTCCTTGAACACAATGATCGATTCGGCAACATTGGCTTTTGATATTGACGGTGTCTTTGCCGACACCATGTCTTTGTTTATCGATATAGCGCAGGAAGAATATAAGATAAATAATCTGCGTTACGAAGATATTTCGTGCTATTATCTTGAGGACTGCGTTGATCTTAATCCAAAAATCATCGAGGATATAATTGTTAAGATACTGGACGGTAAACATAATGCTCCCCTGAAACCTATTGATGGATCGGCACAGGTTCTGACCAGGCTTGGAAAGAGCGGCCGGCTTTTGTTTGTGACCGCGAGACCCTATCTTGGGCCGATACACGACTGGATACTTGAGACCTTGTCTCTTAATTCAGAGTCGGTGGAAGTGATAGCTACAGGCTCTTTTGATGCTAAGGCCGATGTTCTTTTAGGGAAAAACATTTCGTATTTTGTGGAGGACAGGCTGGAAACCTGTTTTGCTTTGAAAGAGAAAGGAATTACGCCTGTTCTTTTCAGACAGCCATGGAACAGGAAGGAACATCCCTTTGTGGAAGTCGGAAGCTGGGAAGAACTTGAAGCAATGATCGATTTCCGGTGAAGGTGGTTATGATGGAGAAGCACTCCATGCAGAACATGATAGGATCATTTATTGAAACTCTTGCTTCCGAAAAAGGTTATTCGGACAACACGTGCCGCGCATACATGAATGATCTTATGGAATTTACTTCTTATGCCTTGGGAGGGCGGCTCCAGAATAATGAACTTGATGGAGAAAACAAGCAGGATGATAGATTGTTCATGGTTGAAGATGTAAATCATCTGATGATAAGAGGATATCTCGGCTTCCTGCATAAAAGGAACAAGAAGAAGTCGATTGCGCGCAAACTTTCAGCGCTCCGTTCCTTTTTAAAATATCTCGTCAGGCTCGGCATTATATACGATAACCCTGCGGATTTAATTCTGACACCTAAACAGGATAAAAACATTCCCGCTTATCTTACTGTCGATGAAATGTTTCACCTTCTTGATTCGATAAAGACGGATTCTCTTGCTGGAATTCGTAACAGGGCTATTTTTGAGACAATGTATTCGTCGGGAATTCGCGTATCGGAGCTTGCAGGTCTTAACATCGCGGATGTCGATTTCGGAGGGCGCGTTATAAGGGTTCTGGGAAAAGGCGGAAAAGAGAGGATTGTGCCTGTCGGCGACAAAGCGGTGCGTGCCGTCAGGGCTTACATGGATAAACTGAAAGGAGAGGGTGTTTCATTAACTGAAAACGGGCCGCTCTTTCTGAACAAGAACAGGGGGCGCCTGACAACGAGATCCATCGGAAGGATCCTTGAAAATTTTGTGAGGGAGTTTTGCATTTCCGTCCCCGTTTCTCCGCACGCGCTCAGGCATTCGTTTGCGACACATATGCTTGATGCAGGCGCAGACCTCAGGATTGTCCAGGAGCTTCTGGGACATAAAAGCCTTTCAACGACCCAGAAATATACCCATGTCAGTATAGACAGGCTGATGGAAACTTATGACAAGGCCCATCCCAGAAAATAATTCAGAAAGGATTCAAGGGGTCAAGGATTCGAGGGTTCGAGTGAAAAATCCGCCTCAGGCGGAGAATCCGGTCTTTTCAACCGACTCTGGACACTAATTAGTGTCCATCCGTAAACCATATTTGGACACATGTAAGTTTCCAATTATGAAGGAAGGAAAAAAACTATGGACTTCCATGGGACTACAATTCTCGCGGTAAGACACATGGGAAAAGTTGCGGTTGCCGGCGACGGCCAGGTTACCATGAACAATACCGTTGTAAAACATACCGCAAAAAAAGTCAGAAGAATATACAACGATACGATAATTGTCGGATTCGCGGGAGCTACTGCCGACGCGTTGAATCTGTCGGAAAGACTTGAAGGAAAACTTGAGCGATATAACGGCAACCTGACGCGCAGCGCTGTTGAGCTAGCAAAAGACTGGCGCACGGACAAATATTTAAGACGTCTTGAGGCGCTCATGATAGCCGTTGACAGTACAAGAATGTTCCTCGTTTCCGGCAACGGGGATGTAATAGAACCTGATGAAGGAGTTATTGGAATCGGGTCCGGAGGTGTCGGGGCTCAGGCTGCGGCTATGGCTCTGATTAAATATTCGGATCTCGGCGCAAGGGATATAGTGGAAGAAGCGATGAAAATAGCCTCATCCCTGTGCGTGTTTACAAATGACAGAATAACAATAGAAGAACTATAAAGACATGGACAGTTTAAAACCGTCGGAAACAGTAAAAGAGCTCGATAAATATATAATCGGCCAGGACAAGGCCAAGAGGTCTGTCGCGATAGCCCTGAGAAACAGATGGCGAAGGCAGCAGGTGCCGGAAGATCTCCGGGATGAAATTGCTCCTAAGAACATAATCCTTATAGGACCGACAGGTGTCGGGAAAACAGAGATAGCGAGGAGATTGTCAAAGCTTACAGATTCGCCTTTCAATAAAGTTGAGGCTTCCAAGTTTACGGAAGTCGGATATGTGGGGCGTGATGTGGAATCGATGGTAAGGGACCTTGTTGAATTAACCGTAAATGCTGTCAGATCAAAAGAACAGGAAGATGTAAAGGAGAAGGCTTTCGGACTTGCCGAGGAGAGAATGCTTGATATCCTGCTCCCGAAATCAGGCAACCGGCAGGCCGATAAAAGAGATGAATCATCCGAAACCGGGTTGGAACTTGTAACTTCCGAAACTGAGGAGCCGTCCTCAACAAGAAGTAAGCTGCGCACCATGCTTCGTGACGGAAAACTTGATAACAGGATTATTGATATTGACGTTTCAGAAAGGCAGATGCCTGTTGTAGAGGTTTTTTCCACTCTTGGAATGGAAGAGATGGGAATAAACTTTAAAGAGATGCTCGGCGGACTTATGCCCAAGTCCACCAGAAAGCGGAAGGTAAATGTTTCCGAAGCCATGGAAATACTGGCACAGGAAGAATCTCAGAGGCTTGTTGACATGGACAAGGTTGTCAAAACCGCGATAGAAAAAGTTGAGCAGTCGGGCATTATTTTTATAGATGAAATAGACAAGGTCGTCGGAAAAGACGGAGGAACCGGTCCGGATATTTCAAGGGAAGGCGTTCAGAGGGATCTGCTTCCTATTGTTGAAGGGAGCGTAGTTACAACAAAGTATGGTTCTGTCAGAACGGATCATATTCTTTTTATCGCTTCCGGAGCGTTTCATTCCGTTAAGCCGTCGGATCTTATTCCTGAACTACAGGGGCGGTTCCCTATAAGAGTTGAGCTTAATTCGCTCGGGCAGAAAGAATTTGTAAGAATTCTGACAGAACCGAAAAACGCCCTGCTTATCCAGTACACCGCCATGCTGAAAACAGAAGGTGTTAACATTACATTTGAATCGAGCGCCACAGAGGAGATTGCAAGAATAGCCGAAGAGGTTAACAGCCACACTGAAAATATCGGAGCAAGAAGACTTCATACGATAATGGAATGCCTTCTTGAAGATATACTTTTTGATGCGCCTGATATGAAAGACGGAGATGTAGTAATTGATGCAGAGGCTGTATTGAGTAAATTAAAGAATATTAAAGACAACGAGGACCTGAGCAGGTATATACTATAGAAATTAGACATGAGGCGTAAGGCGAAAGGCGTGAGGCGGAAGGCGATGTTCGAAATTCGATGTTCTATATTTTAAAAGAGCGGTGGATGGTAGAGAAATGACTCCGAATGTTGCAGATATACTGATTGAGGCTCTGCCCTATATCAGGCAGTTTTACGGCATGACAATCGTCATCAAATATGGCGGCCATGCAATGGTTGACGCGCAGTTGAAGGAGGATTTCGCGAGAGATATCGTCCTGATGAAATTTGTAGGGCTTAATCCGGTTGTTGTTCACGGAGGCGGTCCCCAGATAAGCCAGGTGCTTTCTCAGATGGGGATACATTCGACTTTCGTAAGAGGAATGCGCTTAACCGATGAGCCGACCATGGATGTTGTTGAAATGGTTCTCGGAGGCAAAGTAAACAAGGGGATTGTAGCTCAAATCAATCAGAATGGCGGCAAAGCTGTCGGACTGAGCGGAAAGGACGGAGGATTAATCCTTGCGGAAAAGCTGCATATTGTATATCAGAAAGACGATAATACTCCCCCTGAAATAATCGACCCGGGACTTGTAGGGCAGGTTACCAGGGTGAATCCGGATATAATAAATACTCTTACGGAAAAAGGGTTTATTCCCGTGATTGCTCCGGTTGGAACAGGGGAATCGGGAGAAACTTTCAATATAAATGCCGATCTTGTTGCGAGCAGAATAGCCATGGCTCTTTCGGCAGGCCGTCTTATCCTGCTTACCGATGTTGACGGCGTTCTTGACTCTTCAGGAAGTTTAATATCATCGGTTGACTCTGCGACAATCAAAAAGATGGTTGCGGATAAACTTATTACCGGCGGCATGATTCCGAAAATTGAATGCTCTCTGGAGGCACTGAATAAAAACGTCGGAAAGGTTCACATTATAAACGGAAAAAAGCGTCATGCATTGCTGCTCGAATTATTTACCGACAAGGGAATAGGGACGGAAGTTAAATTATGAAAAATGGAATTATTGAAAAGGCCGAGAAGGTTATTGCCGCAACTTATAAAAGGCCCCCGATTGTAATCGAAAAAGGGAAAGGCTGCAGGGTATGGGATACGGAAGGGAAATCCTACCTTGATTTTGTTGCTGGGGTTGCCGTTTGCAGCCTTGGCCATGCCCATCCGCGAATATCAAAAGCTCTTTGCATGCAGGCCGAATCCCTGTTTCATGTATCAAATCTCTATTACACCATACCTCAGGTCGAGCTTGCCTCAATTCTTGTTGAGAATAGTTTTGCAGACAGGGTATTTTTCTGTAACAGCGGCGCAGAAGCAAATGAGGCTGCTATAAAACTGGCCAGGAAGTATTTCAAGGATAAGGGCGAAAACGGCAGATACAGAATTATTTCCATGGAGAAATCGTTTCACGGCCGTACAATGGCAACTTTATCGGCTACAGGGCAGGAGAAGATCAGAAAAGGTTATGATCCTGTTCTCGAAGGATTCGATTTTGTTCCATTTGATGATCCGGAAGCCCTTGCGAAAATGATTAGCCCTTCCACATGCGCGGTAATTCTTGAGCCTGTCCAGGGTGAGGGAGGAGTGCGTGTTCCCGGTTCCGGATATTTGAAAGAGGTAAGAAAACTCTGCGATAAATCAGGCGCGCTTCTTATTTTTGATGAAATACAGACCGGTATAGGGCGCACCGGAAAGCTTTTTGCCTATCAGCATTCAGGTGTGGATCCGGATATTATGAGTCTGGCGAAGGCGCTTGGGAACGGGCTTCCCATCGGAGCCATGCTTGCGAAAGAGCATGTCGCGTCAGCCTTCGTTCATGGTTCACATGCGACAACCTTTGGAGGAACTCCTCTTGTAACTGCGGCCGCGCTTGAGGTATTAAAGGTTTTGTCTGAGGAGAACATAATAGATAATTGTGATAAGATGGGAGCGTATTTTAAGGAAAGGCTCATTTGGCTGAAAAGCAGGCACTTGTCAATCCTTGATGTAAGGGGTATCGGGCTTCTTATCGGGATGGAGCTTGAGAAAGAAGAAGGAGAGAATCTGGTAAATAAGTGTCTTGAGAGAGGGTTTCTTGTTAACTGTATCCAGGGCAGAATAATCAGATTTGTTCCGCCCCTTATAATCAGCAGAGAAGAGATTGACGAGCTCATCATGTGTCTGGATGAAATATTATAGAGGGCAACTTGAAAAAAGACATTCTGACTCTTTTGGATTTATCTAAGAAAGATATCGACAAACTCCTTAACAGGGCGATCGAACTTAAGGATATGCAGAAAAAAGGCGTTCCTTACAGGCCTTTTGCGGGAAAAACTCTTGGTCTCATTTTTGACAAGGCATCAACACGAACCCGTGTCTCCTTCGAATCCGCAATGGTTCAGCTTGGAGGTCATCCCCTTTTTATAAGCGCAAGGGATACTCAGATAGCAAGGGATGAACCCGTCAGGGACACCGCAAGAGTTCTTTCAAGGTATCTCGACTGCCTTGCGATAAGAACATATTCCCAGGATCTTCTGCAAGAATTTGCGGAATTTTCTTCGATACCCGTTATCAATGCGCTGACCGATTTGTACCACCCGTGCCAGGTTTTGAGCGACGTGATGACTGTAACAGAGAAGAAAGGAAGATACAGCGGTATAAAGATTGCCTGGATAGGTGATGGAAACAATGTGGCCCATTCATGGATTAATGCCGCCGCGGTTTTAGACCTTAATCTTGTTCTGGCATGTCCTGAGGGTTATACACCGAATGAAGATATTTTAAAGAGGGCTCTCGGAACCGGATACGGTAAAATCGATATAATATCCGACCCTGCCGAGGCTGTGAAAGATGCGGATGTTATATATACGGATGTCTGGGCAAGCATGGGACAGGAGAGCGAACATACAATAAGGAAGCGAGTGTTCGAATCTTATAAGGTAAACAGCAGGCTTCTCAAACAGGCCTCGGAGGATGTTATTGTAATGCATTGTCTTCCCGCTCACAGAGAAGAAGAAATAAGTGAAGAAGTGCTTGAAGGGCCGAAATCGGTTGTGTGGGACCAGTCTGAAAACAAGCTTTACATGTCAAAAGCGATAATAGAAGCTCTGATAGGCAGTAGAGCGGCCGAACAGTAAAATTTGTTGACAGATTCTTTATGATTTTTTTGCAATTCAAGGATTCAAGGGATTCAGGATTCAAGGGTTCAAGGATAAAATGTGTGCTGTTTTAACCTGACCTATCGAATCCTTGGCCACTAAAGCTACCGACTTCATCCGGTGGCAGTTAACCTGACGGGAGACTTGACGTGAATGATAAAATAAAAAAAGTTGTGCTGGCGTATTCAGGCGGTCTTGATACATCGGTTATACTGAAATGGCTTATTGAAAAATACAAGTGTGAAGTAGTTACTTTTTCAGCGGATCTTGGCCAGGAGGAGGAACTCGACTACATAGAGGATAAGGCAAAGAAGACGGGCGCTGTAAAGGTTTACATAGATGACCTCAGGGAGACATTTGTTAAAGATTATGTTTTTCCGGTCTTCCGCGCAAATGCTGTTTATGAAGGGCAGTATCTTCTTGGAACATCCATAGCAAGGCCTCTTATTGCCAAGAGGCAGATGGAGATTGCCGGAATTGAAGGAGCGGACGCGGTAAGCCACGGCGCGACAGGAAAAGGAAATGATCAGGTCAGATTTGAACTGACCTATCTGGCTCATGACCCGAATATCAGAATTATTTCTCCATGGCGCGAATGGGACCTCGGCTCAAGAACGTCACTTATGGAATTTGCGGCTAAACACGGAATTCCGGTTCCAACGACCAGGGCCAAGCCGTATAGCTGCGACAGGAATCTTCTTCATATCAGTTACGAAGGAGGGATTCTTGAAGATCCCTGGAATGAACCGCCTGAGGATATGTTTACTCTTTCAGTATCTCCGAAGAATGCCCCTGATAAGCCGGAGATATTAGAAGTTGAATTCAAAAAAGGAGATCCGGTCGCAATCAACGGTAAAAGCCTTTCGCCTGCGACTCTTTTGAAGGAACTCAACAGGCTTGGCGGAAAACATGGTATTGGAAGAACGGATATCGTGGAAAACCGTTTTGTCGGAATGAAATCGCGGGGAGTTTATGAAACCCCCGGCGGAACAATCCTGAGAGCCGCTCACATGGCTGTTGAGTCAATCACAATGGACAGGGAAGTAATGCATTTAAGGGATTCCCTTATTCCCAAATATGCAGAGCTTGTTTACTACGGTTTCTGGTTTTCTCCCGAAATGAGACTCTTGCAGAAAATGATAGACGGGACCCAGGAATATGTATCGGGTTCTGTCCGGCTTGAGCTTTACAAGGGGAATTGCAGGGTTATTGGCCGCAAATCGGATGAATCTTTATACAGCCATGATTTTGCCACTTTTGAAGGTGACAGGGTATTCAGCCAGAAAGACGCCGAAGGCTTTATAAAACTGAATGCCTTGAGATTGAGAATTCAAAGCTTGAAGAAAAGGGCATTATTCTGATTATAAAACGCCGAATATCGAATATCGTATCCGTTGCAGGGTACGTCGAACTTTGAAGTACGAGGTTCGAAGGACTGTGAAATCGGGATTAGAAATATTCAAAGTCCTCATAATTATTGTCGATCCGGAAACAAATAACTAAAGCAGAGGTTGCTCATATGGAAGAAAAACCCTGGGACGGCAGGTTCTCTCAAAAGACGGAAGATATCGTAGAATCTTTTACATCCTCCATAAATGTGGATAAAAGGCTCTACGCGCAGGACATCGCAGGGAGCATTGCTCATTGCCGCATGCTTGCCAAAACTTCCATTATCACTAAAGAGGAATCGTCTAAACTGGTTAAGGGTCTTATGAAGATAAAGAAAGATATTGAAAGCGGCAGGTTTAAATATAATGACAGCCTTGAAGATATCCATATGCATATCGAGTCGAGGCTTGCTGCCGATATTGGAAAAGCGGCGTTAAAGCTTCATACCGCAAGAAGCAGGAATGACCAGGTTGCCCTTGATATCAGGATGTACATGAGAAAAGAGACATTGGAGATAATCGACGGGCTGATTGATCTGAGATATATTCTTCTCTCTTTGGCCGGTAATCATACCGGTACCATAATGGCCGGTTATACCCATCTACAGAAAGCCCAGCCTGTTCTTTTTGCCCATCACCTGATGGCATATTACGAGATGTTTTCAAGAGATACTGAAAGAATTAGGGACTGCCTGAAGAGGATAAACGTTATGCCTTTGGGGAGTGCCGCACTTGCCGGAACAACTTACCCGATAGACAGAGAGTACACCGCCGGGCTCCTTGATTTTCCAAAAGTTTCTGCAAACAGTATTGATTCGGTCTCAGACAGGGATTTTATTATCGAATTTCTCGCTTCAGCATCCATATGCATGGTGCATTTCAGCAGGTTGTCGGAAGAGCTTGTCCTCTGGTCTTCTTACGAGTTTAATTATATTGAACTTCCGGATGCTTTCGCTACAGGAAGCAGTATAATGCCCCAGAAAAAGAACCCTGATATTCCCGAGCTTGTGCGGGGAAAGACCGGGCGTGTCTTCGGGGCTCTCTTTGCACTATTAGCAATAATGAAATCTCTGCCTCTGTCATATAACAGGGATATGCAGGAGGACAAAGAGCAGGTTTTTGACGCCATTGACACGTTGAAAGCATGCATTGAGATCTACATAAAGATGCTTCCGAAACTGAAAATCAATAAAGATGTGATGCTTAGGGGAGCCTCCTCCGGATTTTTAAATGCAACCGACATGGCCGATTATCTCGTAACAAAAGGGATGGCATTCAGGGATGCCCACGCGTGTGCCGGCAGAGCTGTCGGCTATGCAATCAGGGCAAAGAAGGAGCTTAATGAACTGAGCCTTGAGGAGATGAGATCATTCTCTCCGCTTTTCTCCTCCGATGTTTTTGATGTGTTGACTCCTGCAAGTATGATAGAACGCAGAAAATCTTTCGGGGGGACTTCGACTAAAAATGTTCTTCAGGCCATTAAGAAGGCAAAAAAGGATATCGGCAAAGAATGTCAAAAAAAGACTTCAAAATAATACATCTTATCCATAAGAATCTTTTATGCAGAGCGTTAAAACACTGCCTGATTATACAATTGACATTGTTTATGGCGGCTTCAGCATGCCTTCTTGGTTGCGGTAAAAAGGGACCTCCGGTTCCTCCGCGCCAGACTTTAACTCCTGCGGTAAAAGATTTGAGCTCAAACATTGATGGTGATATGATTGTTCTGACCTGGACAATTCCGGATAAGATGGAAGATAAAAGCGCCGGCATAAAAAGTTTTGTTGTGCACAGAGGAAAGCAGCAGGTTTCGGATGGTGATTGCAGGAACTGTCCGGTTAATTTCAAGCCTGTTGCGGAAATTTCGGCTGAGACAAAACTTGCGGCGGAAAAGATGAAATATGCGGAACGTCTTGAAAAAGGCTTCAAATATGCTTTTAAGGTCATAGCTGTCGGTAATTCCGGAAGAGAGAGCATCGATTCAAATTATGCTGAAATTGTTTACTGAATACAGGAATATTATTACGGGAGAGATATGAATCATTTTGCCTTTCGTGACAACGAACTTTATTGTGAGGAGGTTCCTGTTCAAAAGATCGCGGAACAGGTAGGGACACCTTTTTATATTTACAGTCATGCCACTTTAAAACGCCATTTTCAAGCATTTGCCGATGCTTTTAAAGGTATCGACAGCCTTATATGTTTTTCCGCAAAGGCAAATACAAGTCTCGCGGTTTTGAAACTTTTTTCAAACCTTGGAGGAGGCCTTGATATTGTTTCAGGCGGTGAGCTTTACAGGGGATTAAAAGCGGGATTTTCTCCGGAAAAAATCGTTTATTCGGGTGTCGGCAAAAGAATCGACGAGATCGATTACGCGCTTGAAACAGGCATACTGATGTTTAACATAGAATCCCTTGAGGAGCTTGATTTAATAAATAAAAGGGCAGGGATTCTAAAAAAGAAAGCTCACGTATCAATAAGGGTGAACCCGGATGTTGATGCGAGGACGCATCCATATATTTCAACGGGTATGAAAAAAAATAAATTCGGAATCAATACCGAGTTTGCCGTTAAGGGATACAAAGCTGCCATGGGGCTTAAGAACGTTAAAATAGTCGGGATCGATTGCCATATAGGTTCCCAGATTACGGAGATTAAGCCTTTTGAAGATGCGCTGAAGAGTTTGAAGCTCCTGATAAAAAATCTTGAAGATTATGGCATTAATATAAAATATCTCGATATGGGTGGCGGACTTGGAATAACCTATAATGATGAAGTTCCTCCCCAGCCGGCCGAGTATGCGAGCGCAATCAAGAAATCCCTGGGCAGAACGAGGCTAAAGCTTATTCTTGAACCGGGAAGGGTGATTGTCGGGAATGCGGGCGCCCTCGTGACAAAGGTGCTTTACAGAAAGTCAACAGATGTTAAGGAATTTGTCATTGTTGATGCGGGAATGAATGATCTTGTCCGTCCGACTCTTTACAAAGCTTTTCATGCCATAAAACCGGTTGTCATTTCAGGGGAAGACGAGATCATGGCAGACATTGTAGGCCCGATATGTGAGAGCGGTGATTTTCTGGCCATTGACCGCTATGTGCAAAGGGTTCATCAGGGAGATCTCCTTGCAGTCATGAGCGCCGGGGCATATGGTTTTGTGATGTCATCCAATTACTGTTCAAGACTGAAAATACCTGAAGTGATGGTTAAAGAGAATAAATTCCATGTTACGAGGAAAAGGCAGAAGTATGAAGACCTGACAAAGGGAGAGAAAATTCCCCCTTTTTTATAGGAAATTGTACCGAAACAAAGAGTTTCACAGCAAAGAGAACGGATGACGGATAGAGTATGAAAAAATTAACTTTTTTTAAAATGAGCGGAAGCGGGAATGACTTTATTCTGATTGACAACAGGAATAACGTTGTTGATGAAAGCGGCCTTACATCTTTTATCAGAAATGTGTGCAGAAGGAAGATGTCGGCAGGGGCTGACGGGTTAATACTGATCGAAAATTCGGATTCTGCCGATTTCAAATGGCGTTATTTTAATTCGGACGGCGGCAGGGCCGAAATGTGCGGGAATGGAGCAAGATGCGCCGCAAAGTTCGCATATCTGAACAAAATAGCCGGTTCTGATATGTCATTCATGACGGACGCGGGTATTGTACACGCTCAGGTCAGAGGCGACAAGGTTAAGGTGAATATGGTTGATCCTTCGGATTTCAAACAGGATTACACTATAAAACTTAAAGACGGATTTTTGACGGTATCAAGTATTAATACCGGTGTTCCTCATGTAGTTGTGACGATGGATTCTATCGATGATGTTGATGTTGTCGGAATGGGTAGAGAAGTAAGGCGGCACAAGGCATTTGCCCCTGCCGGAACGAATGTGAATTTTATTACCAGAGTAAAGAACGGTTTATTTTCAATCCGGACATATGAACGGGGTGTTGAAGATGAAACCCTGGCATGCGGAACCGGGTCAATTGCATCCGCGCTTGTTACAGCCTCTAAGGATAAAGTCGAATCTCCGTTAAACATTGTAACAAGAAGCGGCGGAATCCTGACCATTTATTATAAAGAGGATAACGGCAGATTTCACGATATTTATCTTGAAGGGGATGCAAGGATTATATACAAGGGAAAACTTTGGGAGGACGCATGGCGGTATTAGAAAGACAGGCTGAAGACTGTTAGGCTGAAGAAAGACGGATTGAAGACCGAAGGCTAAACACCTTCAGTTTTTAGACTAAACAACCTTATATATACGGGATGATGCAGACAAAATGTTCACAATAGAAAAATCGGAAAGACTGAAAAATCTCCCTCCTTATCTGTTCAAGGAGATTGACAGGCAGAAAGAAGAAGTCAGAAAACGCGGAGTTGATATTATAAGCCTTGGTGTCGGAGATCCGGATATGCCGACACCTCCACACATCATAGAGGCTTTGCAGAAAGCCGCGATTGATCCTGAGAATCATAAGTACCCGTCATATTCAGGAATGGATGATTTTAACAGGGCGGTTGCAAGATGGTACGAGAAAAGATTCAATGTCAAACTCGATTCCGGTAGCGAAGTAGTAACCCTTATAGGATCTAAAGAAGGTATCGCTCATATCCCCCTTGCCTTCATAAATCATGGGGATCTTGCGCTTGTGACAAGCCCGGGTTATCCGGTTTATGATACAGGCGTTCAGTTTGCAGGAGGCAGATCATATTTTATGGATTTGAAAAAGGAGAATGATTTTCTTCCCGACCTTAAAGCGGTGCCGCCCGATATAGCGAAAAAAGCGAAATTGATGTTCATAAACTATCCAAATAATCCGACATCGGCGGTTGCCACAGGCGAATTTTTTAAAGAGGTTGTGCGCTTTGCTGAAGCAAACAATATTATCGTATGCCATGATGCTGCTTACACTGAACTGGCATTTGACGGTTATAAACCTCCCAGCTTTCTCGAAACAGATGGAGCAAGGGAAGTAGGCATAGAATTTCACTCTCTTTCAAAAACGTATAACATGACCGGATGGCGTTTGGGATTTGCAGTCGGAAGGTCTGAAGTCGTCAATGCTCTGGGGCAGATAAAGAGCAATATCGATTCGGGCGCGTTTCAGGCTGTCCAGGTGGCCGGGATAGCGGCTCTCGACGGCGATCAGGCATGCGTTGAAAAGATAAACATGGAATATACTGAAAGGCGCAATATTCTTGTGGACGGACTTGTCGATCTTGGGCTTTCCGTCAAAAAACCGCAGGCTACATTTTATGTGTGGATAGATGTTCCAAAGGGTTATACGTCGGCGCAGTTCACGAGTCATCTATTGTCAAAAGCCGGGATAGTTGTGACACCCGGAAACGGATTCGGAGCTGCGGGAGAGGGTTATATCCGCATGGCTCTTACGGTCGGGAAAGAAAGGATGAAAGAAGTAATTGAGAGAATACGTTCCATCGGGTTCTGATTATTATGAAAAAACATACGGCGTATATCTCTGCCGGCTCCAACATAGGCGACAAGTTTTTGAACTGCAGGAATGGTATAACAGCCCTGGCTGAATCGGGAGCAACTGCCATTAAAGCATGGTCGCGCTTCTATAAAACTTCGCCTGTTGATTTCAGGGAGCAGGACTGGTTTGTGAATGCCGTTGTTAAAGTTGAAACCGAACTCGAGCCCTTTGAACTTTTAAAGGATATGAATTCAATACAGACCAGGGCGGGTCGTACTTGTGACCCGGTGCGGTTTGGCCCCCGCATCCTTGATCTTGATATAATTTTGTACGATGATGTTGTAGTGGATTTGCCGGGGCTCACAATACCGCACCCCAGAATGCATGAGAGGCGCTTTGTGCTGAAGCCTTTATGCGATATAGATCCCGAGGTTATTCATCCGGTTTTCAAAAAGGCTCTTAAAGATATGCTCGAAAGCCTGAATGATGATGAGCAGAAAGTTATAGAATATGGATGAGGATCACCTCCAATCTCCCAACCAAACGGGAGAAGAACTATAAATGATAAGAATATTAATATACATACTGCTGATATATGTTGTTTACAAGGTATTCAGATCCCTGATGGCTCCTTCGGGATCTTCAGCAATGAGAAGTGGTGGAGAGACAGGCTCTTTTGATGATATTATGATAAAGGACCCTGTTTGTGAAGTCTATTTTCCGAAAAAAGACGGAATATATCTTAACAATAATGGGAATGAGCTCTATTTTTGCAGTAAGGAATGCAGGGATAAATTCTTGAAAATACATAATAAATAATGTTAAAAATATCCGACGGGGAGGATGTCTTATGAAATTTTTTATCGATACGGCGAATATCAAAGAAATAAAAGAAGCAAACAGCATGGGAATGGTTGATGGAGTGACAACCAACCCGTCTCTTATTGCTAAAGAGGGGCGTGATTTCGAAGAGATAATTAAAGAGATCTGCGGGATTATTGACGGTCCGATCAGCGCTGAGGTTATCAGTATTGATTCGAAGGGTATGTTAAAAGAAGCCCGGCATCTTTCAACGATTAATAATAATATTGTTGTTAAGATTCCCATGACTGTTGACGGCCTGAAAGCGGTCAGCGCGCTTACAAAGGAAGGAATAAAAACCAACGTGACTCTGGTCTTTTCACCTTTACAGGCGCTTATGGCAGCAAAGGCCGGCGCCACTTATGTAAGCCCTTTTGTTGGGCGTCTCGATGACATTTCTCATGATGGCCTTCTGCTGGTTGAACAGATAGTTGATATATATGACAATTATGCTTTTGATACCGAAATAATTGTGGCAAGTGTGCGCAACCCTCTCCATGTGCTTGAATCAGCCCTGATGGGCGCCGACATCGCTACAATTCCGTTTGATGTTTTGGGAAAACTTGCCGCTCATCCGCTTACGGATAAGGGAATCAAGGCTTTTATAGATGACTGGAACAGGGGTAAAAAGCAAAATAAATAAAGACGGCTTCGTAAAAAGTCATTCTACTGTGTTGCACTTTATCTTTCGTCATTGCAGCGTATAAAAAATACGCTTCATTCCTCAAGATTCGTGCGCCTTGCATAATGAGCTTTTTACTTTGCCGTCTGAGATTCGACTTTTTATGAATGTATCAATATAAGAAAATAAAGCGGGCGAAAGAATGGCGCAGCAAGGCAGAATTCAGAACATACTGAAGCATCCAAACAGCCTGACTTTATACAGGATGGCGGCAATTCCCGGCATAATTGTGCTGTTGCTGTTTCCAAATAAATATTGCACTTTTCTGGCGGCATTAGTCTTCAGCGCAGCGGCAATAACTGATTACCTTGACGGTTATCTTGCAAGGAAATGGCATCTTGAGTCAAATATCGGGAAATTCATGGATCCGCTTGCCGACAAGCTCCTTGTGTCATGTTCTTTGATAATGATGACTTCCCTCGACTGGATACCTGCATGGATAGTATGTATTATCGTAGGGCGTGAACTTGCCGTTACAGGGCTCAGAGGGATTATATCGGAACATGGACAGGATGTTGCTGCTTCATACCTTGGTAAATACAAAACTGGTTTTCAGATAGCCGCCATTATTCCTCTCCTGATGCATTATCAATATTTTGGAATCAATTTTCATGCTGTCGGGATGTTCTTCCTCTGGGGCGCGCTTGTTTTGACTGTCTGGTCAGGCGCAGATTATTTTATACATTTCTGGAGGCTTTTTAAGGAATAATTTTATTGACAAAATATCAGGAAACCTATAATTGAGATACCCTCGATGCGGGCCTCCTTATAATGTCCTGAACCGGCAAGGCATGGGATCATAGATAGTTTTTGGGGGCCTATCAGAGTGAGCGGGAATAACTCAGTGGTAGAGTGCAACCTTGCCAAGGTTGAAGTCGCGGGTTCGAATCCCGTTTCCCGCTCCATTTTTTTTGGCGGCATAGCCAAGTGGTAAGGCAGCGGTCTGCAAAACCGTTATTCTCCGGTTCAAATCCGGATGCCGCCTCCAAACAATTCAAGGACTTAGGTGCTTTTCCTAAGTCCTTTTTTATTGCTTGGTTGCGCATAAGGCTCCACGTGGATGCAATCCAAGACCAAGCAAATCCATCTCTTCTTCAGTTTCAGCGGTTTCAAGAAGGGCAAGAATCTTTCTAAGTCGCTCAATATGCTCAGAATTGACACCAGTTTTGAATAATGCCTTAAAAAGAGGCAATTTTGTCTGTCAAAAGAATACCGTTGCAGCAGAAATTCTCCATAAGCTGAAACCCAGGTATAAAGATAACAATAATATTCCTTCCCAGCGTACTATTTTATTTTGATTAGTAATACAGAGAGGCAATAAAAATAAAGAGAGGAAAAGCATCATTAAAAGATCGTAGGTGCCGCCCGTTGCCGGAACCGGGATTGGGCGCAATGAAGCGCACAGGCCATTGATGAACAGAAGATTAAATATGTTTGATCCAACTACATTGCCGATCGCGATATCCGTTTGCCCCTTCAAGGTGGCTATTCCTGACGTGACAAGTTCAGGCAGGCTGGTTCCGACAGCAATAATTGTCAAGCCAATTATTACACGGGGGATGTTTAGTAATTCGGCAACCACCACCGCAGAATCAACCGCCAACTTACCCCCGAAAACAAGAAGAATGAGACCTGCAATGAAAAGAAACAGATTATAGATAGTTGTTTGAAAAATTTTTTTCCCCGGTAATGCTTCAATCTGCTTAATAAGAGGGTCTGTCTTCCTTTTATTTATAACATCACCAATGGTATAGAACAGGAAAACAGAAAAAATAAGCAGGAAAATAAATCCGTCCGAGCGGTCGAAAAAATTTGGAGAATTTCGCAGGAAGTTATCCATTCCGGCAACCAATGTCAAAATGGACGCAAGCACCATCATGGGAATTTCGCGTGCTATGATAACCCCTTCTATAGCCAATGGTCTTATAATTGCTGAAATTCCGATTATCAATCCGATATTGGCGATGTTTGAACCGATTATATTACCGAAAGAGATATCCGTATTGCCTTTAAAAGCAGACAGAAGATTAACAGATAATTCCGGTGCGCTGGTTCCGAAAGCTACAATCGTAAGGCCTATAACTATCGGAGGAACACCAAAACTCTTTGCCAAAGCGGAGGCTCCTCGAACAAGGAGGTCGCCACCACCAAGGAGCAAGGCGAGACCAATTAAAAGAAGAAAAAGATTTATGGCCATCAGTATTTACCGTTAATCTGCCGGACAGTTTTGATGGTTCCGTAAAAAGTCTCAAATCTCGTCACTCCCGTGAAGACGGGAGTGACGAAATTGTTGAAAAGACTGGACAGCGCTGGTGCTTCAATACGTGCCCCGCTTTTGCGAGAATGAAATAAGAGGGCATATATTGACTTTTTGCGAGTCCATCAGTTTTAATAAGTTGAAAACTTTCCGGATATCGTCAATAAAAAAACTATATGACTTTCCAATGGTCAAGGCTCTCGTAGGAATGCCCTGCTTTTACTTCATCCGGAATTCCGATGGCGATTATGGCTAAAACCCTTACCGGAATATCTATCCCCAGAATCTTTCGCACGTAATCCTCGGAGGTCGATTCGGCGTTGTATCTCCGGTTCCTTACCTGGATCCAGCAACTTCCCAATCCGAGGCTCTCAGCGGTTAGATGCACGATAGTAGCGGCAATGGAGCAATCCTCTATCCATACATCGGATAAAGATTCATCGCAGCAGACCACCACGGCAAGAGGAGCGTCTTTCAGAAAAGCGGATCCGCTTTCCTTGCAGCAGGACAGTTTTGCAATAACTCCGGCATCCTGGACGAAGAAAAATTTCCACGGCCTCTTTCCGCGTGACGATGGAGATAGCAATACAGCTTCTTTCAAATCATCTATTGCGGCCTGGGCAATTCCGTCCTTTTTAAATTTTCGAATACTTCTTCTTTTTCTCATAAGTTCAAGCATGCTGTTTCCTTCCCATTTTAGCTTCATGAAGCCTTCTCTTTTTTTTCTGTGACACAATAGATCCCTTCTCCGTTCATGGCCGGGCCGAAGCACTGGTTGTCCGACAGGCAGGCCGATTTGGCAAAGTCCCCGGATTTCCATCGGTTTATCAGGCCGGGCTCCCTGATCAGGGGGCGGCATATGGAAATGTAATCGGCTGTTCCTTCAGAAATTATACGTTCCGCCATATTATAAGAGCGGTTTCCGCCGACAAGAATCAGCGGTACATTAATCTTCTCCTTGAAAGCTTTGGCTTCCTGCTGGAAATAGGCTTCCTTCTCTTCGGAATGAATTCCCATCCGGCTTGGACTCAGCTTGCTGCTGGTAAGAACTCCGCCGCTCAGCTCTATGGCGTCGATTCCGCCTCCTTCAAGCATCTTCCCAACTTGTATTGAATCATCGAGCGTTAAGCCGTTATCAATAAAATCACTGCAGTTCATTTTAACCAGTATCGGGTAATCCTGTCCGACACTGCTCCGGACGGCCCGGAGCGTTTCCATGACAGCTCTGGCGCGGTTTTCTAAGTTCACGCCGTATTTGTCGGTGCGTTTGTTAAATGAGGGTGAGAGAAACTGGCTCATAAGGTATCCATGGGCCGAATGTATCTGTACCCCGTCGAAGCCGGCGCGTTTCGCTCTTTTGGCCGCTTCGGCGAAGGCTTGTACTATCTCGCTGATATCCTGTGCAGTCATCTCCTTGCGGGGAGATTTTGCCATTCCTTCAACCTCGGAAACAGCAAAGGGTTGATATCCGGAGAGCTTGGAATTGGCAAAAAAACCGGCGTGGGCAAGCTGCATGACAATCTTGCCGCTGTTTTTATGGACAGCATCCGCCATGGCAGTGAGGCCGGGAACAAGGTCGTCGCTGTAAACTCCGAGTTGCCAGGGACCGGCCTGTCCGGCCTTTTGGACATAGGTATGGCCTGATATTATCAGTCCTACGCCTCCTCTGGCGAGGCTGATCATGCAATCGATCAGTTTAGGTGTTGCACTCCCGTCTTCGCCCGCCATCCCTTCCCATGTTGCGGAACGGACGAACCGGTTGGCGAGAACCATTCCATTGATTTGTGTTTCTTCAAAAAGTTTTG
>CAYODW010000034.1:18693-26173 GCA_964402865.1 uncultured Desulfonema sp. | reverse complement strand
ATTTATATAAAAAAGTGGTTTAAAGTGGTTTTATATGGGTAATCGTGCATAAAAATGGTGGAATATGTTTAGAGGAACATCTTTTCATACTATAGATTCCAAAGGCCGCATAATAATTCCCGCAAGGTTCCGCGATATAATTAAAAACGGAGATCAGGACGGGGTTGTTGTGTCAAGAATGGACGGGACTCTTTACGCATATCCTTTTGAAGAATGGAGAAAGATAGAAAACAAGATTCTCTCTCTTGCCGAAAAAAGTGACAGCATGCGCCGCTTCAGAAGAATATTTATCGGAGCGGCATTTGAATGCTCCTGCGATAAACAGGACAGGATCCTTGTTCCCCCTGCCTTAAGACAGTACGCTGAGCTTGAAAAAGATATCGTACTTGTCGGAGCCCTTGATCATTTTGAAATCTGGTCGCTTGAAAAATGGAATAAAGAACTGGAAGAGATGGAAAATGACAACAAAAAGGAGGATGTAAGAAACGAAATTGCGAAATTAGGAATCTGATATATGCAGATTTACCATGTCCCTGTCATGACAAAAGAGATTTTATACTATCTTGACTGCAAGCCGGGAAAGATTTTCGCAGACTGCACCCTCGGAGGTTCCGGCCATGCAAAGGCCATTTGTGAAAAAATCATGCCTGATGGCCTGCTGATAGGGATTGATCAGGATAAGGATGCAATTGAAAACGCAAAGAATGTATTAAAGCCTCACCTGCAGAATGTACGTCTGTTCAAAGGCAATTTCGTTCGCCTCTCCGAGTTCCTTTCAGAATCAAATATTTCAAAGCTTGACGGCATATTGCTTGATCTGGGTATTTCTCTCCATCAGATTGATTCGAGCGGAAGAGGCTTCAGTTTCAGAAGAGCGGAACCCCTTGACATGCGTATGGATACCGAATCGGATATGACAGCGGAAGATCTGGTAAACAACCTGGATGAGACGAGTCTCGGAAAGCTTTTTAAAAATTACGGAGAAGAACGCTGGGCGGGAAATATCGCTCGCAATATTGCAAAAGCAAGGAAAACGGCGCGTATAGAAACAAGCGCGCGCCTTTCTGAAATAGTTTGCGCTTCAATACCGAAAAAAGCTCAGAACAAGCAGAAAATCCATCCCGCGACACGGGTCTTCATGGCTCTGAGAATAGCTGTTAACAGGGAACTCGAAAATCTTTCTTTGTTTATGGATGGGGCTTCCGAACTTCTGCACCCGGGGGGACGCATCTGTATTCTCACATTTCATTCCCTCGAGGACAGAATAGTAAAACATAAGATAAGAGAATTTGAAAAGGGGTGCATTTGTCCCCCGGATTTTCCAATATGCGTATGTAATAAAACAAAGATATTACGGGCGCTCAACAGAAAGGCTCTCCGCCCGGATCAGGAAGAGATTTTTTTAAACCCGATGGCCCGAAGCACGAAGCTGCGGGCAGCAGAAAAAATACGGCAGGGAAATGCGTAATACAAAAAAAAACTCCCGGAATAAAGAAACAGCCCTCAAGCTGGCTTCAATATGGTCAATCATCGCAATTCTCTTCATAGCAGAACTTTTTTTATATACATGGTGCAGAGTTCAATGCGTTAAAACCGGATACGAGATAACCAAAGAGACCGATAAGCGGTTAAAACTTTCATCATTGCAGAATGATCTCAAGGTAGAAATCGCCCATCTTAAATCACCGCAGAGAATAGCGAGAATTGCGACAACCCAGCTCGGCCTCATAATACCAACACCTGAAAAGATGATAACAATCCCATGAGATCTGTTGAAACAAAATATATAAAATTCCGGATAACAATAGTCGGCTTCATTTTCACCGCCTTCCTTTCCGCTATCGGGGCAAAAGCCGGATACCTCCAGATTTACCAGAGTTCATGGCTTGCCAAAAAAGCTTCCGCCCAGTACGAAAGACCGTTTAAAGAACTTGGGAAACGCGGAACAATCTTCGACGCGAATCTGCGCGAAATGGCCGTTTCAATCAATGCGACATCAATTGCAGCCTATCCGCGTAAAATTCAGGATCCGGCGGCAACCGCAAAGATGCTTGCAAACTCGCTCAATATGGATTCCAGAATTCTTCAGGGAAAGCTCCTCGCAAAGAAACCCTTCATATGGATAAAACGTCAGGCCACACCTAAAGAGGTAAGTGCTGTAAAAAGCCTGAATCTTGACGGCATTGGATTCCTGTCCGAAACCAGCAGATTCTATCCTCAGAAAACGCTCGCGGCACAGACAATAGGCTTTACCGGGATGGACGGAAACGGACTGGAAGGCATCGAATTCTATTATGACAACCAGTTAAGAGGCTCTGACTTCGAGTATGTTGTTTTAAAGGATGCTCTCGGGCAGGGTTTTGATTCTGAAAAGACAACTGCGGATTACAGCGGAAAGAATATCGTCCTTACCATAGACCAGACAATTCAGTATATAACAGAAAAAGCATTGAAAGAGGCTGTTGATGATAACTTTGCAAAATCCGGCATAGCGATAGTAATGTCGCCAAGAACCGGCGCAATTCTTTCAATAGCTCAGTATCCTTCATTAAACCCGAATTCGTATGAAAAATTCGACAGGCATCTGTGGAGAAACAGGGCAATAACAGATCCGTTCGAGCCCGGTTCAACGATGAAGATTTTTACTGCCGCCGCGGCAATTGAACACGGCAACTGCTCTGAAAACACGATTTTTTTCTGTGAAAACGGAGAATACAGAATCGGAAAACATACGATTCACGATACACACCCTTACGGATGGCTGACTCTTAAAGAAGTTGTAAAGTTATCGAGCAATATAGGAGCATTCAAAGTAGTAAATAAAACAGGCCCCGAATACCTTTACAAGACCCTGAAAAATTTTGGATTCGGCGAAAAAACAGGAATCAACTGCCCGGGCGAAACATCCGGCACAGTTGCTTCATACAAAAACTGGCGCGCAATCGATGTCGGGACAATAGCCTTCGGACAGGGAATTTCCGCTTCTCCCCTTCAGCTTATCTCGGCTGTTTCGGCGATTGCCAACGACGGAATTCTTATGAAGCCCTACATAGTTCAGGCCATAATGGATCAAAAAGGCTTTACCGTCAGCCGTTTCGATCCGGTCCAGGTACGCCAGGCTGTTTCATCCGCGACCGCAAGTAAAATGAAGGACATATTAATCTCCGTAACAGAGAAGGACGGGACCGGCTTTAACGCGGCGCTTGAAGGTTATACGGTGTGCGGTAAAACAGGAACTGCCCAGAAAACCGATGAAACCGGGAGATACGCGAAAGGAAAATACATTTCATCCTTCGTCGGTTTCACTCCGGCTGAAAATCCGGAAGTCGCCATTCTCGTCATGGTAGATGAACCGACCAAAAACCATTACGGAGGAATTGTATCAGCCCCTGCTTTCAAAAAAATAGCTCAGGAAACCCTGACATATATGAACGTACAGCCTAAAAACAGAGATGCCGGGAAGCTGAGAGTTTCCCGTGAAAGAGAGTTATTAGGGTGAAGCTGTCGGAACTCGTAAAAACTGTCCGCAAAACGCAAACTGCCGGAAATCCTTATCCCGCGGGGAACGATTCGCCTTTCATTTACGACCCCGAAATCGAATCGGTGCATTACAGGGCTCAGGATGTCAGGCCGTCAGGTCTTTTTGTCGCGATTTCCGGGCTTTCGGCGGACGGACACGACTTTATTGGCGAGGCGATCGCAAGAGGGGCTTTAGCTGTTGTTGTTCAAAAACCCGTGGAAAGCAATCTCATTACAATTCAGGTTGAGAACACAAGGAAGGCGCTGGGCAAAATCGCAGCAAAGTTCTACGGCAACCCTTCCATGAAACTTGTAATAATCGGCATCACGGGAACAAACGGCAAGACGACCACTTCATATATTATCGAAAGCATTCTGTCTTCGGCAGGATTTAAAGTCGGTGTTATAGGTACAATCAACTATCGTTTTTCGGGAAAATCTTTTTCAAATCCCGTCACAACTCCCGAATCTCTTGATCTCCAGAGAATTCTTTCCGAAATGGCGAAAGAAGGCATAACACATGTTGTCATGGAGGTTTCTTCCCACGCATTAGATCTTTTCAGGACAGAGTATTGTTTTTTTGACGCCGCCATTTTCACAAATCTTACCCATGATCATCTTGATTACCACGGAAACATAGAAGCCTACTGGTCATGCAAGAAAAAATTATTTACCGATATACTTACCTCCGGACCTAAAAAAGAGAAGGCTTTCGCCGTAATAAACTGTGATGACGCAAGGGGTAAAGAACTTTCCGATACTCTTTCGGTAAAATGCATTAAAACAGGATCAAGCTCGGCATATAACGTCCGCACAATAGATTCCAGACTAAGTCCGGAAGGAATTGAAGCTGCAATTTCGACTCCCATGGGAAATTTTCATTTCAGGTCGAGCCTTGTAGGAAAACATAATGTTGAAAATATTTTGTGCGCGGCAGGCCTCGGCGCAGGGCTCGCCATTCCGCCTGAAAGAATAAAAAAAGGAATCGAATCGGTCAGAATTATTCCGGGGCGGCTTGAACGAATCGATAATGATGCGGGAATATCGGTATATGTCGATTATGCCCATACTCCCGATGCCCTCAGAAATGTGCTTCTTTCTTTAAGACCCATCACAAGCGGAAGGCTTATATGCATCTTCGGCTGCGGAGGCGACAGGGACAGGACAAAACGGCCTCTCATGGGTGAAATTGCAACGACTCTTTCGGATATCGCAGTTATTACATCCGATAACCCCAGAACGGAAAATCCGTTAGATATCATAAAGGATATAACAGACGGGGTTACACGAAATAAAATCGACCGGCATGATTCTTCAGAACTGACACGTGATTTTAACGGACGGGGATATGTGACGGAACCTGACCGTAAAAAAGCGATACTGCTCGGCATAAAGGCTTCCCGGCCCGGAGACGCAGTGCTTATCGCAGGAAAAGGTCATGAAAATTATCAGATAAAAGGCGCAATCAAGATCCATTTCGATGACAGACAGGAGGCAAGGCTTGCCCTTTCATCAATAAACGCTGCGGATTGAAAATATGAAACAACCGATTCCATGGACACAGGAAGATATAATCAGGGCAACAGAAGGAGAGATTCTTTCCGCGGGAAGCAACCTTTCATTCTCCGGTGTCTCCATCGATTCAAGAACAATATCAGCAAGCGAAGTTTTTGTCGCAATCAGGGGCGATAACCATGACGGGCACGCTTTTTCCGGAGAAGTAATAAAGCTTGGAGTAAAAGGGCTCATTATCAACAGGCAGGAGGCAGTCGGGCTTCCTTGTGAAAAATTGAAGAAAGACGGCATTCTTTGCGTGGCGGTTGGAGACACCGTTAAAGCGCTCGGCTGCTTGGCGTCGTTCAACAGGATAAGGGCAGAGGTTTCGGTTGCCGCAATCACAGGTTCAAACGGTAAAACAACAACAAGAATGATGACTGCTGAAGTCGTTTCACGCCGTTTTGAAACTCTCTCAACAACCGGAAATCTTAACAACGAGATCGGCCTCCCTCTGACTCTTCTCAAACTCAGCCGCAGCCATAAGTGGGCCGTAGTCGAACTCGGGATGAACCATCCCGGTGAAATAGAGCGGCTCGCACGCATATCAACGCCGGACATCGGCATCATAACAAATATAGGCCCTGCCCACCTTGAAGGATTGAATTCCTTAGAAGGCGTGATGAATGCGAAGGGAGAGCTTATCGACGGAATCAAACCTGACGGTACTGCCGTTCTTAATGCGGATGATGAAAGAGTCATGAAGCTTGCCCGCAGGACATCAAAAAAAGTTCTCCTCTTCGGGCTTTCAGACAATGCATCGGTAAGAGCGTCCCTGGTTAAGGTTAAAAGATATTCAACCTCTTTCACTCTGCTGCTTCCTGAAGAGACCGTTCCCGTTGAACTCCCTGTCTCCGGCAGATTCATGGTTGCAAACGCTCTTGCAGCGGCATCGGTCGGATATCTTGCAGGATTGCCGGCGTCAGAGATAAAGGCCGGACTTGAAAAGAGCGCTCCTGAAAAAGGGCGGATGAATATTTTTACCCTGTCAAACGGGATCACCATTATTGATGACACCTACAATGCGAACCCGGGTTCCATGGAAGAGGCGATAAAAACCCTCTCGGAACTCAAGGCGGATAGCAGAGGGATTCTAATTGCGGGCGACATGCTTGAACTCGGAGAGCATTCGGCAAAAATGCATGAGAAGATAGGGGCTATTTGTGCGGAATCGGGCATTACAAGGCTTTATGCAACGGGACAATTTGCGGGAAATACAGCGGATGGCGCTGCCGGCAAAGGCATGGCTCTTAACAGTATAGTCACAGGATCTCAAGACGATATCCTGAAAGATATCACGGGATGGCTTGGTCAGGGAGACTGGGTGCTTGTAAAAGGTTCCAGAGGGATGAGAATGGAAAAAATCGTTTCTAAACTGAAGGTTTGGGCGGGAGAATAAGAGGATGCTTTATCATTTACTATATCCTCTGCATACGACATTTACTGTTTTTAATGTATTCAGATACATTACTTTCAGAACAATATATGCGGTTCTCACGGCTTTTCTTATATGCTTTCTCCTGGGGCCGTGGTTTATACGCAGACTCTCACAAATGCAGATAGGACAATTCATAAGGGAAGACGGCCCCCAGGCTCATCACAGTAAAACAGGAACGCCCACAATGGGGGGAACGCTCATAATCATCTCAATTACCGTATCGACCCTGCTCTGGTCAAATCTCACCAGTTATTACGTATGGATACTCCTTTTAGTTATCACGGGGTTCGGCGCAATCGGATTCGCCGATGATTATTTAAAGCAGGTAAAAAAACAGAACAAGGGACTGAGCGCAAAACAGAAAATTATCATGCAGACCGGACTGGCGCTTGTAGTCGGCGCGCTAATCTATTCGCGTTCCGATTTTTCAAGCGTACTGACACTCCCCTTTTTCAAAAAATATTCACCCGATCTGGGTCTTTTTTATATACTTTTCGCCGCGCTGGTTATCGTGGGAACTTCAAATGCGGTCAATCTTACCGACGGGCTCGACGGCCTTGCCATAGGTCCGGCGATAATCGTGGCGGTAACCTATATGATATTCGCTTATGTTACAGGCCATGTAAAAATCGCAGAGTATCTCCAGATAAATTACGTGGCCGGAAGCGGTGAAATAACCGTATTTTGCGGAGCGCTTGTTGGAGCAGGGCTCGGTTTTCTCTGGTTCAACGCCTATCCGGCGCAGGTTTTCATGGGAGATGTGGGATCACTCTCAATAGGAGGAGTAATCGGGACAGTTGCCGTAATCACAAAACAGGAATTTATCCTTGTTATTGCCGGCGGGTTGTTTGTAATCGAGGCTCTTTCCGTTATTTTTCAGGTGGGTTTCTTCAAAATGACAAAAGGCCGCAGGATTTTGAGGATGGCGCCTCTTCATCATCATTTTGAATTAAAAGGATGGCCGGAACC
>CAYODW010000034.1:0-18593 GCA_964402865.1 uncultured Desulfonema sp. | reverse complement strand
TTTTGAGGATGGCGCCTCTTCATCATCATTTTGAATTAAAAGGATGGCCGGAACCTAAAGTCATTGTACGGTTCTGGATAATTTCAATCGCTCTTGCTCTTATTGCATTAAGCACGCTTAAGTTAAGGTGAGAAGGCGTGAGTCGGAAGGCATGAGGCGAGAGGCGGAAGGAGAAAGCCGAAAATCGGACATCGAATATCGGGAAAAAAGGATCAGGCGGTGTACGATGTACGAATTACGATGTGCGAGTAAGGAACAGATGGAACTATCCGGGAAAAAAATAGTTGTTGCGGGGCTGGGCAGAACAGGAATGTCTGTCGCGCTTTTTTTAAAAAGGAGGGGAGCGCAAGTTACTTTAACAGATTCTTCAGATGACAGAGAGCTTGCGGATAGAGCGGACAGCCTCGGCAAAATGGGCGTCAAGGTTGAATTGGGATCACACAATCCGGATGCATTTAAAAATGCCTGGCTGATAGTATTAAGCCCCGGCGTGCCGCATACTATTGATCCTGTAAGAAAAGCTGTTGAGCGGGGTGTTCCTGTTATCGGAGAGATTGAGCTTGCATCAAAATTTATTAAAGAGCCGATTGTAGCAATATCAGGTACAAACGGCAAAACGACTGTAACTTCGCTTGCCGGGAAAATGCTTGAAGAATCGGGGTTAAATGTTTTTGTGGGCGGAAACATCGGAAATCCTCTGATAGATTATGTTGACAGCAAAAAGAAAGCCGAAATTATTGTCGCCGAAATCAGCAGTTTCCAGCTCGACACCATAGAGACCTTCAGGCCGAAGATAAGTGTTTTGCTGAATATAACTGAAGACCACCTCGACCGTTATGAAGATTTTAACGCTTATATAAAATCAAAGGGAAGGATCTTTGAAAACCAGGAAGGCTCCGATATCTCTATTTTCAACGCGTCGGACAGGCATCTTCGTTCGATGGCCGGAAATATAAGGTGCAGAAAAATCCCTTTTTCAGATGAGAAACATTTAAAGGGGCATAAAGAATACGCAAAGATATTAAATGATCGTATAGACTTTAATATTGAGAAAAGTTCAGCAGGCTCAAACTTCGCCTTTGAAGGCAATTTCTCACTATATTTCTCTGAAATAGGCATTCCGGGAAGACATAATATTGAGAATGTCGCGGCCGCAGCTCTTGCTTCACTTGCCGCAGGCGGCAACAGAGCGGGAATCAGGTCGGCGCTTAAAAAATTCAAGGGACTGCCGCACAGGATAGAACACGTGGCTGTAATAAAAGGAACGGAATACTATGATGATTCAAAGGCAACGACTGTCGATTCCGTGACAAAGGCCCTCGAAGTGTTCAGCAGACCCGTGATACTGATAATGGGGGGACGCAATAAAGGAAGCAATTTCAGCCTTATGAAAAATACCGTGATAAAACACGTTAAAAAACTGATTGTTCTTGGAGAAGCAAAAACGGAGATAACAGCTTCTCTCGGAGATATTGTTGAAACTGTTTCGGCAGAATCGATGGAAGAGTCCGTTAATCTTGCTTACAGCTCAGCGGAACCCGGCGATGTAGTGCTTTTGTCTCCGGCCTGTTCAAGTTTTGACATGTTTACAAGCTATTCGCACAGGGGAGAAATCTTTCGCAGGTCGGTTGAAAGACTGAAGAGAAAAGAAGTTAATAATGAAACGTGACAGTCGGTCATATATATCGGCTGATGAATCTTACGGCCATTATGATTTAAAACTTATGTTTCCTGTTCTCATACTGGTGACAATAGGAATAATAATGGTTTACAGCGCGAGTTCCGTTCTTGCCTTCAAGAAATTCGGAACCGACTTCTATTTTCTGAAAAAGCAGGCTCTGTTCGCTATGGCCGGTTTCGTCGGGCTGGTCTGCGGAAGACATTTTCCTTACAGCCATTTGAAACCACTGGCTTACCCGGTTTTAATAACCGCAATAATTCTGCTTGGGGCAATATTTATCCCGGGCATAGGATATTCCGCGGGGGGTTCTGCCAGATGGCTCCGCCTCGGCGGATTTACGGTCCAGCCTTCCGAATTCGCCCGTCTTGCCATGATCATTTATCTTGCCTATTCTCTGGATAAAAAAAATGGGGAGCTTAAAAATTTTTATGTGGGCTTCCTGCCGCACGTTTTTGTACTGGGAATCATGACGGCTCTTATAGCTCTGCAGCCGGATTTTGGTTCTGTTGTGATACTGGGCGCAATAACATGGCTCATGCTTTTTGTTGCTGGCGTTCGGATACTGCATCTTGCCCCGTCTTTACTTCTGCTTGTACCGGTAGGATACATTTACATGATAAGCGCGGAGTACAGAGCCAGGCGACTGATGAGTTTCTGGGATCCCTGGCAATACTCAGCAAACGAAGGATACCAGATAATCCATTCCCTGATGGCCTTCGGAACAGGCGGAATCTGGGGAACAGGCATAGGGCAGAGTTATCAGAAGCTTCATTACCTTCCCGAACCACATACCGATTTTATATTTTCCGTTATCGGAGAAGAACTGGGTCTTCTCGGTGTAACAATCGTTCTTTCCCTTTATGTGCTCATATTATGGAGAGGAATCATTATCGCGAAAAACGCGGAGGATTCCTTCGGAACATTTCTTGCAACAGGAATTACATCCGCAATAGCTATTCAGGTTTGTACAAACATGGGTGTTGCCCTTGGATTGCTGCCGACAAAGGGTCTTACTCTACCATTTTTAAGCTACGGAGGAACATCACTCCTTGTCAACATGGCATCTATAGGAATACTCATGAACATAGGAACGCAGGCGCATAAAAAGCCATATGCCTTCAGGCATCCGAGGAGAGCATGACTAAGAACCTGAAAAGCATAAAGCATACCGCAAACTCCGCGCAGGCAATAACAGACTGCGCCGTCGGTAAAAACCTGCGTGTTATCATTGCCGGAGGCGGTACAGGCGGTCATCTTTTCCCCGGAATCGCCATAGCACAGGCATTTACCGGGAAGGATTCCGGGAACGAAATTCTTTTTGTAGGGGCAGGAAATACTTTTGAAAAAAAAACGGTCGAAAAGGCGGGCTTTAATCACAAAAGCATCTCGGCGGAAGGCATAAAAGGGCGTGGTTATCTTAAACAGTTAAAATCTGTTTTAAAAATACCAAAGGGCATGTTTGAGTCATTCAAAATAATACGGAATTTCAAACCGGATCTTGTAGTCGGGGTTGGAAGTTATTCTTCCGGGCCTCTTGTTATCACGGCCCGGCTTCTGGGTGTTAAAATAGCGCTGCATGAGCAGAATATCATACCGGGCATAACAAACAGTATCCTGTCCCGGTTTGCCGACCGCGTTTACATCTCGTTCGAAGAGACAAAAAAGAGGCTTTCCCCTCAAAAGGCGGTTCTTTCCGGGAACCCCCTAAGAAGAGAAATTATTGATGCCGCCGGTAAAAATGTTCCTTACGACTCATCAGGCGGTAATAGGCCATTTAATGTTCTTATCCTTGGAGGAAGCCAGGGAGCTCATAAAATAAACATGGCGGTTGTCGGATCCCTGCCGCTTCTTAAGAACAGGGAAAGATATTCCTTTGTGCACCAGACGGGAGCCCAGGATGAGGAATATGTCGCAGGCGCATATGAAAGATCGGGGATTTCATATGTGGTGAAGCCATTCTTTGAAGATATGGCAGAGCGGTACAGCGGAGCTAACCTGATAATCTGCAGAGCCGGCGCGACAACTGTTGCTGAAGTCACAGCCATCGGGCTGGGAGCAATTTTTATTCCCTATCCTTATGCGGCAGATGATCATCAGGCATTAAACGCACGTGCCCTTTCGGATTCGGGCGCGTCGGAAATGATCCTGGAAAAAGATTTAACGGCTGAAATCCTTTCTGAAAAAATTGAATATTATGCGGGACATCCGGGAGAACTTTATAAAATGGCATCCGCGGCAAAAAAATTCGGCAGGCCGGATGCCGCGGAATTTATAGTGAACGACTGTTATGGAATAGTGAATAGGCATGAGGCATGAGGCGGAAGACATGAGAGACAGGGATCAGAAACCGGATGAGAGTAGTCAGTGGACAAAAAAGGAGCAAGAGGGTGAGGGTTTTCACTTGAACCCTCGAATCCTTGGCCCCTTGGACCCTTTATTAACACTTAATAATTGTTTGAACTATGTACCTTAAAAAATACCATATACATTTTGTGGGAATCGGCGGAATCGGAATGAGCGGTATAGCCGAACTCCTTCTCAATCTTGGCTATGAGGTTTCAGGATCTGATTCGGCCTTAACCGATATAACCGATCGTCTGAAAAAGCTTGGAGGCACCATATTCAGGGGGCACAAAGGAGAACAGATAGAGGGCGCGGATGTGGTAGTGACATCTTCTGCAATCGGCCCCGGCAACCCCGAAGTGGTTGCCGCATCCCAGATCTCAATACCCGTTATACCAAGGGCTGAAATGCTGGCCGAACTGATGCGTTTAAAATACAGTATCGCCGTTGCAGGCGCCCACGGGAAAACAACGACCACCTCCATAATAGCATCAGTACTGGCAAAAGGTGATCTGGATCCTACGGTTGTCATCGGCGGCAAATTAAAGAGCATAGGCTCAAATGCCCTGCTTGGACAGGGAAATTTCATTGTTGCCGAGGCTGATGAAAGCGACGGATCTTTTCTTAAATACTCTCCCGCAATAGCCGTAGTAACCAACATAGACAAAGAGCACCTCGATTATTACAAGGATATGAACGCCATTAAAGAAGTCTTTCTCAGTTTTATAGACAGAATACCCTTCTACGGGCTTGCGGTGCTCTGCCTCGACAACGAGTCTGTTCAGGAGATAATTCCGAGAATAAAAAAACGTTACACCACTTACGGAATGAGTTCCCAGGCCGATTTTCAGGCTAAAAATGTTTTTATTGACGGTTTGAGAAGCACTTACACGGTTTACCATCATGGAAAATCTCTGGGTGAAATAGCCCTTAATCTGCCCGGAATTCATAATGTATATAATTCGCTGGCAAGCATCGCGGTCGGCCTTGAACTCGACATACCCTTTGATATCATAAGGGAAGCGCTCGGAACCTTGCAGGGTGTTCAGAGAAGACTTGAAATTAAAGGTGAAGCAAAGGGAGTTATCGTTGTGGATGATTATGGTCACCATCCGACAGAAATTAAAACCACATTGCAGGCCGCAAAGGAGAGCTGGCCGGAAAGACGCCTTGTCGTTATTTTTCAGCCTCACCGTTATACGAGAACAAAAGCCCTGTTTGATGATTTCACCCGTGCTTTTTATCAATCCGATTACCTTGTAATTCTCCCTATCTATGCGGCGGGGGAAAAAATGATAGAGGGCGTCGATTCCAGGATTCTGTGCGAAGCGATAGCAGCCCACGGCCATAAAGAGGCTGTTTTCATGGAGGGGCACGAAAAGGCGGTTGCGTTCCTTTCGAAAGAGTTAAAGGAGAATGACATATTGCTGACTCTCGGCGCCGGAGATGTCTGGAAGGCCGGCATGAGTCTGATGGAATCTTTAAAAAAAGAGACTGTCAGGAAGAAGAAAAAACGGAATGTCCATCGATAAAGATTCAATAAACTGGCTGAATAACGTTATAGGAAGCGGCATAAAATACAGGGAGCCGATGTCAAGGCACACTTATTTCAGAGTCGGCGGTCCGGCTGACGCCTTTATATGCCCCGACAATGTAGAAAAACTGCGGGAACTATTGCGCTGGGCGGGAGATAAAAGAATCCCGTATATCGTAATAGGAGACGGATCAAACCTTCTTGTGAGAGATAAAGGAATCCCCGGAATCGTTATAGTTCTGACGGAATGCCTCAATGAAATTTCCCGTTCCGGCGGAAACGGGGAACCGGTTCTGGTTAAAGCCATGGCCGGTGTCAGAACACAGACTTTTTGCCGCTATGCGATAGAAGAAGGTCTCTCGGGAATAAATTTTGCGCTCGGGATTCCCGGGACTGTCGGGGGAGCCATAATGATGAACGCCGGCACATCTTCAGGCTCAATATCGGATGTTCTGGATTCAGTTAATATCATGCTCTCAACAGGAACTTTGTTGAGGATAAAACGGGATGAACTCGATTTTTCATATAGAAAACTATCCTGGGATAAAAACTTTACAAAGTCGCACCGGGAAAATCCCATAATTATCGACGGCTGCTTCAGGCTCTTACAGTCTGATCCGCTCGAACTGAAAAAAGAGGCCCGGGCTCTTTTAAAAAAAAGAAAAGATAACCAGCCGACCGGAACGGCGAGCGCGGGATGTTTTTTTAGGAATCCGCCTTCAGGTAAAACGGCCGGGCAGCTTATTGACATGGCCGGGCTTAAAGGAAGGAGGATAGGCGGCGCGGAAGTTTCGACAAAGCATGCCAATTTCATAGTAAACACGTGCGCCGCGACCGCTTCAGACATACTGGCGCTCATGCAGCTGATACAGGAAGCGGTTTTTAAAAAATTTAATATAAGACTTGAACCAGAGGTTAAAATTGTTGGAATTTAAACAGGCAAAGAGAAGGCGTTACATAAACAGGCCTTACAGAAAAAAGGGCGCCGGAATCAAAGTTCGCGTCATCTTCTGTCTGAAGATAATGCTCGCACTTTCTGTTATTCCTGCCGTCAGCCTGATCTCTATATTCGGATACGACTGCCTTACCCAGAGCGACTATTTCAGAGCAAAAACCATTACTGTTGAAGGGAATCAGATTCTCTCCAAAGAGGAGATAATTAAAGAAACCCTTGTAAAAACGGGTGACAATATACTTTCCGTAAATCTCTCAATGGTAAGAAAACGGCTTTTGGCAAATACATGGATAGCTGAAGCCGAAGTAGTCAGAAAAATTCCTTCCGGTATCATTGTGAGAATAAAAGAACACAAACCTCTTGCCGTTCTGGATCTTGGAAAAGAATTTTTACTCAATGACCATGGGGAAATTTTTAAAGAAAAAACAACGACGGATCTGGAGAACCTTCCTCTGGTAAAGGGTCTTAAATTTTCCGATTTGAGTTTAAGCGGCACGATAATAAGCCCGTCGTTTAGTGCAGTGATGACCGTACTTAAACTGGGCCGGGAACCCGAAAGCATTCTTCCCAATAGTTCTATTACCCTTATAAATGTGGATAGGGATATAGGGCTTACTGTTTTTGCTTTCGATAAAACCATCAAACTCGGATACAATAATTATCCCGATAAATATGAAAAGCTGGAAAAAGTCTTTTACCATGCAAAAAATGGCCAGGATTTCTCTGATTTTGAAACCGTCGATCTTAATAATCTGAGCCGTATAGTTATCCGCCCTTCAGCTAATCCCGCTGAAGAGCCTGAAACATATAAGAAGGAGGTATAAAATGCCGGTACGTGAGAACCTGATTGTCGGCCTTGACATCGGAACGACAAAAATCTGTGCCGTGGTTGGCGAGATGGCCGATAATGGGATAAACATAATTGGTATCGGGACTCACCCTTCTATAGGACTCAGGAAAGGCGTGGTTGTTAATATTGAATCTACCGTTGACTCGATTAAAAAAGCGGTTGAAGAGGCTGAGCTTATGGCAGGATGTGAAATATCTTCCGTTTATGCCGGAATCGCAGGGGGCCATATTACCGGATTCAACAGCCGCGGTATTGTTGCCATCAAAGGCCCGGAGATAACCCAGCAGGATGTGGAGCATGTGATTGATGCCGCCAGAGCAGTAGCAATACCTATGGACCGCGAAGTAATACATGTTCTTCCTCAGGAATATATGGTTGACGACCAGGCCGGGATACAAAATCCAATAGGCATGTCCGGGGTCAGGCTCGAAGCAAAAATTCATATTGTAACCGGCGCTGTTACATCAGCACATAATATAGTCAAATGCGCGAACCGTTCAGGTCTTGACGTGTGCGACATAGTGCTCGAAGCTCTTGCTTCCGGAGAAGCAGTGCTTACCGAAGAAGAGAAGGAGCTTGGCACAGTGCTTCTCGATCTTGGGGGGGGCACGACCGATCTCGCAGTCTTTTCCGGGAAAAACATAAAACACACTTTTGTTCTTGCTCTCGGAGGTAATAATCTTACCAATGACATCGCGGTCGGATTACGCGCTCCGCTTCCGGAAGCGGAAAAAATCAAAATAAAATACGGGGGCTGTATCGCGAGGAATATTCATAGCGATGAAATGATTGAAGTACCGGGAATGGGAGGGCGAACACCGAGAAAACTTCCCCGCCAGATACTGGGTGAAATTCTTGAGCCCCGTATGGAAGAAATTTTTACGCTTATCAACAGAGAAATTTACAGGGCCGGACAGGAAAACTCAATACCGTCGGGAGTTGTTCTTACAGGAGGCTCCGCCCTGCTGACGGATGTTACTGAAATAGCGGAATCGGTTTTTAATCTTCCAACCCGTCTTGGAAAACCGATGGGAATCGGCGGCCTTGTGGATGTAGTTAACAACCCTATGTACGCAACAGGCGTTGGTCTTGTTTTATATGGAGCAAAAAACCAGACTCAGAAGAAATTCAGGATTCGTGACGGAAACATATTCAACAGAGTAACTAACAGAATGAAAAAATGGTTTAATGATGTGATTTGAAAACTTAATAACCGGGACCGGAGTCTTAAACAATCATTTAATGGGGGGTGAAACATGTTTACCATTGTAGAAAATGAAAACCAGGCAAGAATCAAGGTAATCGGTGTTGGTGGCGCCGGAGGAAATGCCATTAACAACATGATTTCCTCGAACCTGGCGGGGGTCAAGTTCATTACGGCAAATACCGATGCCCAGGCTCTTGATAAATCAATGGCTTCGGTCAAAATTCAGATCGGCGAAAAGCTTACCCAGGGACTTGGAGCAGGCGCCATGCCCCAAATTGGCAGGGATGCCGCGTTTGAAACTGAAGAAATAATCAAGAAATCCCTTGAAGGCAGTCACATGGTCTTTATAACAGCCGGTTTCGGAGGAGGAACAGGAACAGGCGCTGCTCCTGTCATAGCCAAGCTCTGCAAGGAGATGGGAGCGCTTACCGTGGCAGTGGTAACAAAGCCGTTCTCCTTTGAGGGTAAAAAACGGATGAAGCAGGCCGAAGAGGGAATAAACGAACTTAAAAAATACGCGGATACTGTAATCACTATTCCTAATGACAGGATGCGGGGGCTTGCTTCAAAAAATGCCAAAATGACCGAGATGTTTAAAAAGGCGGATGAAGTTCTGCTCCATTCCGTAAAAGGCATAACAGACCTTATAATGATGCCCGGCCTTGTTAACCTTGATTTTGCGGATGTAAAAACCACGATGTCGAAGGCCGGCCTGGCCATTATGGGTATCGGAGTGGGAAGCGGTGAGAACAGGGCGGTTGAAGCGGCCGAACGCGCCATATCACATCCTCTGCTTGAAGACATTTCAATCAAGGGCGCAAAAGGCGTATTAATGAACATAACGTGCGGCAGCGATATCACCATGGAAGAAATGACAGAGGCTTCAGACCGGATTTTCAATGAAGTCGGAGAAGATGCCGATATAATATGGGGCACAGCCGTTGATGACAGCTTAGGCGAAGAGTTGAGGGTAACAGTTATTGCGACAGGCATAGGCTCTCCTCACGTGGAAAGCAAAAACGAGGTGAAAGAGGAAAGATTCCAGGCAAGAGGGAAAGTCCGTAGTCTTACAATCGAAGATATGAAGACAGCCGTAAACTATGATATCCCGACTATCGTACGCCAGAAAGAGGCTGCCGGTGAATCGGGAGGCGCAACATACAGGGGTTATAAAGGGTTGGTTATTGACAACAGCGATCTTGATGTCCCGACATTTTTAAGGAAAAAAGCAGACTAGAAGGAGTCAGGCGAAAGGCGCGAGGCGAAAGGCAGGGATCAGGGACCAGAGGGCATATGGCCTTTTCACTTGAACCCTTGAATCCTTGAATCCTCGAATTCTTCTATTAACACTTATTTATGACCGGCCAAGCAATCAATGCCATGGAGAAAAGACAAAAAACCGAAGAATTTTTCAAGATCCGAAACAGGGGCTGTCCGCAAAGACTGGAGAGGACGCATAAGGGTAGCCCTCGTCTATCCCAATACCTATGAAGTCGGGATGTCAAATCTTGGTTTTCAGACGGTTTATGATATTTTAAACAAGCTTGATCATCTTTTATGTGAAAGGGCTTTTCTCCCTGGAAGCAATACAGATCCGGTAAAAACAATTGAAACATCAAGGCGGCTGGCCGATTTTGACATAATCGCGTTTTCGGTATCCTTTGAAAATGATTTTTCAAACATTCTTTTGATTCTCGAAAGAGCAGGACTCCCCCTTAAAGCCATTGAAAGAGGAACCCCCCATCCTCTTATTATGGCGGGGGGAGTTGCCTGTTTTATAAATCCTGAACCTGTTTCCCGGTATATCGACTGTTTCATAATAGGCGAAGCGGAAGGAACAATCGAAAGTTTCTTCGACTATTATGAGCCTGGAACAGAAAAAATGAATATTCTACAAAAAATCGCAAAGCATATGCCGGGCATATATGTCCCGGCGTTTTATGAAACATCCTATAACAAAGACGGAACCCTTCACTCTTTTTACCCAATCACAGATGTGCCGGAAAAAATAAAACGGATTTATTGTGAAGATATTTCCCGAAAACATACATGCAGTAAAATCATATCTGAAGAGACAATCTTTGACAGGACATTTTTAATCGAAGTATCGAGGGGATGCCCTCACGGGTGCAGATTTTGCGCCGCTGGTTATATTTACAGACCTCCAAGATTCAGAGACCTCTCATCCCTCATAACGTGCCTTGATAATGGAATAGCCGAAACAGACAAAATAGGATTTATCGGAGCTGCTGTTTCGGATCTTCCTTATATTGCCGAACTATGTGACATAGCACAGGAAAATGGCGCCAAAATATCTTTCAGTTCCATCAGGGCCGATGCTCTCTCCGTAAAGCTTGTCACCGCTCTTGAAAAAAGCGGGGTCAAAACGGCAACCATAGCTCCCGATGCCGGTTCGCAGCGCATGCGCGACATAATCAACAAGGGAATAAATGAGGATCAGATCTTAGCCGCCGCGGAAACCATAGTAGAAGGAGGTATTCCGAACATTAAACTCTATTTCATGGTCGGACTTCCTTCCGAAACCATGGATGATGTTGAAGCGATATTAACCCTTTGCAGGAAAATAAAGAAAAGATTTCTTGCTTCAAGCAGAAAGATAAAACGGATAGGACAAATTACGGTAAGTATAAATCCGTTTGTCCCAAAACCCTTTACTCCTTTTCAATGGGTTGGAATGGATGAATCGTCTTCCCTGAAAAACAAGATTTTACACATCAAGGCCGGTCTCAAAAAGGAAGCAAATGTCAGGGTGGATGCGGAATCTCCGAAAAGAAGCTATATCCAGGCACTTATTTCAAGAGGTGACCGCAGAGTAGCCGAAATAATATCACTGGCAAATTCAAACGGAGGAAATTGGTCTAATGCATTTAAGTCATCACCTTTCAATTCCGATTTTTATGTTTACAGGGAAAGACTTTTTGACGAAATACTCCCCTGGGATTTTATAGACCACGGGATTAAAAAATCTTTTTTAATAAAAGAATACAAAAATGCCCTGATCCAAAAAACATCCCCGCCCTGCCCCATGAATTTATGCAAAAAATGTGGCGCCTGCGAATAAAAATATATTGAAAGGTGTTAATTAATGTGCTAGGGAAAGCATGCTCAATAATTGAGAGGTCTTTTTTTTGATATATATCTCGGAAGGATATTAAAAAAAATGAGTCCAAATAAGGAACTTAGACTGGCTTTGTATATGGCTGCTGCTCTGTTTATTGTCGGTACTGTCTGTTATGCAGCCTTTCCTGCCAAAACAGATAAGCAGCCGGTTAGAATCATGTTTAAAACTCTTGCCGGAAAAGTCCTTTTCGACCATAAAGCACATACCTCGGAAAAAGGGTATGCTCTTTCATGCAGAGACTGTCATCATCATCCTGAAGGAGATGATGCCTCTGCCAGTGCCTGCGGTGAATGCCACATCAATTCTGAAGATAACGCACCGGCACCAAAAAAATGCCTTGAATGCCACGATTCCGGAGATTTTGAAGGTGTTGCTTTGACAAAAAAAACCGACGCATTTCATCAGCAGTGCGACAGTTGTCATGAAAAAATCGATGCAGGTCCGATGGAAAAAGAAAAAAGATGCAACTGGTGTCATAATATGTAAGCCGGAAAACAGACTTTACTTGCGGTCATGAATCCGAGCGCGCAATTGCGCTAACTAAAGGTAATAAATACATGAAAAAACGACCATTCATATGTCTCAGCGAGCCACATCTTGAATATGACGTTATCGAACCGGGCTGCAAACCGAATCTCATTCCCGTTCCGCAAAAAGCAGTTCTTTTTTTCTGTAAGGCCTATGACAAAAAAGGGTCTCCTTTATTTAAAGAAGGCGACAAGGTAAAAACGGGGCAAAAACTGATTCTATATGCCGACTCGGAAGAGTATATTATTTCTACAGTAACAGGCACTATATCTTATATTTCTCCATATGCAGGAGATTTTGGGAAATCCTACACATCTGTTCAGATTGATGTTTCTGAAGATGAGACTGATGATGCTTTCGAAAAGGTATCCGGGAACCGGAGCATTGAAACCTTCAGGGACTATCTTTCATCTCTTCCCGGCAACCTGCCCTTAAAATCCCTTATAGATCCGGTCAATAAAATCGACACATTAATTATTACCGGTGTTGATTCTGATTTGCTGGTTGTGACCAGTCAGTATTTTATTAACTCAAAAATGGAACATATAATAAAAGGTATAGAAATATTAAAATCTGTTCCCGGAATTAACAATATAGTTCTTGCGGTAAGGAGAGATTCGCTTCAGGGGTATGGACATATCGGAGCGGAAGTAAAAAATATCAGCACCAGATATCCATCGGCTTTTAGGCAGCTTGTTATAAAGGAATCTCTCGGCAGAATTCTTCCGGCAGGGAAAATACCTGAAGATATAGGAGTCTGCTTTATTAATGCGGAAGCGGTTGCGTCTTTAGGAGCTGCCTTCCTGAATAACAGAATTCCCACGGATAAAATTATCACATTAATAAATAAAGACGGCACCAGAAAACTCGTTTCAGCAAGAATAGGAACTCTCCTGGGCGACATTCTCAAAGCCTTCAATATTACATTAAATCATGGGGATCGCTTGATCCTCGGAGGTCCTATGGCCGGTTCTCCCGTATATTCGGAAGATTATCCGGTTCTGCCTGACACTGATGCAATAATGATTCAGGATAAAAATCAGATACAGCCGGTTTCAGATTATCCGTGCATAAACTGCGGTGACTGTATAAGAATATGCCCGACAAATATTCCAGTGAATATGCTTGTAAGATACCTTGAAGCAAAAATGTACCAGCAGGCCGCGGAAGAATATGATCTTTACTCCTGCATAGAATGCGGTCTTTGCAGTTATGTTTGCATATCAAGAATGCCGATATCACAATATATCAGGCTTGCCAAATACGAACTTGCCGGAATAAACAGAGCGGAGGCGGCAAATGCCTAACCAGAAAAAATTAATCGTTTCTCACGCACCTTACTGCCATGACGGAAGTAAAATTTCAACCCGTAGTAATAACATAATGCTTGCTGCGCTTCCAGCCGTTCTCCATGGTTGTTATTTATACGGACTGCCTGCTGTCGGGGTTGTTGCTCTTTCCATTTCAACTGCAATAATCTGGGAATACCTGATAAACCTCCTGACCAAACGGCCGGCAACAATCGGAGACGGAAATGCAGCGGTAATAGGCATGATGGTTGCGATGCTTTTCCCTGCGACAACTCCATGGTGGGCGGTTATTACAGGAACTTTTGTCGCCATTGTTGTAGGTAAGCAGATATATGGAGGTATTGGCGGAAATCCCTTCAATCCTGCTCTCATTGGGATTGCAATCCTGATGCTCTCATGGAAAAATATTTTTGATATAGATAATGCTTTATTAAGTTATGATTTTAATTTTCCCGCGGCATATCCGCTTGTCGCTCTTAAGCATTATGGTGTATCCGCTGTAGATTCATTCAATCTTACTGATCTTTTAATGGGAAACCAGACCGGCGGCATAGGCTCGGCATTCGGGCTTGCTCTTACTCTCGGCGGATTATATCTTATAATCAGGGGATTTATACGGTGGGAAATATCCTTTTCATTTCTTGCCGCCATGATAATCTCCTCTCTGATTTTTCAACTTTATGATACCGGTAAATATGCCGGTCCTTTATTTCATCTTTTAACAGGCAATACCCTTCTGGGAGCTTTTTTTCTTGCTACCGAAGATTCTTCATCCCCTGTAAACTTTATTCCCATGATCATATACGGGGCCGGCACAGGATTGATGGTTATACTGATAAGGAATATTGGCGGTCATGCCGATGGAGTGGTTTTTGCGATTCTTCTCATGAATCTCACTAATCCGCTCATAGACAGGATAAGGCCAAAAGCCATGGGAAAGGTCAACAGCCATGCGTGAAATGCTCAAAATGATAATAGTTCTGACCGCTTTATGCTCTTTTTCGGGCGGACTCCTTGCTGCACTCCGGAATGAAACAATGGAAAAGATTGAGAACCAGCAGCTTGAATTTGTAAAAGGGCCGGCAATTCGCGATATTTTGAAAGGATCAGCTAATGATCCGATTGCCGACCGTTTCAAAATCAAAGACGGGGAAACCGAAAAAAGTTTCTTCGTGGGAAAATTCGACGGAAAGGCGGAAACCGTTGTCTTTGAATCCACAGGAAAAGGTTTTGGCGGAGATTTTGGCATTATGCTTGGAGTCAATGTTGCAGACGACAAGATCATTGGCATAGGTGTTACCACTCACAGTGAAACACCCGGAATCGGCTCAAGGGCCAAGACGGACCCTCGTTTTGCAGCTCAATTCAAAGGGCTTCCCCTATCGGGTGATTTCAAGGTTAAAAGTGAGGGTGGACAGGTCGATGCCATTTCAGGAGCAACTGTTACCTCGAAGGGTGTCGCAGGAGCTGTTACTGATGCAGCAAAAACTTACATAAGTCTGAAACCACAGCTTGCGGAAAAATTGAAGGGATTCAAATAGGGAGAAACTTAATGGCAAAGACCTTAACTCAGGAATTTACAAAAGGATTGTGGAAAGAAATTCCGCCATTCCGGCTTGTGCTTGGCTTATGCCCGATACTTGCAGTTACAAAATCGGTTGAGAATGCAATTGGAATGGGCGCTGCCGTTATTTTCGTTCTTGTAGGCTCCAATGTCCTGGTTTCATTGCTGCGAAAAATTATCCCTTCAAAGGTAAGGATTGCTTGTTTTATCATTGTTGTTGCGACTTTTGTAACGGTTGTAGAACTCCTGATGCAGGCCTATACTTACCCGCTCTTCCTGAAACTGGGAATATTCATACCGCTCATCGTTGTCAACTGCATTCCCCTCGGCCGAGCAGAGGCGTTTGCGTACAAAAATGGAATCATACCTTCCTTTGCGGACGGTCTCGGCCTTGGAATAGGATATACGATGTCTTTGACTGCTCTTGCAGCTATCCGAGAGGTTTTCGGAAGCGGAACTTTTTATGGAAATCAGGTTTTCGGGCCTTCTTTTCAACCTTTTAATTTCATGGTGGAAGCCCCCGGCGCATTTGTGTGTCTCGGGCTCATGCTTTGCGTAATGAATTTTGTAGGGAAAAAAAGTTGAAGAGAAAGGGGCAAAGGCACATAGGCGCAAAGTGAAAAGGCGTTCCGCCATAAGAATTGTCGGACCTGCGGAAGGCGGAAAAGGCGAGAACATCGAATATTGAAGTATGAACCAGAAACTACAAACAAGAGACCAGTAACGGAGTAAATTATGGGTGACTATGTTCTGCTAGCCATAAGCTGTATACTTATAAACAACATATTGCTGATGCAATATCTAGGGAACTGTCCTTTTCTTGGAACGTCGAAGAAAATGGAGACGGCAGTCGGAATGGCTATGGCTGTTATTTTTGTTCTCGTACTGGCCGGAGCCATCACCTGGCTGACCGAAATGTTTATTTTAAGAAAATTCGGGCTTGAATACCTAAGGACAATGTCCTTCATACTTGTTATTGCCGCCCTTGTTCAGTTCGTGGAAATGTTTTTAAAGAAGAGCATCCCCGCCCTTTATGCGGGACTTGGGATCTTTCTTCCTCTTATTACAACAAACTGTGCGGTTCTCGGTGTCTGCCTGATAAATATCAAGGAGGAATATACCTTCATTGAATGCCTTGTATCTTCTTTTTCCTATTCTGCAGGATTCGGCCTTGCGCTGATACTCTTTGCAGGAGTACGTGAACGGATACTGCTTGCAAGGGTTCCGAAACCGCTTCAGGATACATCAATAGGTCTTGTCACTGCAGGGCTTCTTTCCCTTGCATTTTTTGCTTTCAAAGGCATGGCTTGATAAGTGAATCAATAAGTCCTGCCATGTCATCAGGGATTGGAGCTTCAAACTCCATTATCTTATTTGTGGAAGGATGGCGGAATCTTATGCGCCAGGCATGAAGCATCTGCCTCTTAACCAACTTTAAGAGCTCATGTTTCTCTTTATTATTTGCATCGAACGCTTTAATCCCGCCGTGCCCGTAAACCCTATCTCCCACAACCGGATGTTTTATTGCGGAACAGTGAACCCTTATCTGGTGTGTCCGGCCTGTTTTCAAATCGATGCTTATAAGAGACGCAACATCTAAATGCTCTTTGACTTTCCAGTGCGTTTCAGCAATTCTTGGTTTGCGGGTTATAACAGACATTTTTTTTCTGTCTGAAGTATGTCTGCCGATAGGAAACTCGATAGAACCGGAATCCTGTTCCATACTACCATGAACAATAGCCAAATATTGTTTTTTGATTTTTCTTTCCTTGAATTGAGAAGAGAGAAGAGCATGTGCGGAATCGTTTTTTGCGGCTACAAGCACTCCCGATGTATCTTTATCCAGCCTGTGAACAATCCCGGGTCTTATTTCACCGCCTATTCCGGCAAGATCACGGCAATGAAACAGAAGGGCATTTACAATGGTACCCGAATAATGGCCCGGAGCAGGATGAACAACAATTCCGGGCGGCTTGTTGATTACTATGATATCTGAATCCTGATAAAGGATATCGATTGTGATAGGTTCAGGAGTGTAGCAAACAGGATCTGGATCTGGAATTATCCCGGATATCTTATCGCCTGGGATTACCCTGTATCCCGGTTTTTTCAGATTATCCTTAACCAGTATATTACCCTTCCGGATCAGAGAAGCGGCAAGGGATCTGGAGCAGGAAGGGAGAAATGAAGAGACGACTATATCAAGGCGTTTCCCGGAAGCGGATTTGTCCACGCAAATGGTAAAGTCTTTCCTGCCGGGCATATATATTTAGAGACCTTTGAAAAACGCCCGATTTTGTCCAAGTACAAGGAAGGCGATAATTTCAACCAAATGAATACATTGAGTATTTCGAGGATTAAAATTTGAGCCTGACACAGTAATCGGGCAAAAGAGAGTGTTATGCAAAGGTCTCATTTAGGCGCTTTGGCTTTCCTGAACAAACAGAGATTCGATTTCAGAAAATATTTTGGCTTCGGTTGTGTTTCTTGCTGTTGAAAGTTCTTTCACCAAAAGAGTCTGGGCTGTGTCGAAAAGCTTTCTTTCTCCAAAGGAGAGATCTTTTGTAAGTTTTAAAAGATAAAGGTCCCTGAAAACCTCTGCGACATCATACAGTGAACCAGTCTTTATTTTATCCATATAATCCCTGTATCGCCTGTTCCATGTCTGACTGTCAACAGAATTTACTTTCTTGCTTTTCATGAACTCATAAATCTTGGAAACTTCCCTTTCACTGATAACATCCCTTAATCCAACCGACTCAACATTCCATGTAGGAATCATTATAACCATGCCGTTTTCAAGAACCTTGATTATATAAAACTCATGCTTTTCGCCGTTTACGGTCTTGTTTTCTATTGCTTCGATACGGCCGACCCCGTGAGCCGGATACACGGCAAGATCACCTACATGGAATTCACGAACTTCTTTTCTGATTACCTGTGCTTTAACCTGTTTACCGTTTAGTTTTGCACTCATATTTTTTTATCGCCGGTACTCCATCATCCAAAGATTATTAAAAAGATTCTAAGTCCCTTTATCAACGGCAATATATCTAACACACTTTTCATGAACAAGCAAACAAAAAAGGACTGGCGCAACCTTATACGCCAATCCTTTATAATTATTGAGATTAAAAACATCAGATTACATGAGCAAAAGTTTAATACTCAACGCCGTGACTTTTAAATTATGGCTTTGTTTTCGTTAAAGCTGTTCATCCCTTCAGTAATTCCGTTACAAAGGATCTTGACAACGGCATCCCGGGCCCTTTTTATAATCTTTTGAAGCAGATCCTTTTCTATACTGCTGAATCTCCCGAGAACATAATCTGAAGTGCTTATCCCGGCTTCGGAACGCCCGACACCAATTCGAAGCCTTGAAATATTTTCGTCGCCAAAGGAATCTATTATTGACTTCATACCCTTGTGACCGCCGGACCCGCCTTTCTCATTTATTTTCAATCTTCCGAATGAAAGAT
>CAYODW010000033.1:0-26292 GCA_964402865.1 uncultured Desulfonema sp. | reverse complement strand
TTCATGGTAAAAGAGGCCTTCTTAATAAATGCCAGAAGATAATTTATAAAAAACGATATAATAATAAAGGGAATGGCAAGTCCAGCGGAATATATGCCAAGAAGAAGAATACCTTCTGAAACTGTATCCCTGCTTCCGGCAAATATAAGAATGGACCCAAGCAACGGCCCGATACACGGGCTCCAGCCGGCGCCGAAAGCCATACCGACAAGAAATCCCCCGAAATAATTGAGAGGCCTGTTAATCATCTGAATCCGTTTTTCAAATTCAAGGCTCCTGATACGGATCAATCCCATCAAATGTATTCCAAAAAGAATTACTATGAGGCCGCCGATCACTCTGATGACAGACCGGTATTCAAAAACAACTCCCCCCATAAATGAAGCGGACGCCCCCATCATTATAAAAACTGACGAAAAGCCTGAAACAAAAGAAATTGCTGAAAAAAGAACCTTCTTTCTTATCTTCGCATCATATTCTGAAGTCAGTCTATCAAGCGAGAAACCCGTTATGAAAGAAAAATATCCCGGAATCAGGGGAAATATACAGGGTGAAAAGAATGATAGCAACCCTGCGGCAAATGCAGCCGAATATGATATAGTCTCATTGAACATATTTATTTAAAAATAATTAAAATGGATTAACGCCTCAGTTCTTTGGAACGTCTCGCAGCGGCGGCTATCGCTTCAGCAACTGCCTCCTTTACCTTCTTCTTTTCCAGCACCCTGAAAGCTTCTTCCGTAGTTCCACCCGGAGAGGTAACACGCCTACGCAACAACTCCGGAGGTTCATTCATCTCTTCCATTAGGGTAACAGCCCCTTTCAGAGTCGTACTTGTCAGTATTGAGGCATCATACGGGTCAAGGCCCATGTTTATGCCTGCCTGGATCATTGATTCGGCAAGGTAAAAGAGATAAGCGGGCCCGGAACCTGAAAGCGCCGTAACAGCATCGAGATCATCCTCTTTGAACTCAATTACTTTTCCCATCGCTTCAAGAATTGTTCTTGCCGCATTTATATCATCCGGCAGGGCATGCCTGTTTGGTGTCATTCCGGACATTCCCGCCAGTACAAGAGCAGGTGTGTTCGGCATAACTCTTATAATCGGAAGATTCTCATTTTCTCCCTTGCTCAAGGGAGAATAGAGCAGGTTTTCAAGCTTGTCGAGAGGCACACCTGCCGCTATCGATATGACCAGCTTTCTTCGCGGCACACTGTACTCTTTTTGACATGTTAACTGCTGTAAAACATCGGCCATCTGCTGGGGCTTCACAGCAAGAACTATTATGTCGCATATCGAAAAAAGTTTCATATTATCAGCCGCTCCTAATATGCTGTAAGTTTTCTTCAGCATATTGAGCCGCTCGGCATTAACATCGCTTGCATATACCATTGAAGGAGGTATAACCCCCGTTCTTGTTATGGCTCCTATGATAGCTTCCGCCATATTTCCCGCCCCTATAAAGCCTGTTTTCTTATTGAGATTCACCATGTTCCCTCCAAAACATTTTGTGCAATTGTTACTTCCCTTTAACCTTCTGCATATTTATAAAGTTTGCGCATGTCAATGACAATTTAATGAAAACTCTTGACTATTCTATTGAAATATAATTAGTTATATTAGATTTAAATGCAATTATTATCTATATAGATGAGGCCAATTTCACAAGCCTCAAAAATTCTCCCCTTGCGGGAGAAAAAATATATTTCTGCAATTAGCTCAACAAAATAAGGGATTCAATTTTCATGTTTATACTGGGTAACTTTATTGGCGCTGCCGCTACTGTAATATATTATGTTTTAAATTTATATATGTGGATAATAATTGCACGGGCTGTCTTGTCGTGGGTAAACCCGGACCCATATAATCAGATTGTTCAGTTCATTAATAACGTAACAGAGCCGGTTCTTTATCCCATACGATCCAGGATTCCTTACATGGGAGGCATTGATGTTTCACCAATTATTGTTATTCTTGGCATAATGTTTCTGGAAAAATTTCTGGTTGGGAGCCTTCAAAGACTGGCCTTTATGCTTTCATAATTAGTATAGATTCAGGAGAATATATGAAATTGACGCCGCTGGATATCATCCAACACCAGTTTAAGACTGTTTTCAGGGGGTTTGATGTCCAGGAAGTAGATGCTTTCCTTGGCGATATTGCGGATGCTTTTCAGCTTTTACTCAATGAAAATGAGAAACTGAAAAATGACATAGACAGATTAAATTGTGATATAGAAGAATACTCGGGACGCGAAGAGGCCTTTAGAATTGCCCTGTTAAATTCCCAGAGTGTTATGGAGCAGATGAAAGAAAACGCTCAGAAATCTGCCGAACTGATTATAGCCGAGGCCGAAGTAAAAGCTGAAAAAATAATAAGCAGAGCCAATAACAGGCTGGTCCAGTTACACGAAGACATAACCGAGCTTAAACGCCGGCGAATGCAATTGGAGCTTCAGCTTTCATCTGTAATTGAGTCCTACTCCAGACTGCTTGAAATGAGCAGGGAAGAGCAAAAAGCCATTGATGATGATGATTTAAAGATAAAACTGATGAAACAATCTGCATAATAAATTTTATGCTTTTCTTTCAACTCTTATCAACAATATTAAAATAATCAGGAGTTTCGCGATGGCAAAGATAGATGCTTTTTTCAAACTGATGAACGAACAGGGCGCTTCGGATCTCCATCTTGTTGCAGGACAGCCTCCCGCTCTCAGAATAAGGGGAGACATTGAAAGAATCAAGTATAACGTTCTTGACACAGATGCACTGAGAAGCATGATTTATGAAATAGCCCCTGAAGAGAAGGTCAAGCATTTTGAAGAAACCGGGGATGTGGATTTTGGCTATGAAATTCCCGGTCTTGCACGCTACCGTGCGAACTTCTTCATGCAGAAATATGGCGTTGGAGCTGTTTTCAGGGAGATCCCCAGTACGATATTGACAGCGGAGCAGCTCGGGCTTCCTCCTGTAATATCTAAACTTGCCCTTCTTCCAAGGGGCCTGGTGCTTGTAACAGGACCAACAGGAAGCGGCAAGTCAACAACGCTCGCGGCAATAATTGATGTCGCAAACCGCATGAGAAAAGATCATATAATTACTGTAGAAGATCCGATTGAATTTGTACACAAGAGCCAGGGCTGCATAGTAAACCACAGGGAAGTCGGACTTCATACAAAAACCTTCAGCGCGGCTCTTCGCGGGGCTCTTCGTGAAGACCCCGATATCATTCTGGTCGGTGAAATGCGCGACCTTGAAACCGTATCGCTTGCCATTGAAGCAGCATCTACGGGACACCTTGTTTTTGCAACTCTTCACACTTCAAGCGCGGCAAAAACAGTGGATCGTATTATTGAAGTATTTCCTGCAAGCGAACAGGCTCAGATCCGCTCAACATTATCAGACGGAATCAGGGCCATAGTAGCTCAGGTTCTCTTTAAAAGAATAGATAAAAAAGGGCGGTGCCCCGCTCTCGAAATCCTTATCGGAACACCAGCTGTACGAAATCTGGTAAGGGAATCAAAAACCCACCAGCTTAATTCCATGATGCAGACCGGGAAAAAATACGGGATGCAGCTCCTTGATGACGCTATAATGGAATTGTTGAACAAGGGCTGGATTTCCGCCGACGAAGCTTATGCAAAAGCAAACGACAAGTCAAAGTTCAGGCCGCTTTTGAAGAATCCGCCTGCAGATTTCACAGACGCATAATAAATCGTGAGGTCAATATATGAGAAAACAGGAAACAGATCATATCTTAACAAAAATGCTCGATGCCCATCAATACGTATCGGACCTTAATCTGACCACAGGCAAACCAATGCAGGTCGAAAGCGCCGGCCAGCTTGTAAGCGTTGACATGACACCAAAGATTGAATCCCTGTCTCCTTATCAGACTGAAGTATTCGCATTAAACCTCATCAACAGGGACCACCGGTTAACTGAAGTCCTGCTGAAAGAAGGCTCATGCGATCTGTCTTACAGTCTTCCCGGTAAAGCTCGTTTCAGGGTAAATGTTTTCTCTCAATCAGGAAATTATTCGGTTGTTTTGCGGCGCCTCGAGTCTAAAGTACCAACAATTACAGGCATGAACCTTCCGGAAGTTTTTTATAAAATTACCCAGGAAAAAAATGGCATTGTTTTCGTGACAGGAGCAACCGGTTCAGGAAAAACGACCTCCCTTGCTGCTATTCTTGATCAGATAAATGAAAACAAATCTGTTCATGTTGTAACTCTGGAAGATCCTATTGAATATCAGCATCCGCATAAAAAATCTACATTCAACCAGCGCGAGCTGGGCATTGACTTCGATTCATATGCAAACGGCTTGAGGGCTGCCTTGAGGCAGGCTCCCAAAGTTATCCTGGTGGGGGAAATGCGCGACAGGGAGAGTGTCGAAATCGGGTTAAGCGCTGCTGAAACAGGACACCTTGTCCTTTCAACACTTCACACCGTAGATGCCGGTCAAACAATTAACCGCATACTCGGCATGTTCAGCACTGAAGAGGAAAACCAGGTAAGAATTCGCCTTGCCGATACAGTGCGCTGGATAGTCTGCCAGAGGCTCCTTCCAAAAGTCGGCGGGGGCCGGGTTGCATCATTTGAAATCCTTGGATCGAATTTAAGAGTTAAAGAACTCATTTTACACGGTGAATCCGAAGGGAAAACATATTACGAAATCATGCAGGCAGGAAGAGCCTTCGGAATGACAACTTTCGACGATTATATCACCGGCCTTTTTTCTAAAGGACAAATAACTGAAGAGACTGCTCTTTCCTATGCTTCACGCAAAGGTGTTGTAGGCCGTGGAATAGATACGGTTAAAAGCTCGAGAGGCGAGGCGACAACCGATATAGATAAGCTTGAGCTTGATAGATCTTACGGAAAAGAAGAAAAGAAAAGTTTGTTCGGAGCAGGACCTCATCCAAGGCAAGGGAAAATGTCTAGTGGCAGTTAAATATAATAAAGTCGTAAGGGAGGCTTGTTAAAGAGACTATGGATATCACCTGCGATAACTGTAAAAGCAAATTCAGGATTCCGGATGAAAAAATTCCTGCCGGGATTGAATCTATCCCCTGCCCCAAATGCAAAAGCAAAATAGTCCTGAGCACCGGCCAGAAAACAGGAGAGTTGAGCCTGAAAGAAGAGCCTGCCGGTCAATCTGACAGTGAAGAGCTCTCTTTTGTTGAAGCTCAAACTTCGGACTCATACGATGCTTCAGAAAAGCCGTTCGATTTTGTGGAAGAGGAAGGTAAAACAGCTCTTGTCTGTGAATCCGATCCTGAACGTAAAAAACAAATTATTGAAGCGCTCCATCTCATGGAATTCAATACTAATGAGGCGGACAACTCAAGGGACGTGCTTAAAAGAATGCGTTATCATGTATATGACCTCATTGTTCTTAATGAAAAATTTGATACCCCCAACAATGAATTAAATCCAATCATGATGGCCATAGATCGCCTCCCGATATCTACGAGACGTAATATTTTCGTGGCGCTGATAAGCGACAGGTTCAGAACAATGGACAGCATGACGGCGTTTCAGAAAAGCGTTAATATTATAATAAATACCAAGAGCATGGAAGATTTTGGTAAGATATTGAGCCGCGGAATAACCGACCATGAGTCTTTTTACAGGGTTTTTAAGGAGACCTTGAAAAAGCTCGGACGGACATAATATTGACGGACTGGTAAGTTTCATCCAGCAACAGTAGCTTGAACAAGATCAGCTTATCACTTTAAAAACCTTTTTTGCCGTTCAAATAAACCACATCACCGCTCATGGTATGGCCTCATGATTATTTGATTCATACCTCAGAAAAAATATTGCAAAATTTCCGGATATCAATCCAAAATATCATGAAATTCTTTTTGCAAAAAAAGTTTTGCATGAGCTATGGGGCGTTTATAAAAAAAGCAGACAGAGAGTCAAAGAACACAGGCGTTAATGGCGGTTGAATATTACCTGGGCTTATTGTTACCGAATCAGGTATTTATCGGGCCAAAAGATAGAAGAGAAGAATGTCCCGGACTCGCCCGTATTACTTAGAAAGATGTACCCAGAATGGACTACTTTATGTAATCAATTCTTTTCTTGGATCTGATTAGTTTTCCATATTGTTTGATCCAGTTCAATTCTTCCTGATTCAAGGGCCCCTGCAGCATCGTTCTGAAATTCGTCATAAGCTGCTCTCTGTTTTGCGGACCGGTCAGAACTAGGTGGACATGAGGATTTGACAAAACGAATCTATAGCAGAGTTCAGGTGTCAGGGGAGGTATCGCCTCTTCTTTGCTGCCCGGCCAGGGAGCCATTTTAATCACTTTCACAGGGTTTATTAACTGCTGCCACGCCAGCGCCGTATAGCTGACAACAATAGGATTCCGCTTTTTTAGATGCGGGAAGATATCCTCTTCCGCTCCGGTGTGTTTGGCATTATAGCGAATCATTAACAGATCGAGTTCTGAATCGAGTGCCAATTGTCCGGCCCGTTTCCGGTCATGGATGCTGGTTCCGATAGCCTTAATCTTGCCTTCCTGTTTAAGTTTCAACAATGAATCGACAATACCCTGGCTGTAAATTGATGTCCGTCCGAGCCACCCCAGTTTGAAAACATCCAGATAATCGGTATTTAATTCGCGGAGAGCCTTTTCAACACTCTTGCGTATCTGCCAGCCAAAGAATCCCCAGCCAAGCAGGGCAACCACATTCTTCTCTCTGTTTTTTCTGATTACATCCTTAATCCCTGCTGTAACTTTTTTAAAACTGGCGCCCCAGACCCAGTAATTGGCTCCATGCTCTGATGCCCATTCGACATCGGAAGAATTTATTCCGTAATTGCCGGCAATACCCATTCTGAAAACCTGCTTCTCAATTACAGGTAAAATACAAAAGGAAAAATCACTTTGAATACTGTTGTGTTCCATGGTCATTTAAGTTCCCGATAAATATACTGAATATTTAAGATCCGGTTCTGAAAACATCTGTTCTTCGGATTGCCTGTTATTTATTCCAATATTTATATAAAATCAAATATGTTCTATTGATGGCCTGGATAAAATGTGTTTATTATAGAAAAAAAGATATCGACAAAATAAAGAAACAGTAGGCCGATCGTATGAAGGAACCTTAATAATAATTATGCCTGAAGGGAAAAAACATATTTATACATGCAGTGATTACCGGCTTGAAAGAATTCTTCTCGCACTCAAGATGCGCCTTTCAAACAATGAAATTTCCGAAAAAGAAAAGCAGCATATACTAAGTGAAATCAAAAAAATAGAAGTTGCAATGGAAATGGAAGATTATTAAATAATATGAAAATATCATCAGAACTCGAAGAGCAGATAATTGCAAGGACAAACAAGATCCCGATAGTTGATACGCTGCAAATCAAAATCGTATCACTTTCCGACGGTTATTGCGAAACTACCGTACCGAGAAAATTAAAGTATGACGGAGTCTTCGAATCGTTCCATGGCGGATTATTGATGACCATTGCCGACAGCACGGCCTGCTTCGCCATCTTCACAAAAACAGGACCATTGGTCAAATTGACCACCACCGATATGAACATACGATTTCTAGCCCCCTGCCTGAGCGACGTCACCGCAAAAGCAAAAGTGATAAAGCTTGGGCGCACTTTATGCCCTGTTGCGGTTGACCTTTTTGATGCGGCCGGCAAGCATGTTGCGGTTGCTCAGGTTAATTATATCATATTGGATAACATGCCTATAAACGACCTCCGACTTCAGTGTGACTAGTCGAGGCTTTTTACAAAGTCGTCATAATTACAGCAAATATATCTTGACCATAACTGCCATTTCACCTAAATATCTGACAGTTTGATAAAAAGTTTCTATAGCGTTTTGTAGCTGGCTTTTTGTATAAATAAAATGAGAATGTATAAATAAAACCATTATGACATAAAAAATTGAAGTGATAATGGGTTCGGGTGATAAAACAAACCCTGATTTCCCGCTTGACCCCTCGAACCCCAGAATCCTCGACCCCTTTATTAAAATAACAGTGAGTCAATAATGATCAACATAACTTTGCCTGACGGCAATATAAAAAGCTTTGAAAATTTCCCAACCGGCCTTGAAGTGGCAAGAAGCATTTCAGAGGGTCTTGCCAGAAACTGTGTGGCAATGGAGCTTGATGGAAAGCTTGTCGATTTAAATACCGTTATTCCAAATGATTCCAAAGTAAAACTTGTTACATCAGGCGACAAAGAGGCTCTTGAAATCCTTCGCCATAGTGCGGCGCATGTCATGGCCCAGGCAATTCTTCATATATATAAGGATGCAAAACTGACCATCGGGCCTGTAGTCGAAGACGGTTTCTATTACGATATTGACATGGAGCCTGTATCAAAGGAAAATTTCGAAAATATTGAAGCTGAGATCAAACGTATTATAAGCGCAAAAATTCCTTTTAAACGAAAGGAAGTCTCCAAAGAAGAGGCTCTCCATTTCTACAAAAACGAACCTTACAAGCTTGAACTGATCTCTGATTTAAAAGACGGAACAATCTCTTTGTATGAACAGGGCGATTTTACGGATTTATGCAGAGGACCCCATCTGCCGCATACAGGATTTATAAAAGCCATAAAACTCATGAAGGTTTCAGGCGCTTACTGGAGAGCAGATCAGACAAAGGCCCAGTTGCAGAGGATCTACGGCACGGCCTTTTTCTCAAAAAAAGAACTCGATGATCATCTCCATTTTATCGAAGAAGCGATAAAGAGAAACCACCGCAAAATTGGAGTGGCTCTTGACCTTTTCAGTTTTCACGATGAAGCCCCCGGAATGCCTTTTTTTCATCCCAAGGGTATGAATATATGGGGAGCTCTTATCGACTACTGGAAGATGGAACACAGGGCCGCCGGTTATGTAGAAACAAAGACGCCTATCATGTTAAACCGCGGCCTGTGGGAAAGAAGCGGCCACTGGGATAATTACCGCGAAAACATGTACACTTCCATAGTCGATGAAACAGAATATGCCATAAAACCTATGAACTGCCCCGGAGGGATGCTTCTTTATGGAATGAAACCCCATTCCTACAAGGATCTGCCTTTGAGGGCCGCCGAAATAGGCCTCGTCCACAGGCATGAATTGAGCGGAGTCTTATCCGGTCTTTTCAGGGTAAGGGCCTTTCACCAGGATGACGCGCATATCTTCATGACTCCGGATCAGATTGAAGGTGAAATACTCGGAGTGCTGAAACTCGTGGAGAGAATTTACAGCACATTCGGGCTCGGTTTTCATCTTGAGCTCTCAACACGCCCGAAAAAATCGATAGGAACAGATGAGCAATGGGGTATCGCCACCGAGGGCTTGAAATCGGCTCTTTCCGCTTATGGCATGGACTATAAAACTAATGAGGGGGATGGCGCATTTTACGGGCCGAAAATCGACATCCATATAAAAGACGCACTTGGAAGAACATGGCAGTGCGGAACTGTTCAGCTTGACATGGCATTGCCTGAAAGATTTGATCTTAATTATATAGATAAGGATAACGAAAAGCGCCGCCCGATAATGATACACAGGGTTATTTACGGCTCTATAGAGAGGTTTTTCGGGATACTGATTGAACATTTCGCGGGAAAGTTTCCCCTCTGGATGGCGCCTGTACAGGCAACTCTGCTTCCTATTAACGACGATCTTGTTCCATATGCGGCGCAAATCCGGACTGCTCTTGAAAAAGAGGGAATGCGCACTGAGCTTGACAGCAGAACCGAAAGCCTTAACAAGAAGATAAGAGACGCCCAGATTAACTATGTTCCCCTCATAATCACATGCGGAACAAAGGAAAAAGAAGCCGGGACAGTCTCAGTAAGGTCATTGAGCGGTAAGATAAAATATGGAGTTTCAGTCGATGAATTTCTGAAAAGCACTCTTTCACATATCAGGGAGCGAAAGATAGAACCTGAAATCTTTACGGATTGACAATAGTTTGATCTGATTATAAAAATGAAGCATGTGAATTGTATGAACCACTTGGCAAGGAGAATCAAGGCATCATGGCGGAACAACAGAATAAAATAACGATAAACGGGCATGACTTTATTTTTGAGCATGATGAAACAATCCTCTCGGTAGCGCAGCGAAATAGTATTGATATTCCAACGTTGTGCTACTTGAAGAGAACCATCCCCACCGGAGCATGCAGAATCTGCGTCGTGGAAGTTAAAGGGGCGCGAAGCCTTTTGCCTGCCTGCTCTACTCCCGCATCAAACAATATGTTTGTTTACACGGAATCCGCTCCTGTAATCGAGGCGCGCCGTCTTATAATACAGCTTCTTCTCTCATCAGGAAACCACAACTGCGCTATCAGGGGTTTCGACGGCAAGGATTGGACTCAGTTTCAGCTTAACGTGCAGAAGGATGACGGCAGCGGTGAACTTTGCCCTGTATGGGGAGATTGCAGGCTTCAGGATCTTGCTTACAAATACCAGGTAAATGGCGATAAATTCCCGGCAACCGAGATACTTTACCCCATGGAGTCGGTCAATCCTTTCATCATCCGTGATTTCTCAAGATGCATATTATGCGGACGCTGCGTACAGGCATGCAATGAAGTTCAGGTCAATAACGCCATAAGTATAGGTTACAGGGGGGCATCCACCAAAATCATTGCTGCCGGGGACAGACCCCTTAAGGATTCAGATTGCGTCTTTTGCGGGGAATGCGTCCAGGCATGCCCGGTGGGAGCACTTGTTGAAAGGGAGTCCCGCTACAAAGTCAGACATTGGAAAACCGATAAAGTCCGGACTACATGCAGTTATTGCGGTGTCGGATGCCAGCTATATCTGCATGTCCAGGATAATAAAGTTGTAAAGGTCACCGGAGTCGACGAAATTCCGCCAAATTTCGGGAGTCTCTGCGTAAAGGGAAGATTCGGATATGATTTTATCAACTCCTCCGAGCGCCTTACGGACCCGCTTATAAAGGAAAACGGCGGCTTCAGGAAAGCTACCTGGGACGAAGCGCTCTCTATTGTTGCCGGAAAGCTCGGTGAAATAAAGGAAAAGCACGGTCCGGACAGCATAGGCGTCCTGACCTCAGCAAGAATAACAAACGAAGAGAATTACATTGTTCAAAAATTCGCAAGGGCGGTGCTTAAAACAAACAATGTTGACCATTGCGCCCGTCTCTGACATTCCTCAACAGTGGCCGGTCTGGCCGCAGCTTTCGGGAGCGGGGCAATGACAAATACCATAGGCGATGTAGAGGAAGCCGATGTGATTCTGCTCACAGGTTCAAACACCACGGAGAATCATCCGGTCTTGTCAGCTTTTGTTAAAAGGGCGGTGAAATTTAAAGGCGCGAAACTTATCCTTATCGATCCCCGACGCATAAAAATGGCCGATTTTGCGGATATATGGCTGCGCCAGAACCTTGGTTCCGATGTCGCCTGGATAAACGGAATGATGCACGTGATCATAAAAGAAGCTCTTTACGACAAAACTTTTGTCGAAAACCGTACTACAGGCTTCGAAGAATTAAAAATTGTTACCGAAAAATATACCCCTGAATATGTCGAATCGATAACAGGAATCCCCGCAAATGACCTGATTGAGGCTGCGAGACTTTATGCGGGAGCAAAGGCAGGCGCCATTTTATACTGCATGGGCATCACCCAGCACACAACGGGCACAGACAATGTCAAGTCACTCGCAAACCTTGCCATGCTTTGCGGCAACCTCGGCATAAGAGGCGGAGGAGTCAACCCGCTCCGCGGCCAGAACAATGTTCAGGGGGCATGTGACATGGGAGGTCTTCCCGATGTATTTTCAGGATACCAGAAGGTTATTGACCCTGGTGCAAGAAAAAAGATGGAAGATGCATGGGGAGTTACAGGGCTTCCTGACAAACCAGGATTGAAGGTTACTGAAATGATACCCAAAGCCCATGATAAAACTTTGAAGGCTCTTTACATAGTGGGTGAAAACCCGCTCGTTTCCGATCCTGATCTAAATCATGCGGAAAAGAGCATAAAGAATCTCGATTTTCTTGTTGTGCAGGATATTTTTATGACGGAGACGGCAAAGTTTGCCGATGTTGTTCTCCCTTCAGCCTGCTTTGCGGAAAAGGAAGGAACCTTTTCGAACACCGAACGAAGGGTTCAGCGTGTCAGAAAAGCTGTTGATCCTCCCGGAGATTCTAAAGATGACTGGAAAATTACCTGCGAAATAGCATCCCGCATGGGATATCCGATGTCATATGAAAGCGGCAGCGCAATAATGGAAGAAATCTCGAAGGTGACTCCTTCCTACGCCGGCATAAGTTATGACAGACTGGAAGAAGAAGGCATTCACTGGCCATGCCCGACTCCCGATCATCCTGGCACACCTGTTCTTCATACACTGGCTTTCCCGATCGGTAAAGGCGTATTTCATGCAATTGAGTATATCCCTCCTGCCGAGCAGACTGATGATGATTACCCTCTTTATCTCACAACAGGCCGAATCATCTACCAGTACCATACCGGTACCATGACGATGAAAAGCGAGGGACTGAATGAAAGGGCGCCGGAAAATTTTGTTGAAATTTCACCTTCCGATGCCAGAAAATACGGCTTTGATAACGGAGCTATGGCAAATATTGCCTCGAGGAGAGGAGATATAACGGCAAAGATCAGGATATCTCCTGCTGCAGTAAGAGGGACTGTTTTCATTCCTTTCCATTTTGCACAGTCGGCAGCCAATAAGCTTACCAACGCGGCCCTTGATCCGGTATCAAAAATACCCGAATACAAGGTCTGCGCAGTAAAGCTTTCCAGAGCAGCATAGTTTGAAAATATCGAATGTCGAATATCGTACTTCGTACTTCGATGTCCGAGTAAGGAGAAAGGCAGCATGGTTTTTTCACTTGAATCCTTGAACCCTTGGCCCCTGGAATCCTTTGTTTCCTTCTATGTACGATTTTCGATATTCGAGTTATACCATCGGCCTTGGAAGCATCTTGGCCCGCTCAGCAATTTCCGGAACCTTGTGCTCCCACTCTATTGCCATGAGATGAACGCCTGCCACACCCTTTAAATGTTTTAATTCTTCTATCTGCTCACAGGCAATTTTAATCCCCTCGTCAGCCTGCCTTTTTTTATCAACCCCCTGGAGGCGCTTTACCAGTTCGTCCGGAACTTCCATTCCGGGCACATTGCTCTTCATGTACTTTGCCATACCAACACTTTTCATGGGAGTAATACCGGCAAGGATAAAGGCCTTTTCGGTAAGGCCCATATCATTTGCCTGTTTGATCCACTCCCTGAATTTATCCATATTGTATATGCACTGTGTCTGGATGAAATCGACTCCGGCACTTATCTTCTTCGCAAGGCGGTGAACCCTCCATTCAAAAGGATCTGCAAACGGGTTTTCCGCGGCGCCGATAAAAATTTTAGGGGGATGGCCGATTTCTGTTCCGCCCAGAAATTTTCCTTCATCGCGCATCTTTTTTACCATTCCGATAAGCTGCATGGAATCAATGTCGAAGACCCCTTTTGCCTGCGGATGATCACCGAATTTCTGGTGGTCTCCGGAAAGGCAGAGCATGTTGCGTATTCCGTGAGCATGCGCGCCAAGAATGTCGCTCTGCATCGCAAGGCGGTTGCGGTCCCGGCATACCATCTGGTAATTGGGCTCAAGCCCTTCCTGAATTACTATAATTGATGCAGCCCAGCTCGACATCCTTACGACAGCCGTCTGGTTATCAGTAATATTGACCGCATCCACCATGCCCTTCAGGTACGAAGCCTTTTTCCTGACTTCATTAGCATCCGTTCCACGTGGTGGTCCGAGTTCGCCGGTAAATGCAAAATGACCAGCCGTCAAAATTTTTTCCAAATTGCTGCCTGATTTCATATCTATATCCTGTATTTTTATTACCCCATTAGGGTTGCAAAACCCTCGCTTTGAGACGAAGATTTCAGTCTGAATTTTATCATAAAAGGATTCAAGGGGTCAGGGGGTCAAGGGGTCTATAAAAATGTTTGGATGTTTTTCACTCGAACCCTTGAATCCTTGACTCCTTGGACCCTGAAGCTATCGCCCTGGGACGATAGTAGTTTACTTCTATGCCTTTTCCGGCTTTTTATACCCGGGCTGCACCACTGTCCCTGGGATCTGGTTTTGCCAGTCGGAAGGCGGAGTGATCTCGGTAATACAATCCAGGCGGTTCTGCCCCTTGAGCCTTTCATAAATCATGCACCAGGCACAGGGCCGATTCTTGTCTATCTCGCAGCCTCCCTTGAATGTTGATCCGCATGGCCCATTATACAAACTTTTTGCGCACATGGTTACCGGGCATATACCGCCCGTCAGGCCAAGAATACAACTGCTGCATGACCGACATCTTTCCTCGTACCAACCAACAGCTTGGTTGACTCCTATAAACATTGTGTCAACCGCGGGCAGCACCGGTTTTGCCGGATATTTTTCAGCAAGAAACTGGATTCCCGCACCGCATGCCATCGAAAGGATCGCGTCATATTCGTTGACCAAGGAATCAAGAGCTTCGAGATATTCCCTGTCGCACTGCCTTTCAACAGTAAAAGAGCCCATCTCGACCGGATTATCCTCGAGCCTGCGCGCCATATCAAGCTCTGCATTAAGAATCGCAACTTCCTTTTCACCCCCTGCAAGGCATACAGCAACGCACGTTCCGCAGCCTACATTGAGAACTTTCCTGTAACCTTTAAGAAGGTTCTTTATCTCGCCAAAGGGTTTTCTCTTGGCAACAATCATATTGCCCACCTCTCTGTTATTTGGCTTCTGTCTATTTCTTTAAAGGGTTCGGCCCGAGCTTTCTGATATGTTCGGTCATCTCTTTTGCATACGCTGCAAATGTCGGTCCTTCACCTGAAGAAAGATTATACATTCTTACCCTGTCCCCCTCAAGACCAATTTCTTCAAGAAGTTTCTGCACATGCAAAACCCGTTCGCGGGCTCTTAAATTGCCTTCATTATAGTGGCATGCACCTTCCATGCAGCCGACAGCGTAAACACCGTCGGCCCCCCTCTGGATTGCTCCGAGCAGGTGCATCACATCAACTTTTCCGGTGCACGGAACGCGGATTATTCTGATATTCGGGGGATAATCGAGTCGCATGGAACCTGCCAGGTCCGCAGCCGAATATCCTCAGTAATCACAACAAAAAGTTATGATTGCCGGTTCAAATTGAGACATTATATACCTCTCGCCATAAGGGCGTCTATTTTACACATTATCTGGTCATCTTCATAATAGTTCAACCGGATTGTCCGCCTCGGGCATACGCCCGCGCAAACACCGCATCCATGGCAGAGAGCCTCGTCAATTTCGACAACCCCTTCTTTCTCATTGAATACCGGAACTCCGAACGGACATGATCTGACACATGTGAGACATTTTACACAGTAGTCTGCGTCAACCTTTGCCGTAATCGCCGAAAGCTTTATTTCCGACTTGGATAAAAAAGTAGTAGCCCTTGACGCCGCGGCCTTTGCCTGGGCAATCGTCTCGGATATCAGCTTCGGGCTGTGGGCCATGCCACAAAGAAATATTCCGTCTCCCGGCATGTCAACCGGCCTCAGCTTGACATGCGCCTCGATAAAGAAACCTTCCGGATTCCGTCCCAGCTTCATGATTCCGCTAAGTTCTTCCGTGTCCTGAGCAACCACACCGGCGCTCAGGACAACAAGATCGGCGCTTATTTCAAGATCTCTTTGAAGCACGTGATCCTTTATGGAAACAAGCATTCCGAAAGGAGAGCTTTTAACTGCAGGAGGCAGGCTTTCATCAAAACGGATGAATATTATACCGAGCTTTCTTGCTTCAGCATAATAGTCCTCAAGAAGTCCGTATGTCCTGATGTCCCTGAATAAAATATATACCGTTGTTTCAGGATTACTCTTTTTAATAATGATGGCGTTCTTTATGGCATTCTGGCAGCAAATCCTTGAACAGTTTTCATTTTTTTCATTCCGTGATCCGACGCACTGGATCATAACGACACTTGAAAGACCGGATACTCCTTTTTTTTCGAGCAGATCTCCAAGCTCAACCTGGGTCATTACGCGGCTTTCTTCACCGTATAGATATTCCTGAGGCTTGTACTCATTGGCGCCGGTTGCAATGATAATGATTCCATGCTCAATATTCCGTTTTTCTTTTCCGGGGCCGGCGACCACGTCCGTATTGAAGTTTCCCTTGTATCCGCCAAATCCCACGATGCGGGTATCGGTCAAAACCGTAATCTTTTCACAGACCTCAAGTTCGCCGGCAAGCTTTTCAAGGTAAGCCCTTATATCATTCCCTTCGATTGTATAATGAAGTCTGCGGGCCATTCCTCCCAGTTCTTTCTCTTTTTCAACCAGGACAACTTCAAAATCCTGTTTCCCGAGGCTGAGAGCTGCGTTCATTCCCGCAATTCCTCCGCCTATTACAAGGGCGCGCTTGTTTACAGGAATAATTCTCTCGGTAAGAGGTTTCAGTGTTCCGGCTCTTGCTACAGCCATGCGGACAAGGTCTTTCGCCTTTTGGGTAGCAAGGTCGGGACTCTTTGAGTGAATCCACGAATCCTGGTTTCTTATGTTGGCCATTTCAAAGAGGTACTTGTTGAGCCCGCATGCTTCAAGGGTTTCCATGAACATCTTCTCATGCGTTTTCGGGCTGCACGATGCGACAACAAGACGGTTTAACTTATGCTCTATTATTTTTTCCTTTATCTTCTCCTGCGTATCCTGGCTGCATGTAAAAAGGTTCTCGTCAGTATAAACGACAAAGGGAAGCTTTGATGCATATGTCTTAATCGCCGGAACATTTACAACGCCCCCTATGTTTATGCCGCAATTGCAGACAAAGACTCCTATTCTCGGAGCCTCTCCCTTTACATCAATCTCGTCAGGAACTATGCGTGCCTTTGTGTCGGTGCCCCTTGCTTCATAAAGCTCTGCGCCGGCTTCGCAGGCAGCAGCCCCCGCTTCGGTAACAGAGCTTGGAATATCTTTCGGCCCCTGGAAAATCCCGCAGGTGAAAACCCCCGGACGGGATGTTTTAACAGGCGCAAAAGGATCAGTATCAACGAACCTGTACTTGTTCAGATTAATATCAAGGCGTTTTGCAAGCTCCACGGAACTATCCGGGATATGAAGACCTACTGAAAGGACAACCATGTTGAAAACCTCTTCCATGATAATGCCGTCTTCATCTGCAAAGCGCACAGAGAGATCTCCCGTTTCAGGCACTTCGGTTATTGTATGAACTCTTGATTTTACGAAACGGACTCCTTCCCTCTCTTTTGCGCGAAGGTAATACTTTTCGTAATCCTTGCCGAAAGTCCTGATGTCCATATTGAATATGGCACAGTCAAGTTCACCGTACGAGTGTTCTTTCGCTATCATGGCGTCTTTTATGGCATACATGCAGCATACAGACGAGCAGTATCCGTTTCCGCACTTGTTGGTATCTCTCGAACCGATGCATTGAAGCCATGCGATTTTTTCAGGAACCGACTTATCGGAAGGACGCTCAAGGCGACCCATTGTGGGGCCCGAAGCGCTCAATATTCTTTCAAACTCAAGGCTCGTTAATACATTGGGATTAACCTTATAGTGGTATATTTCGGAAAGAGATGAAGGGTCATAGATGTCGGTTCCGGATGAAAGGATTACAGAACCGATCCTGATATCTTTTTCAACCGCCGCCTGATTGTGGTCTATCGCCTTTGCGAGGCATGCATCCACGCACTGGTAACATTCCGAACATATCCCGCACTTTAGGCATCTTTCGGCTTCCTTCCGTGTCTCCTCTTCATTATATCCGAGTGCAACTTCATTGAAATTCCTGTCCCGCTCTTCCAAAGCCAGCTTCTTCATCGGGAGGCGCTCTTTTTTCACTTCTGTGGAAATGTCGGGTTTTACGTGCTCCCACTCTTTATCCCTGCCTTCTCTGATATCCAGCCCGTTTATAAAACGGTCGATACTCTCAGCAGCCGTTTTGCCGCTCGCAACTGCATCCACAACCGACTTCGGACCGTAAACAACATCGCCGCCTGCAAATACCCATGGAACAGGCGTCTGGAAGGTCAGGAGATCCGATTCGAGGCCGCCTCTTTTTGTTACGGAAATATCCTGATCTTTTGCAAAAGACAGATCAGCCGATTGCCCGATCGAAACTATTACCGTGTCCGCATCGAGCGTTTGCACCACATTCTCGTCATACTGGGGATTGAAGCAGCGTTTGTCGTCAAATACGCAGGTGCACTGCTTGAATTGAATACCGGTGACTTTTCCGTCTTTTCCTGCAAAACTCTTGGGACCGAAACAGTTTATTAAATTGATATTCTCTTCAAGAGCCTCTTCAATTTCATAATCCCAGGCAGGCATCTCATCCCTTGATTCAAGGCAGACCATCGAGACATCGGCTGCGCCGAGGCGCTTTGCGGTCAAAGCCACATCAATGGCAACATTACCGCCTCCGATTACAACAACTTTCTTACCGAGAGCGATCCTTTTATTCAATGCCGCTTCTCTCAAGAAATCTACCCCGGGGAGAACTCCATCCATATCTTCGCCGGGAACGCCCAGCCTTCTGCTTCCATGAAGGCCGGTGGCAAGAAATACTGCCTTGAATCCGTCTGCTTTAAGGCTTTCAAGTGTGATATCCTGACCGAAGGCAACGCCTGTTTTAATCTCTACTCCCATCTTCTCAATTATCGCGATCTCCGCCGCAAGTTCGTTTCTGGGAAGGCGGTATGCCGGAATTCCTACCGCCATCATTCCGCCTGCAACAGGCAGTTTCTCAAATACTGTTGTCTGGTAGCCTTTCACGGCAAGGAAGTATGCCGCAGTAAGACCAGCGGGTCCGGAACCTATTATCGCAACCTTTTCGGGTTTTTTTCCCGCAACAGAAGGAACAAAAGGAAATTCACCCGTAAAATCATGGTCTGCAAGGAACCTGTGAAGATACTGAATGGAAAGGGGTTTATCGACATCATTTCGCGTACAAATTCCTTCGCAGGGATGATGGCATACCCTCCCGCATACACCCGGGAAAGGATGCTCTTCCTTGAACAGCTCAAGGGCCTCTCTGTATTTTCCTAAGTTTATGAGGGCGATAAAGCCCTGGATACTTACGTGGGCTGGACAAGTCGCCTTGCACGGCGCCGTTCCCCTCTTGCTTATTCCGTAAGCGCCCGGAATAGCCTGGGGATACTGCTTGAATATGGCCTTCCGGGTTGAAAGTCCCTTGTCGTATTCATTCGGAACTTCGATAGGACAGACCTTGGCGCAGTCTCCGCAGCTTGTGCATTTAGAAAGATCGACATACCTGGGATTCTGTTTGATCTTTGCCGTAAAATTTCCCGGGTCCCCTTCAAGCGCCAGAAGTTCGGTATTTGTAAGAAGCTCTATGTTAAGATGCCGGCCGACCTCGACCAGTTTGGGCGAGATGACTCACATCGCGCAGTCGTTTGTCGGAAAGGTCTTGTCGAGCTGAGACATGATGCCGCCAATTGCGGCCGATTTCTCCACAAGATAGACGTAATAGCCTGATTCGGCAAGATCAAGCGCTGACTGCATCCCGGCTATGCCTGCGCCGACAACCATGACCGACCCGCTTTTATTCTCTTTAACAGCTCCCATCCTTTCTCCTCAAAATCGAAGATCCCCGCCCCAAGCAGCAGGTTATGCGTTCGGTGTTTCGGTTCAACACGCCCGTACCGTTTAGCCGAATTTAGTAATTACTCAAAAACCGGGCTTTTATTAAATATAATTAATAGTTTATTAAATAACTCCGCATTTTATAAACAGGAAAAAAGTTTTCTTGTCAAACAAATTTGTGTGTGTCAAGGAATTAATAACCTACAGCTTCGTAAAAAGCTAATTTTATGACGCTTTGAGGCAACCTGTTTCAGACGAACTTTAAAGCTGCTTTTGTTGGAAGTCAAAAAGCAAACTTGAGAATTATTTGAAATAATGAAACAATATCAAATAAATATTAGAAAAAATAATGTTCCGGAACTTGTTTTCGACCAGGCACTTCCCATAACGGCCAAAAAAGATGAAATAATAGAGGCGATTTCAAAAAACCGGGTGGTTATTATTTCAGGCGAAACAGGTTCGGGCAAAACCACACAAATTCCAAAACTCTGCCTTGCCGCGGGAAGGGGAATAAACGGCAAAATAGGCTGCACTCAGCCGAGAAGAATTGCGGCTATTACTGTCGCAGCCCGCATTGCCGAAGAACTCGGAGAAGAGACGGGAAAGTCGGTCGGTTATAAAATAAGGTTTACTGACAAAACCCGCCGGGACTCCTATATAAAGATAATGACAGACGGGATTCTTCTCGCCGAGGCTCATAATGACCCGTATCTCAACGAATACGACACAATAATTGTCGATGAAGCGCATGAAAGAAACCTAAACATCGATTTTATTCTTGGCCTGCTCAAAAATCTTTTAAGAAAAAGACGCGACCTTAAAATTGTTATTACTTCGGCTACAATCGATACGGATAAATTTTCAAAAGCCTTTGATAATGCCCATGTAATAGAGGTTTCAGGCAGGATGTTTCCGGTTGATATACGCTACATGCACGTTGATCCGGAGATTGAAGAGAACGGCGACAAGACACAAGTTGATCTTGCGGCGGAAGCGGTCGATAAGCTCCTTAAAAAAAGCCGCAAGGGAGATATTCTAATCTTCATGCCTACGGAGCAGGATATACGTGAAACAGCCGAAATTCTCGAAGGACGAAGATATGTATCGGTTGCAATAATGCCGATATTCGCAAAACTTCCGGCCTCTGAACAATCAAGAGTTTTTAAGCCCATTGCCGCAAGAAAAATAATTATAGCGACAAACATAGCCGAAACATCGATTACAATACCGGGTATAAAGTATGTAATAGATACGGGCCTTGCACGAATATCTCAATACTCCTCGAGATCCCGTTCAACCGCCCTGCCGGTCGTGAAGATTTCAAAAAGCAGCGCCGATCAGAGGAAAGGAAGATGTGGAAGAGTCGAAAACGGCGTCTGCATCCGCCTTTATCAGAAAGAAGATTATGAATCCCGCCCTCTCTATACGCTCCCCGAAATCCTGAGATCAAATCTTGCCGAAGTCATACTCAGAATGATTGCCCTCAATTTAGGAGATGTATCCGCTTTCCCATTCATTGACGGCCCTCCGCAAAAAAGCATAAGGGACGGATATGAAATTCTCCTGGAACTGGGAGCCATAGAACGTGACAACAGGAATAAATCCGGATTTTCTCTGACCCAAAACGGTACAATGATGGCATCCCTTCCCGTCGATCCCAGAATTTCGAGAATGCTGATCGAAGCGCACAGAAGAGGATGTCTTGAAGAGGTGTCGGTGATAGCCGCAGCTTTAAGCTGTCAGGACCCGAGAGAAAGACCTGCCGATAAAATAGACGAGGCCAATCGGGCGCACCGGCTATTTACGGATAACCAATCCGATTTTATAACCATTCTTAATATATGGAACAGATTCAATGAGGCTTTAAAAGGAGTTAAAATCATAGCGGGCATCAAAAAATTCTGCATTGCAAATTTTCTTTCTTTCAGGAGAATGAAGGAATGGCGCGACATATACTTGCAGATCAAGGATATCCTGAAAGATAACGGCATGAAAAGCCAAAAAGCGGAGATCGATACGGAAGGGAACAGAGAAGATAAACCCGGCATATACAGCCCGTTATACGCGGCCGTTCATAAATCTATTTTAAGCGGTTTTCTTTCCAATATCGCAGTAAAAAAGGAAAAGAATATATTTTCGGCAACAAAGGAAAAATCGGTTATGATATTTCCCGGATCAGGATTGTTCAAAAATCCCGGAACCTGGATTGTTGCCGCTGAAATGGTGGAAACTTCGAGGCTCTTCGCAAGAACTGCGGCATCCATAGAGAGTTCATGGATTGAGGAGATAGGAAAAAGCCAGTGCAGATATTCATATTACAACCCTCACTGGGAAAAAAACAGGGGGGAAGTTGTGGCTTCCGAACAGGTGAGCCTTTACGGGCTGATAATTTCATCTGACCGCCCTGCTGCATATGGGAGGATAAATCCCACGGAAGCATCGGATATATTCATCAGAGATGCCCTTGTTGAAGAGGATATTAAAACACCTTTACCATTCATTGAGCATAACAGAAAACTGAAGGAAGAGATAAGGGAGATCGAGAACAGGGTGAGAAGAAGAGATATCCTTGTGAGCGACGATGTTTTAATCGAATTTTACAGGGCAAAACTTCCCGGCATTTATGACATCAGAACCCTTCGCAAACACATAAGAGAGATGGGAGGTGACCGGTTTTTGCGCATGACAAAAGAAGATTTTCTTCGTTACATGCCTGATGAGGAAGAGATATCTCTTTATCCCGACAAAATAGGGCTTGGAGAAAATGCCTTTGAATGTCTTTACAGTTTTGATCCTGGAAAACCAACAGACGGAATAACCGTTAAAATTCCATCTTCTATCGCCTCAACAGTTCCGCCCGAATCAACAGACTGGCTTGTGCCGGGACTATTAAGGGAAAAAATCGGCGCGCTCATAAAAGGACTTCCCAAGGAATACAGGAAGAGACTGCTTCCCCTGTCCGGGACCATCGAAACCATTCTTTCCGAAATGCCCAGGCAAAAGACTTCACTAATAACCGCCCTATCAGGATTTATTTATCATTCATTCGGAGTTGATATTCCCGCAAGCGCATGGCCCGGCGAAAGACTTCCCGATCACCTGAAAATGCGTATCTCAATAACCGGAACAAAAGGAGAAGAAATATGCTCCGGAAGAGATAAAGCCCTTTTAAAAAATAGATTATCGGTGCCTGCAGATAACGATAATTTCAATTCGGCACGGGAAAAATATGAAATAAAAGGCATAACAAAATGGGATTTCGGAGATATTCCCGAAAAAATCATCATCAAAGGGAGTGATAAATATGAGTTGGTATATTTCCCCGGCCTTGAAAAAGATGAAGACTGTGTAAATCTACGGATCTTCAAATCGGAAATAGAATCTGTTAAATCGCACAGGGAAGGAATAATTACTCTCTTTTCAATTCTATTTGAAAAGGATTTAAAGTCTGTAAAAAAACTGCTTCTATTGCCTAAAAATATGAATGAATATACCGCTTTTTTCGGTGGTGAAAAGAAGTTCAACTGGTTGCTGTATAAAAGTATTGTAAGAGACCTTTTGAATGTCAATATAAGGACAAAGGAGACTTTTGAGTTACGCGCTCTGTTTGTGCTGCAAAATATTTTTGAGCACAGCCAGAAAAAAATTAAAAACATAGCGCCTGTCTTAAAAGCATGCCATGAAACAAGAGAAACCTTTTTGAATCTGGAAACTAAATATTTTTCAAACAAAGAAGCATCCGATTTTCTTTTCAGGCTCGAACAGGAGCTTGTTAAATTAATACCCGAAAACTTCATGGAACTTTACGAAGAAAAACGCCTTTCAGATCTGCCCAGGTACATCCAGGCAGTTTCAGTCAGGGCGCAAAAGGGAATAATTGATCCTGAAAAGGAGAAGGCCAGATCAGGCGAACTCGAAATACATACCGATTATCTGGATAAGCTTTTAAGAGTTTTGACTCCTTTTGTCTCCGAAGAAAAGAAAAAAGCTGTCGAAGAATATTTCTGGCTTATCGAAGAATATAAGGTTTCCCTTTTTGCGCAGGAACTAAAAACCCCGGTTCCGGTATCCGCAAAAAGGCTTGATAAAAAATACAAAGAGATTGAAAGAATGATATAGTAAAGCGTGAATCGTTAATCGTGAATCGTGAATCGTGAATCGTGAATCGAACAACGAACGACGATCAACTATCAACGAAGTACGAAATTCGAGGTACTATCCATGAACCGGAAACCGGAAACCAGAAACCAGAAGCCTTTTATTATTGTAATCTGCGGACCGACCGGCATAGGAAAAACTTCGGCAGGGATTGAAGCGGCTGAGGCTTTTGGCGGTGAAATCATCAGCGCCGATTCGATGCAGATTTACAAATACATGGATATCGGCACTGCAAAGCCGACTCATGAAGAAAGAGAGCGAATCTTTCATCATATGATCGACATCATAGAACCGAATGATGATTTCAGCGCCGCAAAGTTTGCATTGTTGGCTAATGAAATTATTGAAAGACTGAGAACTCGCAGGATTATTACATTTCTGGTGGGAGGAACCGGCCTTTATATCAAGGCTCTTATTCACGGGCTGTTTCATCCCGGAGCATCGCTTGACGTTACTAGAAACAGGCTCAAATATGAGGCAGAAACAGATGGAACCGAATCATTATATAAACGCCTTCTAAAATCAGACCGAGAGGCTGCCGGCAAGATCCATCCCAATGACACTTTCAGAATCATAAGGGCTTTGGAAGTTTATGAAACAACAGGGATGACGATTTCCGAGCATCATAAGAAACACGCCTTTTCCGGAAGCAGGTTTAACGTGTTAAAAATCGGACTTACAACCGAAAGAGAGGACTTGTATAAGCGGATTGAAAAAAGAGTCGATTTAATGGTAGAGGCCGGTTTTGCGGAGGAGGTAAAGCGGCTTCTTGACATGAATTATCCGGCCGGTCTTAAATCGATGCAGTCTATAGGTTACCGTCACATGGTTGAATACGTGACAGGGAGAATTCCACTGGATGAAACTGTCCGTATTTTAAAGCAGGATACAAGAAGGTTTGCAAAACGGCAGATGACATGGTTTAATGCCGATCCGGAAATCGTGTGGATAAATCCCGAGCAGGCAAATGATATTAAAATGCTTGTCGGCAGTTTTCTCAAGGCGACAGGTATGAAGTAATGTTTTCGTAAAAAGTTCAAATCCCGTCACTCCCGTGAAAACGGGAGTCCAGAATAAGTTTTGATAACGCTGGATTCCCGCTTCCGCGGAAATGACGAAAAAGGTAAAATTAAACTTTTTACAAAGCCGTCAAAGTTATTAAAGGAGATAAATTATGACAGCAGATAAAATTATAATCCGGAATCTTTCGGATATCGAAGCAATCGAAAAAATTCCTCTTTCAGAACGGATCAGAGAAAAAAGCACGTATGAGCTTATTGAAAAAGGCGCAGGAATAAATCCTGATGCGCTTGCCTTAAGTTTTTTAAAAGACGGGGCAAGCTATGAAACTCCGGTGCAGATCACCTATAAACAGCTTATAGGAAAAATTCGCCAGGCCGCCAACATGTTTCACGATCTCGGAATACGTCCTGCGGATGTTGTAACGTATATACTGCCCAATCTGCTTCAGACCCACTTTACTCTATGGGGAGCGGAAGCAGCCGGAATCGCCAATCCAATCAATCCGATGCTTGAAGCTTCAGCAATCCGCGACATATGCAAAGCCGCCGGAACAAAGGTTCTTGTAACACTTGGAGATCTTCCCGGGACCGAGATATGGAAAAAGATAGATTCCATACGAAAAGAGATTCCATCCCTTGAACATGTCCTTTGCGTCATGGGTAAAACGGATGAATCTGAAAAGATATATGGATTTGAAGAAAAGATGGAGAGGTATCCGGGAGACCGTCTCACATTTGACCGCACAATTCATCCGGATGATATTGCATCGCTATATCATACCGGAGGCACAACCGGAAGGCCCAAGCTTGCCAGAAGAAGCCATCATAATGAAGTTGTCCTTGCATGGGATATAATGGCAGGAAGCGGGCTTAAACCGGGCGAAACGGTCATGGTTGGGCTTCCGCTTTTCCACTGCAATGGAACCTGTGTTACAGGTCTTATGCCCTTTTCCGTTGGCGGGCATGTCGTAATGCTTTCACCGGCCGGATATCGCGAACCGGGTATAATGAAAAACTTCTACAAGATAGTTGAAAAATTCAGGCCGGTTTTTTTCTCATGCGTTCCAACCGTGCTATCCGTGCTTCTCGATATCCCTGTCGGAAACGCCGATATATCATCCCTCAGATATGTCGTATGCGGCGCCGCTCCCCTGAGTGTCGAACTTTTTAACCGGTTCGAAGCCCACACGAAAATGAAGATTCTCGAAGGCTACGGGCTCACCGAGTCAACCTGCGCATCCGCCATAAATCCCAAAGACGGTGAAAGAAAGGTAGGAAGCATAGGCATAAGGCTTCCCTATCAGGAGATGAATATTTCAATTCTTGACGAAAACGGGGAATATCTGCGGGAAGCCGAAACAGACGAAATAGGTGTTGTCTGCATTAAAGGCCCATGTATTTTTAAGGGCTATGTTGAAGATGTACACAACAAGGGAATATGGCTCAAAGACGGCTGGT
>CAYODW010000032.1:0-26702 GCA_964402865.1 uncultured Desulfonema sp. | reverse complement strand
ACATTCATCGGCAAGGTAAACTACCATAAAATGGTTGAAGCTCTCGGCGGAAAGGGCATGTATGTGGAAAAACCGGAGGATATCCGCCCTGCCCTCGAAGAAGCCTTTGCTTCAGGAAAAACAACCTGTATCAATGTCATGACCGATCCGACGACCGTGAGCCCGGGAAGCACGGCGCTTGCTAATCTCGGTGGCTACAAAGCTTGATGACTTCGTAAAAAGTCCATCTGCTGTGTTGCGCTGCATACTTCGTCATTGCAGCGTACGAAAAGTACGCTTCATTCCTCAGTATTTGCGCGCCTTGCATATGAAGCTTTTTACAAAGTCATCCGATATTTGAATTTTATAGATCTATCCGGTCAAATTTAATTCAGGAGAAGATATCATGAAAAACAGCGGCATACCCAACGGTTTTTTACTGTCCAAAGGCCATTCCTACTATGTTTTCATACTGCTGTTTCTCCTTTACATGTTTGATTATATAGACAGGCTTGTAGTTGTCTCTCTTTTTCCATTCTTAAAAACCGACTGGGGACTTTCAGACACTCAATGCGGTATGCTCGTATCAGCAGTTTACTGGTCGATACTTATTTTTTCATTTCCCGTTTCAATATTCGTTGACAGGTGGAGCCGGAAAAAAAGCATAGGCGTTATGGCGGTATTATGGAGCATAGCCACAGTCGCCTGCGCCTTTACAAAAAATTTCACGCAGCTTTTTGCGGCAAGAACGGCCATAGGAATCGGCGAAGCCGGTTACGCCCCGGGCGGCACCGCAATGATTTCCGCTCTCTTTCCTGAAAAAAAACGATCCATCATGGTTGGAATCTGGAACGCGTCAATTCCTATCGGAAGCGCGATCGGTGTTGCTCTCGGTGGATTTATTGCCGTAAAATACGGATGGCGGCATGCTTTTGGAATAGTCGCTCTCCCCGGCCTGATAATAGCTCTTCTCTTCTTTTTTACCAAAGATTACAAGACAGTCGATCTTGTCAGATCTGTACAGGGTAAAAAAGAAGACTCCGGGAAACAACTGAAAATGAGCAGAAAGGATATAATAAAGGAATTCACCGGCACTCCTTCACTGATTCTTACTTATTTTGCCTTTGCCGGAAATACTTTTCTTACAACAGCAATGTTGAGCTGGCTCCCGACCTACTTCAACAGGATTGAGAATATGCCCATGCAGCAGGCTTCACTTAAAGGAAGCTCAATAATGCTCCTTGCAATCATAGGATCTCCCCTCGGCGGTTTTCTTGCTGATACATGGATGAAAAAAAGAACAAATGCGAGACTTCTTTTCAGCGCGCTCTCTTCAGTAACAACTTCGGTGGTCTTTTTTTCTGCCTTCTATTTCTTTGCTGGTCCTTTGCAGTATTATGTTCTTCTTTTCGGAGGCGTATGCGCAATCGCGTTTGCATCATCTGCAATAGCGGTAACACAGGATGTAGTTCATCCCGGTTTAAGGGCAACCTCTTACAGTTTATGTGTTATCGTTCAGAACCTGCTCGGCAGTTCTATTGGCCCGCTCTTCGTGGGAGTTCTGTCTGATAAATACGATATCAAAACAGCGCTCACCATAGCATCTCTCTCTTCTCTTGTAGCCGGGCTTCTTTTCTTTATCGGATCATTTTATTATGAAAAGGATCTCGCAAAGGTTGAAAAAATAGCTATCAAGGTTGAAGAATAGTAATAAAAGGGGTCAAGGATTCGAGGGTTCGAGTGAAAAATCCACTACCATAAACAGACCAGGATGAAGGGCGGCTATGCAAGGGCATGAAACTTTCAGGGAAAAAGTGGTTGTGGTTACAGGTGCTGCGAGCGGCATCGGGGCGGCGATATGCCGAAAATTCGCAGATGAAGGCGCAAAAATAGGCCTGCTGGATGCGGATGAAAAAGGCGTAAAGGAGATGGAAGACTCCCTCACAGCTTCCGGAGCAGAAGCCTTTGCCTTAAAATGCGATGTCTCTTCAGAAGATGAGTGCAACTATGCAATTAAAGTTTTCATCATGCGTTATGGCGGAATTGATGTTCTAGTAAACAACGCGGGAATAACACAAAGAGGCGCATTTATGGAAACCCGTTCGGATGTTTACAGAAGGGTGATGGATATAAATTTCTTCGGCTCGCTCTATTGCACAAAGGCCGCGATAGAAAGCATAGTTGAAAGAAAGGGAATGATGATAGTCATCGTAAGCGTCGCGGGAGTCACTCCGCTTCTGGGGAGGTCGGGCTATTGCGCGAGCAAGCACGCTCTTCACGGATTATTCACAACTATCCGGACGGAGATAAGAGATGCCGGAGCGCATGTCATGATAGTCTGCCCCGGATTTGTAAAAACAAACCTTCAAACAAGAGCTTTGGGCGCCGACGGAAGCGTTACGACACATCCCCAGTCAACGGTCGGGAAGCAAACCACCCCTGAAGCTGTCGCTAACGAAATATACATGGCGGCGCTTAAGCGGAAAAATATGGTTGTTTTAACTTTCATGGGAAAACTCGGATACTGGATCAGCCGGATAGCCCCAATCTTTTATGAAAATATTATGGCCCGGAAATTCCGTTCCGAACTGGAAAAATAACAAAGCATTGATTAACAAAGGCTTTTAGACAAGATCAACAGGATGGACAGGATGTTGTCTGCCGGTCGGAAGCCGAACAGGCAATGAGCGATACTCAGCGAAGCGGATTCATGTTTCGGGACGCTCTTCCGGAGCGGCCCGACAAATTATCATGTTAATCCTGTAAATCCTGTCTGATAAGTTTTTGTTCGGAAACAATAAAACTGTATTACAGTAAGTCCCGACATGAGTTTAAAAGAAAGAAGAGAGCGTGAAAAGGAAGAGAGAAGGAAGCAGATTCTCGATGCTGCCAGGGCGCTTCTGTTTGAAAAGGGACTGAATGCAACATCAATGAACCAGATCGCAAAACAGGCTGAAATCGGCGTTGCAACAATTTATTTTTATTATAAGAGCAAGGAGGAACTCTTTGCCCAACTCCAGGCGGAAGGGCTTGAGCTGCTCTATTCGAAAACAAAAAAAGCCTGCGACAAAGAACCTGAATTTGCCGGAAAACTGAATAATGCAGCCCAGGTATTTTTTAAGTTTTCAAAAGAGAATAAAGATTATTATGATATTATAAACTACTTTCTTTCGGCGCCCGAACAGATATTTACACCGGGTCTGAAAGATCATGTCGATCAGCATGGAGACAAGATTATCTCTCTTGTTGAAAACATATTGGTAGAGGGCATTAAATCAGGCGCCTTAAAAAAGATAGATTCAAGAAGATATTCCATTATGTTCTGGGCAACTCTTTACGGGCTGACGCATTTTAAGAAATTAAAAAATACCATTTTAAAAGGTGATACGTTTAAGAATCTTTTTGACTATACTGTCGATAAATTTATATCAAATCTGACGGCTGAGTAAAATGAAAAAAAACCTTATTCTTGTGCTAAACAGCGGAAGCTCCTCACTCAAATACAAGCTCTTCGATATGCCCGAAGAAGATGTTCTCTCTTCAGGTCTTATCGAAAACATCGGTGATAAACAAAAAAAAGCGGTATTTTCTCACAAGAATCTTTCGCAGGAAAAAATCAAAACTGAAACGGACTGCAAAAATCACCGCCAGGCTGTAGGGCTTGTTTTTGATGCAATAGTTGCAAAAACAGACGGGCCCCTGAAAAATCTTAAGGAAATTTCGGCTATCGGGCATCGTGTTGTCCACGGCAAGGATATTTTCAGGGAACCTGCGGTGGTATCGGATCAATCTCTTGCCGAAATGAAAAAGCTCACAGACTTAGCACCGCTTCATATGCCTGTGAATATCGCCTGCATAGAGGAATGTATCAGAATTTCCCCGAATGTTCTCCAGGTAGCACATTTTGATACAAGCTATTATGCCGAAATGCCCGAGTTCTCCTATCTTTATCCTGTTCCTTATGACTGGTATAAAAAATATTCGGTTCGAAGATATGGCTTTCACGGCATCTCTTACCAGTTCGTAAACAGCATGGCCTCCGCCCTCCTTAAAAAGCCCCTTGATGAACTCAAGCTCATTTCAACCCACCTTGGAAACGGCGCCAGCATTACCGCTTTTTCGCAGGGACGGGTTATAGATACGAGCATGGGATTCACTCCTTTAGAGGGGCTTATGATGGGTACACGCGCCGGTTATTTTGACCCTGCAATTCTTCCATATCTTATTTCAAAGACAGGATTTTGCCTTGAAGAAATCATATCAAAGCTGAACAATGAAAGCGGCCTGACTGCAATAAGCGGAATCGGCCGGGATATGCGCACTATCGTTGCTGCCTGCAAAGAAAGGAGCAGCCGGGCTCAGCTTGCTTTCGACATGTTTGTTCATACCCTGAAGAAATATATCGGAGCATATTTCTTTGCCCTTGGGGGAGCGGATGCGATAATATTTACCGGCGGAATCGGAGAAAACTCACCTGAAGTAAGAGAAGCGATATTTGAGAATCTTGCGCCGCTCGGCATTCTAATTGACAAAAAAGCAAATCTTTCAATAAAGGGCTCAAAAACAGGATTTATCAATACTGATATAAGCAAGACAAAGATTATTGTAATCCCGGCAAATGAAGAGCTGATGATTGCAAGGGAAACATTTATCGTATATCGTACATCGAATACCGTACATCAAAATATGAGTAAGGGATGAGGTATAATACAAAAGTTATGAGGTGGCACTTTTTTTCACTTGAACCCTTGACCCCTCGAATCCTTGAATCCTTTGTTTTTCTCGATGTACGAAAAAGACATTGGAGAAATTAATGATAGACAGAAGCGTAACAACGGTAATCGACAAAGAACTTTGTATCGGATGCGGTTTATGCGTCAAAGTATGCCCTCTCGATACTATCTCCATGCAGGATGGAAAGGCTGTTGTCACAGGCGGTGAATCTCTTTCCTGCGGCCATTGCTCAGCTGCCTGCCCGGAAGGCGCCGCCAGTGTAAAAGCAACAGACGAATCCATTTTATCTTACAGCACTTTCAAAGAAGATGAAAAATGGCTCAAGTTCGGCGATTTTGACACTTCACAACTTGTACGGCTCATGCGTTCAAGACGCTCATGCAGAAACTACAAGGAAAAACCGGTTGACAGAAACATCCTTGAGGATCTCATAAAAATTGGAATAACCGCCCCATCCGGCACAAACTCACAGGGATGGACTTTTACTATTCTTCCCACACGGGAAACTGTTCTTGTTCTTGCAAATCATATTGCACGCTATTTCAAGGGACTGAACTGCATGGCTGAAAAAAGCCATATCCGGCTTCTTATGAAATTTACAGGCAACAGGGAGCTCGATTTCTACTATAAGAATTATTACGAAACGGTCAAAGAGACTATCTCGGAATGGGAAAACGAAGGGCGAGACCGCCTTTTCCACGGGGCGACTTCGGCAATAATAGTCGGATATAAACCCGGTGCGGCATGCCCTGCCGAAGACGCTCTTCTTGCAACCCAGAATATTCTTCTCGGGGCGCACAGTATGGGGCTTGGTTCCTGCCTGATCGGATTCGCCGTATCGGCCATCAAAAGAGATCCGAAGATAAAGCTCTCCGTTGGAATCCCAGCGGAAGAGACGGTATATTCCGTAATCGCTCTCGGCTGGCCGGATGAAAAGTATTTCGGCCTAGCGGGAAGGAAAAAAGCTGTGATACGGTATTTTGAAAGGCATGAGGCGTAAGGCAAAAAATCGAAAAGCCGTACTTCGAATATCGTAGATCAAATATCGAAAAGCGAAGTACGATGTAAGAGTGAGGCACAAGGCGAAAGATAAAAGGAACATGAAAAAAGTCTGAAGCTACTAAAAGTCTTCAGTCTGGACACCTTCAGCCTATTACCTTTAACTTGAATCCTTGAATACTTTATATTACGCGGTAATCAATGTCAAAAAAAACATCAATTCCCGGCAAAGGAATCCCGAAGGACGAATTATTATCCCGGATGGAGGCGTTAAGAAACAACGACGCCGACTGGCGTTCCGGGAAAACCTGGAGCCTTGTATATTTTGCCGGAGAAGAGCATACTGAGCTTTTGAAAAAAGCGCACAACATGTTTTTCTCCGAAAACGGTTTAAGCCCGCTGGCTTTCCCGAGTTTAAAAACCTTTGAGAATGAAGTAATCGCCATGACCACGGAGATGCTGGGAGGAGATGAAAATGTCGCAGGCACAATGACCTCCGGAGGCACCGAAAGCATCCTGATGGCAATGAAGACATACAGACAGTGGGCTAGGGCAAACCGGCCTTCTGTAAAAAAGCCTGAAATTCTTCTCCCGGTTACGGCCCATCCTGCATTCGAAAAAGCTGCTCACTATTTTAATTTGAAAATAGTTTACTCGCCTGTCGGAAATGACTTTAAAGCCCATGTCACTGCGGCCGGAGAGCTTATCTCGGATAACACAATTGTCATGGTCGGGTCGGCTCCCTCATATCCACACGGTGTAATTGACCCGATTCCCGAACTTGCCGCCCTCGCAAAAGAAAAGGGGATCTGCTTTCATGTCGATTCATGCCTCGGGGGATTCATGCTTCCATGGCTGAAAAAACTCGGGCACCCGGTAACACCTTTTGATTTTTCTGTGCCCGGAGTTACTTCAATATCAGCCGATATCCATAAATACGGTTATGCCGCAAAGGGAGCCTCCGTTGTGCTTTACCGGAGCAAAGAATTGCGTCGCCACCAGTTCTTTGTCTATTCAAACTGGCCTGGCGGGATATACGCATCTCCTTCCATGACAGGAACAAGGGCCGGGGGATCGATTGCGGCAGCCTGGGCCGCCTTAAATTCGATCGGAGAAGAAGGCTATATGCGCCTTGCTGAATCTGCAATGAAAAGCGCAAAGACTATCATGGAAGGAATCGCCGGGATAAAAGGGCTTTATATTCTCGGAAAACCGGATATGTCTGTTTTTGCCTTTGCTTCGGACAAACTCGACATATTTGCGCTCGGAGATTTGATGGACAGGCGGGGCTGGCAACTTGACCGCCAGCAGTTTCCGGCCTCTCTTCATATGATGGTGACTGCCGCCCATGAAAAAGTAGCGGAACCGTTCATATCCGATTTGCGAGAATCTGTCCAAGAGGTAATTGCAAATCCGAAATCATCATCTGAAGGCACAGCCGCAATGTATGGCATGGCGGCGTCGCTTCCCGACAGAAAGGCTGTTGATGGCTTTGTTCTTGATTTAATGGATGAGATCTTTACGTAGTTCGTTCATCGTACTTCGAATATCGGAAAGCCGTATTTCGAATATCGGACATCGAATATCGAAGAAATAAAGGGGGCAGGAATCAGTAGTCGGGGAACAGCTGTCAGGGATCAGAGGCCGGGAGGCGGAAATATTTTCCACTTGAACCCTTGAATCCTTGGCCCCTTGAACCCTTTATTGCTTTCATCTTTAAATAAAAAAGGCCGTCCCACATTAAAGAGAACGGCCTTTAAATTACAATAGTACGGTTTCTACATAAGCATCGGAACAATCAGAAGAGCAACGATGTTTATAACCTTGATCATCGGGTTGATTGCAGGACCGGCTGTATCCTTGTACGGATCGCCTACTGTATCGCCCGTGACGGAGGCTTTATGTCCGTCGCTTCCCTTCTTATGAACTTTGCCGGTGTCGTCTGTAACGCCGTCTTCAAATGATTTCTTGGCATTGTCCCATGCGCCGCCGCCGCTTGTCATGGCGATCGCCTGGAAAAGACCGGTCAGGATGCTTCCGATAAGAACTCCACCGAGAGCCTCCTTGCCAAGAAGCAGTCCGACCGCAATCGGAACCACCACCGGGATAAGAGCTGGAACCATCATCTGTTTGATAGCGCCTTTTGTTACAATGTCAACGCACTTTCCGTATTCAGGTTTTGCCTTGTATTCCATGATTCCTGGAATTTCCCTGAACTGTCTTCTTACTTCCTCAACAATGCTTCCGGCAGCCTTACCAACAGCCTCCATCAGGAGTGAGCCGAAATAATAAGGAAGCAGACCGCCGATGAAAAGACCGGCCAGAACCATCGGGTTTGAAAGGTCAAACAGAATCGTTGTTTCGAAAGAGCGTGAATATTCCGCAAAAAGAACCAGCGCCGCAAGGCCTGCCGAGCCGATTGCATAACCCTTTGTAACAGCCTTTGTCGTATTTCCTACTGCATCGAGAGGGTCTGTGATGTTGCGGATCTCTTCAGGAAGCCCTGACATTTCTGCGATACCGCCCGCATTGTCCGTAATAGGACCGTAAGAGTCAATGGCAACAACAATACCTGTCATTGAAAGCATCGAAACAGCGGACAATGCGATGGCAAAAAGACCGCCTGACGCATCACCGGAAAATCCTCCGCCTAATGCATAAGCGCCTAGAATTGATGCTACGATAACTATAACAGGCGCAGCGGTTGACTTCATGCTGACCGCAAGACCGGCAATAACATTTGTGCCGTGACCTGTCAGACTGGCTTTTGCGATGTGTTTAACCGGGGCGTATTCCTTGGCTGTAAAATACTCGGTTATTCCAACGATAAGGCCTGTCAATGCAAGACCGATAAGAGCCATGAGGAAAACGTTCATCTGTGTGAAAGACGGATGAGAAGTCATCGACTCAGCCGAAAGGCCTTTCAGGAAGAAGCCGGTCACGATATAAAATGCTACTGCAGCAAGAATACCTGCGACTGCAAGCCCCTTGTAAAGGGCGCCCATGATGTACTGGTTCTTGCCTAGCTTTACTGCGAATGTTCCGATAATGGAAGCGATAATAGAAATTCCGCCGAGGAGCAGCGGAAATTCCACCCATGGGCTTCCGGCGCCGAAAACTGTTTTGGCAAGCAGCATTGCCGCAACGAGTGTAACCGTGTATGTTTCATAAAGGTCTGCAGCCATACCGGCGCAGTCGCCTACATTGTCGCCCACGTTGTCTGCTATAACCGCAGGGTTCCTGGGATCATCTTCAGGAATTCCTGCTTCGACTTTTCCAACAAGGTCAGCGCCGACATCCGCGGCCTTCGTGTAGATACCGCCTGCGATACGGGCAAACACGCTCATGAGTGAGCATCCAAAACCAAGACCGACCAGAGCGTGGAACGCCTGATCAGGAGCAGCCTGTTTTGCTATGAAATAAAAACCGGCAAGGCCGATGATTCCGAGGCCAACGACCATAACACCCGTCACCGAGCCGCCCTTGAAAGCAAGCCCGAGAGCAGCCTGGAGGCCTTTGCTCGCAGCCTGTGTGGTGCGTACATTTGCCCTTACGGTGACCCACATACCAACAAATCCTGCAAGCGCCGAACCGACTGTGCCGATGACAAAACCAATTGCTGTCCACACGCCAAGGCCGAATGCCAGGATAAGGACAACCAGTATCACCGCAACAACGGCTACGGTTTTATATTCGCGGGCAAGGAAGGCGTATGCGCCCTCTTTAACCGCATTGGATATCTCCTGCATTTTCGCACTTCCGGCATCCTGCTTCGATACCCATATTCCGGTCATTATGGCGTATATAACACCTAATAACCCGCATCCTAATGCAAAAAGTATAGTTGCACTCATTAAACCCCCTCCTTAATTATTGATTATTGAGCATGCTTAAAACTAATCATTCCTGCAAAAGACTAACGTCCTTCCAGATTCCACCTCCTTTATTTTTTTTATATGCTTTTCATAAAAGGGTTTTTGAATATATACCCTTTATTAATAGATTGTTTTCCAGCGGGGGAAATATAGGAAAGTTCTTTTTTTATGTCAACATTAATCTGCCTTAAGGTGTTCTGTTATTTCTTTCGTCTCAAAGCCCTGAGAATTTCATCCCCGAATTCTCTTTTCTGCCAGTTTTTCATATCTTTTATCGCTAACAGACCGGCAGGATCATCAGGATTTTGTACCCCGATCGCGCTTATAAGCGACTTTTTCAATAAAAGTCCCGGATCGATATTGAGTTTAACCGCCTTTTTGTCTCTCCAGATCTTAAGCGCCTCAATTCTTCTTGACGCCGGCTCTGAAACAGCAAAAACTTTTTTCCTCGGATAAACCGGAAGCTTATTTACAGGTATCTTTACAGCCCTGGTTATAATCCCGACCAAATCTTTGCCGTATATTTCCACCTGTCTTTGAGAGAGGGCGCCGGTATTCATGATTTTTTTCAAACTGTCGGGTTTTGTTTCGGCAAGTTTCAGGATAGAATTATTCCCCATGATCTTAAACGGCGGTCTGTCTTTTTTTTGAGCCGTCTCCATCCGGAATCTCAGAAGCGCTTCGAGAACCGCAAGAGTATCGGCTTTCAGCTTTCCGGCGCCTTTGAATTTTAAAAAGAGCGGATCACCGTTATCCTCGAGCTGCCTGACCCTGCACAATATTTCACACTCTTCCATGACCCAGGTCAGACGCCCGGCATCGTCAAGCTCTTTTTCAAGAATTTCAGAAAGAGAAACAAGATGGCGGACATCATTTAGAGCGTAGTTCAGCATCTCCGGGGAGAGAGGCCTTTCGGACCAGTCTTTTTTCTGATACTTCTTTTCAAGTTTTACATTGAACCGATCTCTTAATACTGCTTCAAGCCCCGTCTCCTTTATCCCGAGAAAACGGGATGCCAGTTCGGTGTCAAAAAGATTCTTTATTTCTATGCTAAAGTCCCTGAAAAGAGACCGCACATCATAATCGGCGCCGTGAAATACCTTTACTATATTCCTGTTTAAAAAAAGAGGCTTTAACAGAGACAAATCCTTAAGCTTAACGGTATCAATGGCAAAGGCGGTTTTTTTTGAGGCAACCTGGAGAAGGCAGACTTTTTCCGAAAAATGGTACATCGAATCCGCTTCAAGGTCGAAGCCGACTTTTTTTTCCGTTTCAATACATTTTACCGCTTCTTTCAGCTCCTGAATGTTTTCAATTAAAGGCGAGGGGTGAGAGGCGGAAGGCACAAGGCATGAGACATGAGGCGTGAGGCTTGAGGCTGAAGGTGTGAGGCTGAAGGCGGAAGGCATGAGTTATCGAAGCTTTGAGGTTAATGTTGCAAGCATTTTACTTATTTCTGTAATTTCAGATAACAGGGGATTGGTTACATCAGTTTTAAGAAATCCTAGTCTTTGGCAGATAATTATATGGGTTTCCAACTCCAGCAGAGAACCACGCGCAATAGATAAGTGATGTCTATACTCACCACTTGCTTGCCTGCCGAAACCTTCCGCAATATTTGAAGGCGCTGATACAGCAGCCCGGCGCATTTGAGAAATCAAACCAAATCGTTCTTTCTCAGGAAGTTGTGAGGTTATTCTATAGAGTGATTCAACCAATTCCATGCTTCTTTGCCATATCAACAAATCCTGATAACTTTTGATTTTATTCGTCACCTCATGCCTCCTGCCTCTTGCCTTCTCTCGCCTCTCGCCTCATGCCTCACGCCTCATTCAAACTTAAACTCTTTATATTTAAAGAGCCTAAGGCAGGCATCGACAACCGCGGCATCATAAAGGATACCCTTCTTGTCTGAAATCTCTTTAAGGGCGGTATCGATACCGTAGGCTGGACGATATGGTCGGTGAGAGGCAATCGCTTCGACTACATCGGCTACAGCCAGTATTCTGGCATCCAGCAGAATTTCTCCACCTTTAAGGCCTTTCGGGTATCCCGAACCGTCAATCCGCTCATGGTGCTGAACGATCATATCGGCAATAGGCCAGGGGAATTCGATATCTTTTACTATGTTATAGCCGGCCTCAGAATGAATTTGTATAAGCTGGAATTCTATATCGCTTAATTTTGAAGGTTTGCTTAAAATTTCAGCGGGCACAGATATCTTGCCGATATCATGGATTGCCGCAGCCATCTTAATTCCTTCCGCCTGATCCTGAGAAATATTCATCTCTATTGCTATCATATTTGCCAGTTTGGCGACTCTGATCTGATGTCCGGAAGTATAGGGATCCCTTGTTTCCACTGTAAGAGCCATGGCCTGTATGATTCCGCTTATGGATCTACGCAGTGCATCTTCTTTTTGTTTGCGCTCAGTAATATCCTCTGAGATCCCCAGTAAATATTCGGATTCTCCGTTCGCGCCCAGAATCGGCACTTTCTTGGTATGCAATATACGCTCACCCTTGTCGCGGGTCTGCAAGGGTTCTTCCGGGATATCCACAACACTTTTCAAACGCAAAACCTCCCTGTCCTTCTCCGTGAAAAAGTCAGCCTGATCCTTCGGGAAGAAATCGTAATCGCATTTTCCCAAAAATTCGTCTCTTGAATAACCGATAAGTTTTTCGCCCGCCCGATTGAATCGTATGAACTTAAGATCCTTGGCATCCTTAAGAAAAAGCATGTTCGGGATATTCTCGATAACCGAGTCCAGGAATGCATTCATCCGGTACATTTCCTCATTCTTTTGCTTGCGTTCAATTATCAATTTGGCTTCCTTCAATGCCCTCCGCACGGAGGGTACAAGGCGCTTGAAATTATTCTTAAGGATATAATCGGTTGCGCCGCTTTTAAGTGACTCAATGGCAACCTCCTCTCCCATTTTCCCCGAAACAAATATAAAAGGCAGATCAGGACATTTTTCCCGCGCAATCGTCAGTGCGGATAGCCCGTCATAATACGGAAGATTGAAATCGGCAAGTACTATATCAAAATCGCATCTATCGCACGCATCCAGAAAATCTTTCTCCGTTTCGATGCGTGTTATTTCGCACTCAATACCCCCGTCTTCTAGCAACTCTTTAATAAGATCAGAGTCGTTAGGATTGTCTTCGAGATTGAGAATTTTCAGCTTCTCTTTCATAATTTTCTCCCTGCAGAGAGTGGCGAATAACTCGAATATTGAATATCGAATGGGAAAAAGGATTCAAGGGGCCAAGGATTCGAGGGTTCAAGTGAAAAAGCCTACCACCTCTCGCCTTCCGCCTTTTCCCTCACGCCTTACGCCTTGCCCCTAATTCCACATTCCGGCGGCGGCTCATTTATAATTGCCCAGAATAATCCAAGCGTCCTTATCGCTTTCACAAATTCATTAAAATCAACAGGCTTTACAACATAGGCATTCACTCCAAGTCTGTAGCCTTCAATAAGGTCGCTTTCTTCACACGATGATGTTAGGATGACTACCGGTATCATTTTCAACTCGTCACTGCTCCTGACCGCCTTCAGCACCTCAAGCCCGTCAACCTTCGGCAGCTTCAGATCAAGAAGTATTACGCCCGGATTGCCTGCGGGGCGTGATGAAAAACTTCTCTTGCGGTAAAGATAATCAAGCGCCTCTTCACCGTCCCTTGCCACATCAACGGCATTTGCAATATTATTTTCCGCAAGCGCTTCCATTGTAAGTTCAACATCATTAGGATTATCTTCGACCAGCAGTATTTTATTAATCGCAACCATAATAATTCTCCTTTTTCGAATTCCATCGTTCGTGATTCGTCGTCCGTGATTCGTCGTCCGATCTATTATCTACGCTATTCCCAAAATCCGGCTTTTTCAACACATAAAAGAAATAGAAGTATTCGAGGGTTCGTGATTTGTTATTCGTGATTCGTTGTTCGATCCACGATCTGCGATCTGCGATCTACGATTCAAGATCCACTATCTACGATCCACGCCTCACGCCTTATACCTTCTCTCGCCTTTTCTGCTTTTCCTGATACATCAGTTTATCCGCACGGGCCATCAGTTCGTCAATGGTGATTGGATTTTCAGGATCATAACAACAAAATCCCATGCTGATTGAAAGTTCATAACTGCGCTTTTCCTGATTGTTCCGGGCATCCAAGAATTGCTCCAGCCTTGCTGAAAATATAGCGGAATCAGTCTTGCCGGTATTTATTGCCAGGACGGCAAATTCATCACCGCCCAAACGGGCAATTATATCCGACGCTCTGAAAGTCTCCTTCAGAACATTCGCCGCTTCAACAATCGCCTTATCTCCCTCTTCATGCCCGAACATATCGTTAATCTGTTTCAAACCGTCCAGGTCGGCAAAAAAGAGCGCCATACCTCTTTTATCCCTGTTCGCCAACTTCAACTGCTGCTCTCCAAGAGATAAAAAGCCTCTTCTGTTATTCAGGCCGGTGAGCTGATCCGTAATCGAAAGGGCATGAATTTCCTCTTCTATCTTTTTGCGCTCGGACAGATGCCTGCTAATCTGATTCCAGCCTAACCATAAACCAAGAAGTCCCACCGCCCATATCACGCCATAAGTAAAAAAGTTTGTTCGCAATTGTGAACGCAACGCCTGCTTAAAAGGGCCCCAGGGCACAGAAATGCTGATTCCGCCCCTAATTTCACCTGCTTTATAGCCCTGCACGGCATGGCACTTCAAACATGCAGGCTCGACGATTAAAGGGCGCATGAAACGGAAAAAAGTCTTTTTATCAGGCGGCTCAATAGACAATACCTCCTTCTCTCCTTGTTCAAAGGCCAGCAGAGCATTTTTCTCCCATTCATCAGGAGCATTTTCCGGCCTTAAGGGCTTCAGACTTGTGATGTGTCCCCGAAGACCATACTGCTCCTTGCCAAGTTCATGAACCTGACGTGTCATGTAAGCCGGATTCACCATCGTCAGCTTCTTTCCGGAAGAAGTTGCTATATCTCTTTCAGGGATATTGACAAGATAGGGATTGGGTTGCATCTCCGGAGTTATCGGAACATACACGCCGCCATGATTGGCCGCCCACCGACGGTAAACCAGGTCCCGATTAAAAGTTTCATGAGCTCCTGCAACTGCAATATCAAGAGCGGTAGAGTACGCTTGCCGGTAACTCCATCCGACCAGCATCACAATAAGAACCGTCCAGAACACTGCAATAAGAATAAAGATGCGCTTCATTTATGTTTCTCCATCTTAAAAAGCCGAATTTCGAACTTCGTCGTTCGTTGTTCGTGATTCGTGATTCGTTATTCGTTGTTCGCCGAAGGTCCGCCAATATGGCACGTCCGCCAATCTGTGTGGCGGATTCTATCCACGATCCACGATGTAAGATCCACGAGCCACGAATAACGCCTCTCGCCTCAAGCCTTTAGTCTATTCACTTTTCAGCGTAAAATAGAAAGTCGCCCCTTCCCCGACTTTCCCTTCAGCCCAAACTTTGCCGCCGTGCCGATGAATGATTCTCTGAACATTGGCAAGACCGACTCCGGTGCCTTCATAATCCTCGGTCCGGTGAAGCCGCTGAAACAGGCCGAAGAGTTTATCTACATATTTCATATCAAAACCGGTTCCGTTGTCTTTCACATAAATGCATACTTCACCCTTTTCGCCGCTGGTGCTTCCGATCTCAATTTTCGCTTTGTCGCAGTTTTTTGTGTACTTAAAAGCATTTGAAATAAGATTAATAAGAACCTGCCGGAGCATGGCGGAATCCCCGTAAATCTCAGGAAGCGGGCCAACCTTCCAGTCGATATTCCTGCCCCTTGCGTCAGCCTGAAAGTCTATTAATATTTCCTTCACGAGACTGACGAGATTCGTCTTCCTTTTCATCATATCCATCCGGCCCATCCGTGAAAAGGAAAGAAGGTCATCGATCAGCTTTCCCATCCTGATTGTCGAATCGGTAATAACCTTCAAATAGTGCTTGTTCTTATCATCAAGGGATTCGGCCGCCCGTTTGTTCAGCAGTTCCGCAAACCCGGTTATGTGCTGCAGAGGTCCTCTCAGGTCATGCGATACGGAATAACTGAAAGACTCAAGCTCTTTGTTTGCAGCCTCAAGCTGGGCGGTGCGTTCTTTCACTCTCTGTTCAAGTTCTTCATTTAGCTTTCTTATTTTATCTTCCGCAAGCTTCCTGTCGGTGATATCACGCGCCATGATCAGAATTTCTCCGATTCTTCCTTCACGCCGGACCGGCGCGGAACATATCTCCATAGGAGTTCGTTCACCCAAACGATTAACGAACTCAATTTCATACAGGTATATTTGCCCATCATCGGCCTGGCGCAGGGACTGCCGTTTGCTCATGGTATCCATATATTCGACGGGAATGAAGCGGGTTATAGGCGTTCTCAGCACCTCTTCCGCCGAGTAGCCGGTTTTTTGCAGTCCGGCATTGTTTACATATGTAATGCGCCCTTCCATATCGTGAGTCAGAATAATGTCCTGCGCCGTCTCCGCCAGTATTCGATATTGCTCTTCGCTTTCACGTCTTGCCTTTTCGGCCTGCTTGAGTGCGGTTATATCCACGAACATTGCCCTTGTGCCTGTAACTTTTCCATCTTTGTCCGCTTTGTCCGATTCGGGGACTGCGTTAAGCAATGTCTCAATTACGCGGCCGTCACTCGTAACCAGCTCACGCTCTTCTTTTCCGAAGCTGCCTGACATAGCGCGCTGGTAACCTCCGTTCTCAAGCAATTTTTTGCAGGATTCAGGAGTATAAAAATCGGCCAGAGGCCGTCCAATCACTTCATCATAAGTATAACCGAGAACGCTCAAAAACAGGGCATTGCAGTCGTCTATAAGGGGAGCGCCTTCCTGATTGCGTGTAATTACATACATAGCCGGGGCCTCATCAAACAAGATGCGATAACGATGCTCTGACTGTTTGACCAATTCCTCAGCTATCTTGAGATCCGTAATGTCGCGCGCTGTTGAAAGAGCGCCTGTTACATTGCCGTCTTTATCTTTGAGAACACGGCACCACCAGGCAAGTAACCTCTTTTCACCGTCTTTCCGCCTCTGCCGGCTTTCAACATAGGTTACGTTTTCGTTACCGTTGAAAAGTGGTTTAACCTGACCGTAAGTATTTTGCTCGCCATCAAAATAATAAGCGGCCTCCTTACCGATAACATCCTTCCCGAAAAATTCGATGCCCGGCTGATTTGCCCAGGTATAGATTTTATTACTGTCAACTTCCATTATTATATCAGGAATAGCCGAAAGAAGCGCCTCCTGCCTGACCGATAGAGAAATCAGAGCCTCTTCGTTCAGTTTCCTTGATGTTATGTCGATCCCCACTCCAACCAGCAATGGTTTCCCGCCAATTATAATCCGTATTCCATTGAAGTAATACGGAATTATGCGCCCACTCTTTGTAATAAAACTGGCCTCAGCAGTTTCTTCCCCTTTGATGAAGACATCCCGAATGCTACTTTCTATTAGCTGTCTGTCTTCTCCCGCAAAAAGGTACAGAGGGCTCATTTTAGAAATTTCTTCGGGCAAGTATTCTGTAACCTTCTCGAAATTTTTATTCCAGCGAAGGAAACACCCGTTTTCATCTATAAGGTAGAAAACTCCGGGCATGCTGTTTATTACCGAATCCGAAAAATCTCTTTCCTTTAAAAATTCATCGCGCGAAACAGTTGTTTTTTTAAGTTCCTCAGTCATCCTGTCGAATGCTCTCGAAAGCTCGCCGATTTCATCCTTTGCCGATGTTCCAACCTTATATTCCAGGTTACCACTGCCGATCTCTTCGGCTCCAGCAGACAGATTTCGCAGCGGCAGACTTATCGTACGCGCAAAGAACACACTAAGAAAGGCTGCCATAACACAAATGGCAATGCTGCTTCCGGCAGCTATCCATCCAAGACGCACAATAGTAGCAAAAGCCTCGGACTGGTCTATTTCAGTGATTATGCACATCCTGAATTCAGGCAGCCATTTGTAAGCTCCGATAACGGGTACTTCAAGATAATTATTGTAGGAATCGATTCCTTCTTTTCCCGAAAGCCCCGCCTTTGTTGCCTCTGTGTGAACCGTTTTTTTCAGGATATAATCTTTCCCGAACCTTGGCTCTGAAACAAAAAAATTAAAACTGTTAACAAGATATGTATCGAGAGTTTGGCTTTTGCCGCTTTGCAGTTTCATGATATCAGAAAGCTCATTGAGATTCAGACGACCTGCAAGAACAGCAACCGTATATCCATTTTTATCCTTAACGGGCGTACTCACTATCATTGAAGGCTGCTCATGCGTGGGCGAATAAAAACTCCCCTCAACATATGTGCGACTTTGACCATCTATAAAATATCTGCGTGTATTCCTGTATTTTCCATCCTGCCTCGGATCAGTTGAAGCGGATATATGTCCTATCGGAGAACACATTACAAACAGCTCTGTGAAAATTCCGTATTTCAGGCGGGGATTTAAGTGATCCTTGATAATGTTTTTATGAGCTTCCCGATATGATGAAACCTGAATCTCATGGGACGTAGCCATTACAGTAGCGTATTGAACAACCTGTGGTCTCTGGGCCAGTTCTTCTATGCTGCTTTTGCAGTTTTGAATCCATCTGTAAAGTTCCCTGCTCTTTGAGATGTTGATACTGATGAGATGTTCTTCTGTTTCCCTGATGATAGTTTGCTTTCCAATATCGTAACCTATGTATCCTACAATCGCCGTAGGGGGAATAGCCATTATAAAGAAGAGAATTGTCAGCCTGTATGTAAGTTTCATCTGACTTTCCCTCCGTAGATTTCCTCTATAAATTTAATTGTATATCCCTTATTAATATCAAAAGGCTTTTCAAGCAGACCCTGCTCCAGGAGTGTTTCATACATCTCATTCCAGACATCAGGTTTCATCCATCCTATATGGTCTTCCCCTGTGTGCACAAGCGGGAGCATTGCTTCCATCATAGCTGTTTGTATATCAGAATCTTTATCACCGGCATATTTCAAAGTAACATTCACGGCCTGCCTGTAATCCCCGATTGAATCCTGCCAGCCTTTCAAAGAAGCTCGCGTGAATCTTTTGACCAGATCCGGATTTTCTGAAATCAATTTTTCTGTTGTAACGAGAGTGTCCGAATAAAAATTGATGCCATAGTCCTCCGGCCATATGAGATTCAGTTTAAGGCCCTTTTTCCTCATTCTTATCACTCCGGATATAGAATAGGCTGCCGAAACATCGGCTTCATTACTGTAAATGTTTTCATAGGTTGCATCATGGAGTGTAACTTTGACTTTAGAAAGATCGACTCCCAGTTTTTTCATCATTGCCTTGAATTGAGTCTCCGACTCTGAAAAACCTATACTGCTCACAGAAACTGTTTTGCCTGTAAAATCTGACGGGCGAATAATACCGGAATCATATTTTGCCACAAAAACCGTAGGGCTCCTTCTGAATATTGTGGCAATGGATGTAAAAGGCACTCCTCTGCTGCGGTTTATCAAAATCACTTCAGGTGCCAAGATACCGAAACCGGCTCTTCCCGAAATCAATTTTTCCGCAATATCTACGTTCGGACCACCCTCAAGGAATGTGACTTTTATATTCTCAGCGGCATAGTAGCCCTTCTCCTGTGCCATATAAAACCCGGCAAACTGGGCCTGGTGATGCCATTTCAACTGGAGCTTAACTTCATCCGGGGCTTTCGGAGGCTGTGATTCACTGCAGCCGAATATTATGATGCAGGATATTATGATCAATGCCGTGATTCTTACAGTATTTTTCATATAACCTCCCTTTTCGAATTTCGGACATAGTCGCTCGTGGTTCATGACTCGTTGTTCGTTGTTCGCCGAAGGTCCGCCAATGTGGCACATCCGCCAATCTTTGCGGCGGATTCGATCCACGATTCACGATCTGCGATCCACGATCCACTATTCACGATCTTCGGCTTTCGCCTCATGCCTCATTAAAACTTATACCCCTTTTCCCGGAACAGACGCAGACAGGCGTCCACAACGGCCGGATCATAGAGAATCCCCCTGTTCCTAATTATTTCATCAAGAGCTATTTCCTCGCCCTGTGCGGGTCGGTAAGGCCTGTATGAAGCTATCGCCTCAACAACATCCGCAACTCCTATTATCCGCGCTTCAAGAAGAATACCTTCACCCTTAAGACCAGCAGGATATCCTGAACCATTGTATCTTTCATGATGCTGCAGAACGATATTCGCAATCGGCCACGGAAATTCAACATCCTTGATAATATCATAGCCTGACACAGGGTGTGTTTTTATAAGTCTGTATTCGATTTCAGTCAGCTTTGTGGGCTTGCTCAATATCTCGGCCGGTATGCCTATTTTACCGAGATCATGAATCACGCCAGCCATACGAACACCGTCTATCGTGTTTGCATCAAGACCCAGTTCAGATGCTATGGCACGGGAGAGGTCGGCTACTCTCTTTTGATGTCCCGCAGTGTAAGGGTCTCTAGTTTCAACGGTAACCGAAACAGTTTGAACTATTGCTCCCAATGCAGCCCTTAGCCGCTTGAAACTATTCTCTAATTCTTCTTCAGCCCGTTTTCGCTCGGTTATATCTCTTGCGATTCCCCTGAATCCTGTTTTAACGTTATTGGAATCCGTTATCAGGGAAACGCCCGTTTCAATAAAACACTTTGAACCATCTTTTCTGATAAGTTCCCAGTCAAATGCCCTTGTAGGTATTCCTGTCCGATAGACCTCATTATAGACCTTGAAAATTTTTTTAGCATTTTCTTCATCCACATATTCGCGGTTATTCTTATCCATCAACTCTTCTGCTGAATATCCGAGTATCCTGCACGTTGCATAGTTAAAAAAAGTGAAATTACCTGCAATATCAACTTCATAGTAACCATCTTCAATATTTTCAAGTATGTTTCTGTATTTTTTCTCGCTTTCAAGCAGAGCTGCCTCTGCCAGCCTGCGCTCGGTAATGTCTCGCCCTTCCGGCACAAGGAAAATAACCCTGCCCTCATCATCAAGCACAGGCCGAAGAGAAAAATCGACATAACGGATACTGCCGTCAGGCACCGGATGCGTGGCGTCGAAACGAACAAATTCACCTCCGGCAGCTTTCTTTACAGCAAGACTCAATTTCTCCTGAAGTTCCGGTGAGTGTGACCACCACGGCGCCTCCCAAAAAGGTTTGCCAATCACATCTTCTTCTTTCACACCGCTAAATGTTAAAGCTGCTTTGTTGGCTGAAAGTAGTATTCCGTCTGTAGTCATTGTACCCACCAGTTGGAATGCCTGTTCAAAAATAGCTCTGAATTTCTGCTCGTTTTCCCTGATCTTTTCTGCCAGCATAGAAGTGTTGTAATTAATTATAAGCAGGACCACTATCAGTGAACATATCAATACGGTTATAACTATGCCGGTCAGCTTGTATAAAATAATCCTTTCCGTTGTCGTCATGAGCACAATCGACCAGCCTTCAGAATTAATGAACTTGCGTGAAGCAAGATAGATTTCTCCGTATAATGCAACCTCCATCCCGTCATTAACTTCACGAGGCAGAACAGAATCAAACTCTCTTTCACCGAACTGTTTCGATTTAAGCAGGGCAAGCTGTGTTTCCCTGCTAACCGGCCAAAGGCTCTTAAATTTCAACTCATCCATGCCGGACAGGAATATAATTCCGTTCGGATCAAGAACAAAGCAATACGGGTATTTTGTAAGATGGGATTCTTCAACGTCAAGATCCTGCTTAATCACTGCAACTCCGATAATTTCGCCTTTGCCGTCCCTGACAGCAGAACTTGCATAGAAACCTCTTTTCAAAGAAGTGGCGCCGAGGGCAAAATACCTGCCCGAAGCCCCTTTTATCGCCTGCGTGAAGTAGGGGCGGAATTGATAGGATTTGCCTACAAAGCTGTCGGGATCATTGCGGTTGGAGGAGGCAATAGTCTTTCCGCTGCTGTCCATGATATAACTGACAGAACTATTCATGCTAAAATTGTACCTGTCTAAAGCTGCATTGGCATTTGCAATATCCTGTTCTTTCCGGGAAACGAGAGCAGCCGCAATCCAAGGAGATCCCGACATCGCCTTTACTGCTTTTTCAATTTTTTCAAATTCAGCAGTTAAATGGGAGGAATGCAATAACATCCTGGACTCGTTATATTCTAGTATTTCCTGCCTTGCCTTATCACCGAGATATTCGGTTAAAAACCATCCTGCGCCTATTACAACAAACAGGAGTACCAGATATAATGTGAGCCATTTGTTTATGAATATCTTTTTTTTCTTATTGTCTGTAGCCATCAATTAAATCTCCATTTTGAAGCAGAATATCGTTGTTCGTGATTCGTGGTTCGTGGTTCGTTATTCGTTGATAGTCTTTAGTGGCTCGTTGTTCGATTCACGATCTGCGATCTGCGATCCACGATTTTTGCCTTCCGCCTCGTGCCCGCCTTTCAACACTTCATTCAGCGCTTTGCCCAATGTATTCAAATCAAACGGCTTTGCAATCTTGCCTATAAAACCATATTCACGGTAGTTTGACATAACAGGACCATCTGAGTAGCCGCTGCAGACAATTGCCTTTAATTGCGGATCCAACTCCAGTATTTTCTCTACGGCCTCTTTTCCTCCCATACCACCGGGTATGGTAAGATCCAGAATAACTGCATCATAAGGCTTTTCGGATTCTTTCGCCTTCCGGTATAGCTCAATAGATTCAGCACCGTCTTTTGCAAACTCCGATTCATAACCGAGTATCTCAAGCATAGCCTCTGCAATTTCTCTCAGCATCCTGTCATCATCCATCAAAAGGATCTTTCCCCTGCCCGTTAAGATAGCTGCTTCTTCTAATACCGGAACAGTTTTATCTGAAGCAGGCAGGTAGATATCAAACGTGGTTCCGGCTCCCGGACTGGAGTCAACTGAAATATGGCCGTTGTGCTTCTTGATTATAGAATAGGCTGTGGCAAGCCCGAGTCCGCTTCCTGTCTGCTTTGTCGAAAAGTAAGGATCAAATATCTTTGAAAGGTGGTTTTCAGCTATACCCACGCCCTCATCTTTTACAGATACATGTATATATCTTCCCGGTTTGAGCGGCATTTCACTTTTTTCATACAAAACCATATTCTCAGCCGTAATCCGAATAATCCCGCTATCAGGCATCGCCTGATCCGCATTTATAACAATATTATTGATGACCTGGATTATCTGGCCCGCATCGGCCTCAACCGGCCAGAGATCGCCTGTTATCGACAATTCACATTTCGATTTTGAACCTTTCAGCATATAGAGAGGTGTTTCTTTAATCAGGTTTGAAATCGATATGGTTTCTTTTGTCGGTGCGCCGCCTTTGGCAAATGTCAGCAACTGGCCCGTCAGCCCGCTTGCTTTCATGGCGGCCGTCTCAGCTGCGTTTAACAAATCGAATTCCTTGCTTCCGGGTTTTACATTCATCCTGGCTAGCGAAATATTTCCAATAATAGCAGTAAGAATATTGTTGAAATCATGGGCTATACCCCCGGCGAGAATTCCGACCGATTCAAGTTTGTCGGCCTTCAAAAGCTCTTCTTCTGTTCTTTTGCGGTCAGTGATGTCAATCGTAAAACCGGCAAGATATCGGGGCTTGCCTTCAATATAAATCGGAAATTTGATGGTTGAATAAAACCGCCCGTTCAGTTCTTCTTCAACATTAATCGGTTTGCCTTCATTTAATATCCGCATGTCATCTTCAACCATGCTTTTCGCAAGGTCGGAGGGGAAAAGATCATACATGTTTTTGCCGAGCAATTCATCAATCGGTCTCCCCAGCATTTTTTCATAATTTCTGCTTAAACGGATTGCTCTTATATTCTCATCTTTAAAAAACACGTAAATCGGACTTTTATCCATGAACTGACGGAATATTTCTTCGCTATTGCGCAGCTCCTTCTCGGCCCGCTTACGCTCGGTGATGTCAATAAGCGTGCCTTCGATCTCCGCAAGTCCGTTCTCTTCGCCGGGAACCAGGCTGGCATTTTCTAACAGCCAGATCAAGCTGCCATCCTTACGGAGCCCGCGGCTTTCGAAATCGAGAAGCATTCCTTTTGCCTGAAGCGCGGCAATAAACTCCTGTCGCGCTTCAGGGCTGATGTGGAAGTCCATAACAGGATGCTGCATGGCTTCATCGCGAGAGTCATAGCTATAAATCCTTGCAAACGCGTCGTTGCAATCAAGAATCCTGCCATCAATTGTCGTACGATAGACTCCGGCCAGGTTTCGCTCAAAAAGCTGGCGGTAACGCTTTTCGCTTTTTTTGAGAGCCCGCTTTGCCAGAACTTCATTGGTTACATCACGTGCCATGCCGCGCACAATAGGCTCTTCAACGCTCTCCGTACGAAGGGTGTTGTGATACTCCAAGAAACGCGCTTCCCCATTTGAAGTCACAATCTTCATGGTCCCGGCTGCCGTCCCGTCGCGCAGAATAGTCTTTATATATTCATTAAACTCGTGCCTTCGGTCCTCCGGCAGCATATCGAGAAGAGACAGCCCGACAATTTCTTCAACCTTGAGGCCAATATCTCTCGCTGCAGCAGCGTTAACCGAAAGCAGAGTTCCTTTCAGATCGTGTGTGCAAATAAGATCAGTCGCGTTTTCAACAAGGTCCCGGTAGCGTTCCTCGCTCTCCCGCAGCGCTTTTTCTGTTTGCTTTTGTAAATTCTCATCAGGTTCAGTTGGGTTGCCGGCGGGATTGTTCTGCTCCGGTTTTTTTGTAGTCATTATGTAGATCCTTCACATTCCGAATTAGTTTCCATCCGGGAATGGCCCTTTTGTGCGATCTCTGTGTCAATCTGCGGGATTTCTTGTGCGACATACAATGCGTATGTCTCCGCGCAATTCCTTGATTTCCTTGAGCTTGCCCAAAATTGCCTATTTCCGAATTGGAAACGCAAGAGTGTCCACATTTTGTTTCAGGATGGAAACTAAATAATATTCAGAAAACATTTTATAATCAGAACTTTAAACTATTACTTTGAAATACTCAAGAGCCAATTATAAAACCCGTAATTCCCGTGCAAACGGGGCACGTAGTGAAGCACAAGCGCTATCCATAAATTTTTGCAAAATATTTAAAAGATTAGACTCCCGTTTTCACGTGAGTGACGGGTTTTTAGACTTTTTACGAGTCCGTCATTCTTGGTACTTCTGAAATTGGCTCATGTGAATAAAGGGTTCAAGGGATCAAGAAAATGATATGTTAATGCTCTCTTAGATTAAAAGATGACGCGGTAAATTGGATGTTCTTGAAAGGTCTTTTTTAAATCTTTGAAGAGGATATAATCCTTAGCCCCTCCAGGGTCAAATCCGGCTCTATCACTTCAATAGTGGCAGCCACTTTAAACATGAGGGCTGAAAGACCTCCTGTTGCAATGACTTTTGGATTTGTGCCCATCTCCCTCTTCATTCTTGCGACCATTCCGTCCACAAGTCCGGCATACCCGAAAATGATTCCCGATTTCATACTCTGAGCCGTATCCTTGCCTATAACAATTTCTGGGGCAACAAATATTTCAACTCGCGGCAGCTTGGAAGCTTTTATGAAAAGGGCCTCTGCCGCTATCATTATCCCGGGACTGATTGCGCCGCCGAGATATTCTCCTTTTTCAGAGATTGCGTCAAAGGTAGTGGCCGTCCCAAAATCAATTACTATCAGGCTCGTTTTATATTTTTCGAATGCCGCCACGGAATTTACTATCCTGTCCGCTCCTACCTCGGAGGGATTACTCGTAAGAATAGGCATGGCAGGATAAGATCTGGCATCCACCCAGTGGGGGGCATGCCCGAGATACTTGCGGCAAAAGGAATCGAGGATTGTTACAAGAGGAGGAACAACACATGAAATTATAGTTCTGCTGATATTTTCAGGATTGATATTACCGGTCGCAAAAAGTCCTCTCACAAGTACGTTGAACTCATCTTCTGTCGTATTGTGTTCGGTTCGAATCCGCCAGTCCCTTACGAGGTGACTGCCGTCGTAGATCCCCATTACAATGTTAGTATTTCCAACATCAATTACTAGAAGCATTTTTGTAATCCTTTTGCTCGAATTTCGAATATCGGACATCGATGATCGTGGTTCGTTGATCGTGATTTGTTGATCGATCCACGATCTACGATCTACGCCTTCTTTATCGCATCAATAATTTTTAAGGTTGAAACCGTATTCGCTACATCATGCACCCTTACTATATGCGCGCCTGCCAAAACGGCGGCGGCAACAGCGGCCTGTGTTCCGGTTTCAACAGCAGGATCACGTGGTTTCGGATCTACTCCGTCCTTATTTTTAAGAATTTTTCTGATAAAGGCTTTGCGTGAAGGACCTATAAGCAACGGAACATCGAGATCATTAAATTTGTCAATATGCCTTATTAAGAGAAGGTTATGTTCAGTTGTTTTCCCGAATCCTATTCCGGGGTCAGCAATGATTTTTGACCTCTCTATTCCCCTTCCGACAGCCATGTTTATAGCATCAAGAAGGAACTCTCTTATTTCCGGGAAAAGATCATCATATTCGGGGGATACCTGCATGTCTTTCGGCGTTCCTTTCATATGCATCAGAATAACAGGAACACCGTATTTTACAGCGACATCAGGCAGTTCATCATCAAACCGAAAGGCGCTTGTGTCATTAATTATAGAAGCGCCCGCTTCAATGGCATGCCTTGCGACAACAGCTTTGGTTGTATCTATGGAGATAGGAATTGAGACTCGTTCGGAAAGCTTCTCTATAACTGGAACAACACGCCTGATTTCTTCTTCCGCGGACACTTCTTCGGAAAACGGGCGGGTCGATTCCCCGCCGATATCGAGGATGTCCGCCCCATCCTCTGTCAGCTTTTGACCCTGATCTGCTGCCGCATCAGGGTCAAAAAAAAAGCCTCCGTCTGAAAATGAATCCGGAGTTACATTTACTACGCCCATTATCCGGGTTTTATTCCCTAGTTCAAGGCTGTATGGACCCCACTCTATTGTGTATGATTTCATCACAACCGCTTCTGACGGCTTCGCAAAAAGTCATTCTGCTGTGTTGCACTTCATCTTTCGTCATTGCAGCGTACCAGTA
>CAYODW010000031.1:833-28210 GCA_964402865.1 uncultured Desulfonema sp. | reverse complement strand
GTATGTCTCCGCGCAATCCCTTGATTTCCTTGAGCTTGCCCAAAATTGCCTATTTTCGGATTGAAAACTCAAATGTGTCCAAACTCGGTTTCCGGATGGACACTAAATAGGGGGGAAGGCAATTAAAGGTTATTGTATGCCGTGCCTCAAGGCTATCTTTTCAAACATCCTGGTGAGGCCGGTTCCGAGAGCAAAAAGTGATTCGATATTAAGATTGTCCTCCGCCGTTGAATCAAAAAAGAGATTGAGATCCGATTCAAGACCTTCGTCAGGCTTCCAGTAGCAGATAAGCATCGGGACTTTCGGAAGCGGGTGGAGAACAAGCGAAATATCCGATTCATAATGATTTTCGACCTTCTCCCCGTTAAAGATGTGGATCATATCTTCAAAAAGATCTGTGTAAGTGTCCGCGACCTTTTTTAAGGGTTTTTCGCATCTCTGCCCGAAGAGCCTGTACCATGTCCGCCCGCTTTTGAGTTCCCTCAGAGGAACCCATTTCCCGGATACCGGTATTCCGGCTCCATCTGTTATATAATTGAGAACAGGGAAAACAATCCAATGGTGCATGTGTATATCGGAAGAAAGGTTTCCTTTTGAATCAACACTTAAATCCTTCCCGAGAATCTTTAACGTAAGTTTATTATCGGAAAACGTCCCTCCCAGCCTCTTTGCCGATGAAGCAAGATCTATGGTGGATATTTTTCTTTTGAGAAGTTCGAGTGCTTCATCGATATTCTGTTCCGGGTTTGCTCTTTTTTCATTTTTCAAGTCAAGGCGCTCGATTATACCCTTATCCAGGCGGGGACATTCATCAAGCTGCTTTTGTCCTTTAAAAACCGCGGCAGCAAATGCAAGGCATGTCGGTTCGTTGCACTCTCTGCAATTCGACTTTTCCAGTAACTTGAAAATTTCCATTAGATTATTATGTTGAGTCATAGAGTCTTTAAATATCCTATAGATATTTCCGTTGTCAAATTCTGTTTTGCCTTAAATTGATTGATATAGTATATGACAAACATTATATTAATGCATATATTCCAAAACTATTATTGATACGGGAGGTGTATATCATGAAAAAAGCTTTAGCAGGTTTTGCTTCAATTTTACTGGTTATTATAGTTGCCTTTCCTTCTTTCAGCCAGAGTTCTCCGCCTTCCGTGGGCGGAACATTGCCTAAAATAAGCCTTCCCGTTCCTCAGGACGAGGCATACCGGCAATATCTCGGCCTGAAAGGAGGAGGAACATTTCTTGTTCCTCAGATAAAGGCAAATGTTGTTATCGTCCAGATTTTCAGCATGTATTGTCCCCATTGCCAGAAAGACGCACCTGTCGCAAATGAATTTTTCAGCAAATTGTCGGCCGACGGCAAACTGAAAGATACAGTAAAACTGATCGGTATCGGAGCGGGAAACTCGGATTTTGAAATCGATTTTTTCAGGAAACAGTACGGTATAAAATTCCCGTTGTTTTCAGACGGAGAGTTTTTGATCCACAAGGATATCGGAGAAGTCAGAACTCCGTATTTTATTGCCATAAAAATTAACAAAAACGGAACACATAAGGTCGTCTATTCAAAGCTGGGCGGGATAGAGAATGCCGATGAATTTATGAAGATTGTGAAAGGCTTTTCAGGTTTATAAATGAGGAGGTATTATCCATGATTAAAAACATAAAATATATTATTTCGTTACTTGTTGTTCTCTTGCTAACCGGGCCGGCTTTCGGCCTCTCAGAAGCATACAAGAATAATATTTATAATCCGGGAGAATTAAAATCTGTTGACAGTGTGCTGAATGTAAAGGTAGGTGATACGGCTCCTGATTTTACACTTCCTTCCTTATCCGGAGAGAGAATTTCCCTGAATGATTATAAAGGGAAAAAGAATGTGGTGCTTTCGTTTGTTCCTGCCGCATGGACTCCTGTATGTTCGGACCAGTGGCCGGGTTACAACCTTGCGAGGAGTTTTTTTGACGAAAACGATGCGATCCTGCTTGGAATAACTGTTGACAATATTCCGACCCTTTATGCGTGGACGAACCAGATGGGGAATTTGTGGTTTCCGGTTCTTTCCGATTTCTGGCCTCACGGAGGGGTCGCAGATCTTTATGGTGTTCTCAGGACAAGCGGCGTGACTGAAAGAGCCCTGTTTGTGATCGACAAGGAAGGAATCATAAGGTATGCCGCTGTAGGGGATATTAATAAAAGACCTGAACTGGGCGCTCTTGTGACGGAACTAAGAAAGCTGAAAGGCAAATAATTAGCGGGGATCTGTGATTATTGATGGATTAAAACTCACATTGCTGGGAATGGCGGTGGTTTTTTCATTTCTGGGCCTGCTGGTGGTGATCGTCCATATTTCCGCCAGGCTACTGAAATATTTTACGGAAAGAGAGGCGACCGCATATGAATTCAAGACTAGGAGAAAAGCCCGTGAATTGCCGCCTTCCGAAGATAAGCGAAAGATTATGGCGGTTATAAGCGCTTCGGTTTCGGCGCACAGAGCCGGGCGAAAAAGATATTTATAGGTCAGGCTAATATGTTCATTCATAGTTTAAAGGATTGATAATGATGAAAAAAATCAGTTTCATGGACACTTCCTTTCGGGACGGATTTCAATCCGTTTTCGGCGCTCGGGTGTTGACGGATGATTTTCTTCCTGCAGTTGAGGCAGCAGTCCATGCAGGCATAAATTACCTGGAAGCAGGGGGAGGCGCGAGATTCCAGAGCCTTTTCATGTATTGCGGGGAATCCGCCTTCGATATGAAGGATAGGTTCAGGGAGGCCGCAGGTCCCGGAGCTCAACTCCAGACGCTTGCAAGAGGAATTAATGTGGTGGCGCTGTCGGCCCAGCCAAGAGATATGATCGATCTTCATGCGAAAATGTTTAAAAAACACGGCATTACTCATATACGAAATTTCGACGCACTGAACGACGTTCGTAACCTTGTATATTCGGGACAGCGTATTAAAAACGCGGGTCTTCATCACCAGGTTGTAGTTACTATGATGGAGCTTCCGCCGGGATGCTCCGGCGCCCATGACCCTGAGTTTTACCTTAAGACATTAAAGGAGATTCTCGATTCCGGAGTTCCTTACGATTCGATATGTTTCAAGGATGCTTCAGGGACCTCAAACCCGAACAAGGTTTATGATACGATAAAAGCGGCGCGAAAGCTGCTTGGGGATAATACGCTTATATGGATGCACACCCATGAAACAGCAGGAATCGGAATTACTCAGTACAAGGCGGCAATCGAGGGCGGATGTGATGGTGTATGCCTTGCGCGTGCCCCCCTTTCCGGAGGCACATGCCAGCCTGATCTTCTGTCCATGTGGCATGCGCTTAAGGGCACACAATATACAATTGATATTGATGTGAAGAGGATACTTGACGCTAACCGTGTTCAGCAGGAATGTCTCAAAGATTATTTCTTTCCTCCGGAGGCGCAGAAAATATCCTCCGAGGTCATACTCTCGCCGATGCCGGGAGGAGCATTGACCGCAAACACCATGATGATGAGAGACACCGGCACACTCCACCTCTATACAAAGGTGATTGAGGCGATGTCGGAATGCATTGCACGCGGCGGATTCGGCACGTCGGTTACGCCGGTTTCCCAGTTTTACTTCCAGCAGGCATATGCCAATGTCACCCAGGGTCCGTGGAAGAAGATAACGGATGGATACGGCAAAATGGTTCTCGGATATTTCGGCAGAACTCCCGTAAAACCTGATCCTGAAATAGTAAAGATTGCTGAAAAGCAGATGGGGATGCCTGTTTTTGACGGAGATCCGCTCGATGTGCTTGAACCAGGCATTCCCAAAGCCGTAAAGATTTTGGAAATGGAAAAGTTGCCTGTAACGGATGAGAACATATTCATTCTCGGTGCTCTTGCGACTCCCGGAGGAAATAAGGGGCTTGATTTTCTGAAGGGGAACAGGACTGTAAACTGCCGGAAAATAACAGATAAAGTGGAATCCGGGCAAAAAGCCGATCCGAATCAGCAGGCTGCGTTCAGGCCCGCCGGGCTATCCCAGTTCAAGGTGACGGTTGATGGAACCGTCTATCAGGTTATGGTGGAAGATGAGACGGGAGAAGTTGCAGCCGTCAGGGAGATGAAGTCCGGAGAGACTCCGAAGAGGCCTCCGGTTGAGGTCAGGACCCAGCTTCCCGGGAATGTTTACGAAATTCTCTGCGCCGTCGGCGATACCGTTAAAAAAGGCGAAACACTGGTCATTCTCGAAGCCATGAAGATGGAGACTCCCGTTGTTGCTCCTGATGACGGTATTATCGAATCGCTTGAAGTGACAAAGGGCCAGACAGTGCAATCGGGCCAGCTGATAGCGGTGCTGGTTTGACCGGTAATGATAAAGAGGCCGTGACGTTATGAAGAGCACCTTTATATTTTTCGGATTGATCGTAGTTCTGCTTCATTTAACCTGTATTTCTTCAATTGCGGGTGAAGAAGCGGCAGGTGCGGGAATTCAATCAATTCCATCCATGACAAAAATGGTCGGCAAGTTTTCCAAATCCACCGGCCTGTCAAATTTCATTTTTCCATCTGATAATAAATGGACGGACGGAATCGGCAGACTGATCATGATCGGCATAGGTCTTCTCCTTCTCTATCTCGCCGTACACAGGCAGTTTGAACCGCTCCTCCTTGTTCCGATAGGTTTCGGAGCCATAATGACCAATATCCCCCTTGCTGGTATGAGTGATCCGGGTGGTATATTGTATTATATCTATGATATCGGGATAAAAACCGGGGTATTCCCTCTATTAATATTCATGGGAATAGGAGCAATGACCGATTTCGGCCCCATGCTTGCCAACCCGAAAACAGCTCTTCTGGGCGCTGCCGCCCAGTTCGGAATTTTTACCACGCTTATAGGAGCGCTGCTCCTTTCGAAATACGTACCGGGGATCAATTTCGATCTTTTTGACGCGGCTTCGATCGGCATCATAGGAGGCGCGGACGGGCCGACAGCTATTTTCCTTGCCAGCCGGCTTTCGCCTCATCTTCTTGGCTCCATCGCTGTGGCGGCTTATTCGTACATGGCACTAGTGCCCATAATCCAGCCGCCCATAATGAGGATTTGCACCACTCAGGATGAGAGAAAGATCCGGATGAAACAGATGCGATATGTCGGTAAACTGGAAAAGATCATATTTCCTTTATCCGTTCTCGGTTTATGCGTTTTTCTGCTTCCTTCCGCAGCGCCGCTTATCGGGTTTTTTATGTTCGGAAACCTTATGAGAGAATGCGGAGTCGTTGAAAGACTGTCCAATACGGCTCAGAACGCCCTGCTCAATATTGTGACGGTTTTTCTTGGCCTTGGAGTAGGCGCTCAGATGTCAACGGAAAAATTCCTGAACGTTTCAACACTCGGCATCTTATTTCTCGGAGTGTTCGCTTTTTCAATAGGGACGGCTTCGGGCGTTCTGATGGCAAGAATCATGAACCTCTTTCCGGGTCCGAAAGTAAACCCCCTGATCGGATCGGCCGGCGTATCCGCTGTTCCCATGGCGGCAAGGGTGAGCCAGAAGCTCGGGATGGATGCGGACCCTGATAATTTTCTGCTCATGCATGCTATGGGGCCGAATGTGGCCGGAGTTATAGGATCGGCAGTAGCGGCGGGCGTGTTGCTTACTTTAAAAGATATGGCCGGTTAATCTTATGAGCTTTTTACTTTGCCATGTGAAATTGGAGTTTTTACGAAACAATCAATTTTGATGGACTCGTAATAAGTCAAAAATCCCGTCACTTCCGTGAAAACGGGAGTCCAGAACCAGTTTAAATGACTGGATAGCGCTGGTGCTTCACTACGTGCCCCGCTTTTGCTGGAACGACAAAAAAAGAGAATCCCGGACTTTTTACGAAGCCGTCAATTTTGACGGTTTTCCTGATGAGTTGTTGACTTTAAGTATATGCGGGTTTAAAAAAAATATTTAATACTCGGAAGGAGAATGTAATATGTCGATTCGAGTGCTAATGATACGCAGAGCGGTAAAAGCGCCCAAAGGCATGGAAGTTACCGTACTTCCCCAGTTGTCCGAGATGCTTATAGAGCTTCGGGAAATGGCTTATTACCAACCCGGCTATATTTCGGGGGAAACATTGCGAAACGTGGATGATCCGAACGAATACCTTGTGATAAGCACCTGGAAATCTCTTGAAGACTGGCAGCGCTGGTTTGCAAATGAAAAACGGGCGGAACTCGAAGGCAAGGTTGATGCGTTGCTCGGCTCGCCGACTATATATAAAGCATTCAGTTATGACTGACGGCTTTGTAAAAAGATGTTTTATGCCGATTTGCGGCGACCTGTTTTAGACAAGTTCGCCGGAAGTGATTTCAATAATAATTTTTCAGGAAAACAGCAGGAGTCAGAATGTATAAACGGATCGTAAAAACGGAAGCCATGTTTGTTGCCGTTTGTTTTTTATTTGCGGTTTTTTCAGCTTCAGATATTTTGGCCGAGGAAAGCGCGAGGATTGTGGTCAAGAAGATCGGGGCGGGCGAGCTCGATACACTGATGAAGAGCAAAGAGAGCAGATCTCTTGTTGTTGCAATGGCTTCATGGTGCGGCCCGTGCCGTGATGAACTACCTTCTCTGATAAAACTGCACAACAAATATAAGGATAGGGGCTTGAAAATTATCGGAATAAGCCTTGATGTAGACGGGCCTGAGGCCATGCAGAAGATAGCAGACAGGATTAAGGTCAATTTTCCGATATACTGGGCCGGCGAGGAAGCCGCCGACAAATACGGCATATACGCCATTCCGATGCTATATCTCATCAAAAATGGTAAAGTAATTGATAAAATACCCGGCCAGCAATCGGAAGCTTGGCTTGATAAGAAAATAGGAAGTTTGCTGAAAGAGTGAATAGTGAACAGTTAATAGTGAACGGTGAATAGTTTAAGACCGGAACAGGAAAAGTATGAAAAGGATTGTTATTGCGTTAATTATTTGCATACTGACGGCGGTACCGGCTCTATATGCTTCGCAGTCAACCATTACAGAGGCTGAAGGGCAAGCCTGTATGGGAGACGACAAGTCGAAAAAGGAGACCGAGCAGGCGGCTCTCTCCGATGCAAAACGGAAAGCTGTCGATTACACGCTGACATACCTTGAAAGCAACACGGAAGTGAAAAACTTCGTGCTGGAAAGCGATATGGTAAAGGCATATTCAAACGCTTCCGTCAGGGTGATTGAAGAGATCGAGAAGGGGTGGTACAGAGACCCTTCATCAGGTGAATGTTTCAGGCTGAAAGTAAAAGCCGAGGTCCTCCCTGACGAGAAGAAAATCAATAGCGCCGGGAAAGAAGCCTCTTTTGATGACCCTTCTTCCCCGTTAAATGTCAGGATATGGACGGATAAGAAAGAATATAAAAACTCCGAGAAGATAAAAGTCTATATCAGAGGAAATAAACCGTTTTACGCAAGAGTGGTATATAAAGACGCCTCCGGCAAGACCGTTCAGCTTTTTCCTAATCCATATAGCTCAGACAATTATTTCAGGGGAGGAACTGTGTATGAGATACCTTCAGGTGAAGACAGGTTTGACCTTGAAGTTTCTCCTCCTTTCGGAAGCGAGAGCATAACGATCTACGCCGGATCATCACAACTGGGGGATCTGGATCTTGAATCCGCAAGCGGAATTTATGATATAAAAACCAGGCCGGCTGATATAGGTGTAAAGACGCGGGGTGTAAAGATAAAGCAAAAGAGAGATGAGGGTGAGAAGAAAACTCCTGTCGAGTTTGTAGAAGCTTCGGCGTCTCTTGTAACAAAAAAATAAAATAAAAGGATTCCAGGGTTCCAGGATTCAAGGATTCAAGTGATCTGAGAATAGACTGAAGGCTTTTAGTGATAACTGATAACTGATTACTGACCTCCAACCGCTGCTTTCCCCTTGACCTCTTGGTGACTCGACTCTCTGGATCCTGCAATTTGGTATGATATCGCTCCGAATTTGCACGATTCATTCATGCATTTCAGGCATCTGATGCAGTCGGAGTCATTATGGCTTTCGTAGAATTTCACTCCCATCGGGCAGTTCTTATGGCAAGCCCTGCATCGGGTGCATTTTTCCGGATCATGGATCATTCTGAAAATGCTCTGTTTATTGAAGAGCGAATATATTGCCCCAAGCGGACAGGCTGTCCTGCAGAACGGGCGGCTGCTGAAAACCATCCAGACGAGAAACAAGCATAGAATAAACAATTTGTTGTAAAAAAGAATTCCTATTAAAGACCGAAGCTCGGGTTTCAAAAAAAGCATTGGAATGCCTGCTTCAAGTGTGCCGGCAGGGCATATGAACTTGCAGAACCAGGTTATTCCGTATCCGTATTCATCAGTGATGAAAAACGGGAGAAGAAAAACAAAAAGAATTAAAACAAGATATTTGAAGTATGACAAAGCCTTCGGAACAGCAAATTTACCTGACGGGATTTTGTAAATAAGCTCCTGAAGAAATCCGAAAGGACAGAGCCATCCGCATGGCATGCGGCCTGCCAGGCTTCCAAGTAAACCAAGGGCGCCTATGACATATAAGCCTAAATGCTGATATCCGGCCTGTAATCCGGGCCGCAGGGTTGCCATGAAGTTCTGCAGAGCGCCGACAGGGCAGGCCCCTGTTGCTGCTGGGCAGGAATAGCAATTGAGACCTGGTGTGCAGAAGGATTTTAAAGTTCCCTTGTAAATGTTTCTTGTAAACGGAAATAAAAGATAGGAGTTGCTAAGGAAGGTGGCAATAACCTGTATCCATTTTCTAATCATGGGTTTTATCCTATTCCTATGCAGCTCAAACATATTTTCACTGCTTTTTCAAGCATTGCAGGCACTTCTCCTGCGTTTATGCCGGCAATAAGAAGAAATGAAAAAAAGATGAGCAGAAGGAAAGGGTTTATTTTTCTCTTATCTGTTTTCACGGTTACACCTGAAGTTCAAGAGGTACTCCGCTATCAAAACCTTTCTCTTTTGCCATTATATCAAGATGCAGCGTGGCAATCTGTTCAAGAGGAAGGTAAACAAAACGGTCTATAATCCTGGTGTCAACATTCTTTATATATTTATTGCACCTGTCACACACATCTATACGGTATTCTTTTTCATCTTCTGAAAAAAGATAGTGCAGGGACTTGCTCTCCTTGTTTTCGCAAAACGGGCAGAACAGTCTTGTTACTGGCCATTTATGCCAGCAGAAGCTGCATGTAAGAAAGCGTTGCCCGTCGGATTCGAAAGTTGAAATAACGGGAGTGTTGCCGCAGACAGGGCAGTATCCTTTTCCCCACGTAATATCCTTATCAAGATATTTTGAAGCCGATTCTGCGAATATGGATAACGAAGGTTTTATGCTGTTGTAAGTTATGAATGCAAGTGCGTCTCTGTCGGTGTTGAGTTTTGCCGAGATATCGCCGAAAGAACTATCATCATCGTGCAGAAGGGCGGTATTAAGTTCTTTAAAATCAATTATTTTATTCTCATTTGCAGCAAATATTACTTCTGCTGCAGAAGACATGTGGTTTCCGGATTTGATTAATATTTTACAGATTTTTTTAAAAAGTTTTCGGGATGAATTTACGTCAACAGAGAATTCTGAAAGACTGAACAGCGGAAATTTTTCTTTTGCCTTGATTGAAATAATATCGTCTGCAAGCTGTGCCGTTTCGATTTCCGATTTTGCAGCCGACTTTTCCTGGGCTGTAAATATCTTTTCATAGAAATCGAGTATTGTTGAATATGCAGGCCTCAGTTTTTTTATGGCATTAGCAGTTTTTTTGATCTTGTCGGGAGTTCCAGTCATTTTATCTTCCTTAATAATCACGGTGCCTTTGTGAGAAAAGAGAGCTTTAAAATATAATCAACAACATGGATACTGTATTCAGCGTAAAACATAAAGGGGAGAAGTGATTTTGCCTTCTCCCCTTTTGCCTGACCTTTCAATATGCTTTGCTTATATAAGGCCTGAATAAATATCCCTGACGGGACGGAACATTTTTGCAAAAGCCATTTTTCTCGTTATTCCGAACTCAAAATTCGATGCAACAGCGAATTTGTAGTAAAGTTCGGGCTTGTAGGCGACAAGATAAATAACTCTTACGTCATCTGCGTCAAGGAGCATTGCGCCAGGGCTTACTTTCTTAACATCTCCCAGGCGTTTGTTCGCGAGCGAAAGCATCTCATCCCGGTTTCCAAAATTCATGGCGCCGGTCGGACATGTCTTTACGCAGGCCGGAAGAAGGCCGTTCTGCACCCTGTCATTGCACATATCGCATTTCGCAAGAGCTCCGTTTTTCCCTTTGCGGGGTATATTATACGGGCATGACTCAATTATCTCTTTTGAGTTAAGGCCCTTGGTCTTTGCAGTATATATAATGGCGCCTGTTGCCTCGTCCTTGTATATTGCCGCCTTATCGCCGGCGGTATCAAGACAGGGGGGCTCAATACAATGCCTGCATTGTTCCGGAAAAAAGAGCCATTTCAACTTGCCGTCAATTACCTCTTCCCGCATTCTGACAAGCTTGTATGTGTTGAAAGAGAGGTCGGCGGGATTTTCAATAGTCCCCCGGTTGACGGTAATTTCAGCAGGGAGATTTTTCCATTGTTTGCAGGCTACCTGACAACCCCGGCATGCAGTACAAACCGTTGTATCGACAAAAAACGACTTACTCATCTATATCACCCCCTTTTTATTTTCAATATGTTGACCATGAAGGCCTTGGTTTCAGGAATTCTGGTATTGGGATCGCCTGTTGACGGTGTAAGAAGGTTCGCGCTCTCCTCCTTTCCGTTTACGGGCCATCGCCATCCGAAGTTATAAGGCATCCCAACCTGGTGAACCACGTTGTCTCCGATATTCATTGGTTTGAAACGCTTGGTTACGACCGCGGTACATTCCAGAGATCCGCGTGCCGAAGATACTTTCACGCGCTCTCCGTTTTTAATGCCTTTCAGCTTGGCAAGTTCTTCACTCATTTCAACAAATACCTGCGGCTGAAGTTCGAGAAGCCATGCCTGCGGGCGGGTCATAAGACCTGTCTGCCAATGCTCCGAAACGCGGTATGTGGTGCCGACAAACGGATATTTAGGATCGCATGTTGCAAAAAGATCCGCATCCGTTCCGAAAACCGGAGCAGTCGGGTTCATGCGCTGTGAACTCATGAAATTCTTTTCTACAGGGCATTCCAGGGGTTCATAATGTTCCGGCAACGGTCCGTCCGCCAGGCCGGGGCCGAATATCTGAGCATATCCCTCTTTTTGCATAATAAAGGCCAGCTTTCCGTCGCTTCTTGCTGTTCCATCCGGGTTCTGGAGAACGTACCAGCCGCCGTCGGGAACATCACCTGTCCATTTGGATGTGGTATATTTCCCGTCTTTGATCTCCCCATCGAATTTAACAACCCATCTTTTTTCATCGTAGGGCTGCCCCTTGAGATTAACAGAAGCGCGGTTATAAATAATTCTTCTGTTTAAAGGCCATGACCATGAAAATTTCGGGAAAAGCCCGATATTGTTCGGAGCATCTTCCTGTCCCCGCCTTGCGGCCATATTCCCGTCGCCTGTATAACTGCCGCAATACAGCCAGTTTCCGGAAGATGTTTTGCCGTCAGCCTGCAGGAATGTAAAATTCGGAACAAGGTCACCCTTTTTGAAAGACTTGTTGTTGACCGTAGCATCTTCACAGAAGTAGCCATTGATCTCCTTGGCCACCTTGTGTGAATCATATTTGCCGTTGGTCATATAGTCCCATTTGAGATTAAGAATTGCATCAGGGAACTTGCCTCCGTCTTTCTTATAGGCTTCCTTAAGCATATTGCCGAGTTCCATTATGATGTCGCCATCCGGCCTGCTGTTTCCCATTGGTTTCGGGCCTTCATAACGCCACTGCATCCAGCGTCCGCTGTTTGTGATGCTTCCTTCTTTTTCAACCGAAACCGCCGCAGGAAGCATGAAGACCTCAGTTTTGATTTTTGACGGTTTCATTCCGGGGCCTTTCCAGAATGAGCCTGTTTCATTGTCAAAAATATTGACATTTACAAGCCAGTCGAGTTTCGCAAGGGATTTTCTCACTTTGCCGGCATTTGATCCGCTGCATGCCGGATTCATGCCCCAGGCGAAGAATCCTTTTATAGTGCCTTTATACATGTCATCGAAAATATCAAGCCAGGAATATGCCTTGCCGGCTTCCGCTTTTGGAAGCAGACTGTAGCCGAATTCGTTGTTTGCCGTGGCATTTTCTCCGAAGTATGATTTAAGGAGACTTACAGAATATTTGGGATAATTCTGCCACCAGTTTCCGCTTAAGGGATTCTTGCTCACAGGAGTGAAAATCTTGTTATACTCGGCCAATGTCTGAATAGTCGAGGATGGTATTTTCAGATAACCCGGCAGGATGTGGAACAAGAGTGCATGGTCTGTTGAACCCTGCACATTGGATTCACCGCGAAGAGCGTTGACTCCGCCTCCCGCAACGCCCATGTTGCCAAGCAGAAGCTGGATTATGGACATTGTACGTATGTTCTGAACGCCGACCGTATGTTGTGTCCAGCCCATTGCATACATTATTGTTCCCGCTTTTCCTCTTGCTCCGGTAGCGGCATATGTTTTGTAAATTTCGAGAAGATCCGCTTCGGAAGTCCCCGTTATTCTGGAAACAAGCTTTACATCATACCTGCTGTAATGATTTTTCAGAATATTCATAACACTTCGTGGATCTTTCAGTGTTACATCTCTTTTCGGAACTCCGTTTTCATCATTATCAAATGTCCAGGTGCTTTTGTTATAGCTTTTTTTCTGTGGATCAAAGCCTGAAAAAAGTCCGTCATTGAAAACAAAATCCTTGTTTACAATGAAAGAAGCATTCGTATAGTTGACAACGTATTCCTCGTTGTACAGGTTGTTATCTAGAATATACTTGATCATGCCTCCTAAAAAAGCGATGTCAGTACCTGAACGGAGAGGCGCATAAATGTCTGCTTTTGAAGAAGTCCTTGTGAATCTGGGGTCAACACTTATGACTTTTCCGCCGTTTTGCTGCGCCATTGTTACATACTTGAATGATATGGGATGGTTTTCAGCCGCATTGCTTCCCATGATAAGTATGCAGTCGCTGTTCTTTAAATCGATCCAGTGGTTTGTCATCGCACCGCGTCCGAACGACTCTGCCAGAGCCGCAACAGTTGCGCTGTGTCAGATACGCGCCTGGTGTTCTATATAGACAAGTCCGAGAGCTCTCATCAATGCCTGATAAGTCCAGCATTCTTCATTGTCGAGCGCCGCGCTTCCTACAGATGCAATAGTGGTCGTACGGTTTACGGTTTCGCCTTTCTCATTTTTCATTGTGAAAGCGGCTTCTCTTGTTGCCTTTATCCTTTTTGTGATTTCGGATAGAGCCCAATCCCAGGATACCTTTTTCCATGCATTCGAACCGGGAGCCCTGTACATCGGCTCAGTAAGCCTGTTTTTATTTTCGGCGAGTTGCGAGAGTGAGGAACCTTTTGAACATAGTGCGCCTCGGTTGATAACATGATCCGGGTCACCTTCTATGTTTATGACGCGGCCCTTGTCTTTGCCGGTGTGCACGATAGCGCCGCACCCCACAGCGCAATAGCAGCATATCGTGGTTGTCTCCTTTGCATCCTTGGTTTTCAACGTCAGTGCGTGGGCTCTGACCGGAGACAGGTCAAACCCCATGCCGCTAACGGCGATTCCGGCGGCAGTTGCGCCGGAAATCTTGATAAACCTTCTTCTTGTTACATTCATAGACTTTCCCTCCTTTTCTCTACCCCAGTTAATAGAACTCCCATATATAAAGACAGAAGTGAGTAGACTGCGCTATCCCCCTATTGCAGACATACAACCCGAAAACATACATTCGTTATTTGCAACAAGAGGGTGTTCAAAAGGTTTTTTGTAAACCGCCTTAAGTATAATTTCGGCCAGTTCACTGTCGGAGCATCCTTTTCTAAGCGGGCCTTTAAGATCCGTCTCGTTTTCCGATAATAGGCAGGTCTTTAAATTACCGCTTGCAGTCAATCTGAGCCTGTTGCAACTGCTGCAAAAATGCTCACTTATAGGTCTTATAAAACCGATTTCGCCTTTTGCGTTTTCGAACCTGAAACGTTTTGCAGGACCGTCAAATGATATATTTTCAACAGGATCAAGGCGACCTATGGAACTTATATGGTTTTTTATCTCAGGAGCAAGAATCTGTCTTGAGGTCATCCGTGATGTTCCAATGGGCATATATTCAATGAACCTGATCTGAAAGGGATAAGAAAATGAGAGCTTTGCAAAATCATTAAGCTCGTCATCGTTTATCCCTGTTAATGCAACCACATTGATTTTTATCGGATCAAATCCCATGTCAAGAGCCAGCATTATGCTTTCCCATACCTCTCCGAAAGCATCTACGCCTGTTATTTTTTTGAATTTATCTTTATTAAGGGTGTCAAGGCTGATATTTAAACGCCTGATGCCTGCAGATTTGATCTTCTCTATTTTTTCTTTCAGGAAAACGCCGTTTGTTGTGATGGAGAGATCTGAAAGACCTTCGAGGCTGCTCAATCCGGCCAGAAACTCACAAATGCCTTTCCTTACAAGAGGCTCTCCTCCGGTTATCCTGATTTTTGATACGCCAAGGTGTGTGAATATCCGGGCTATCCTGAATATCTCCTCGTAACGCAGAATCTCCCGGCAGGGAAGTTTTGAAATCTTTTCATGGGTCATGCAATATATGCATTGCATATTACATCGGTCGGTAACGGAAATACGAAGATAATCAAGCCGGCGTTTATATTGATCCACCAGTTTGAATTCTGGCAGTTTAATTTCAGACAATTTAATTTCAGGCAGTTCCATTACACTCGTGAGGCTTGTTGTCATCAGTCCCATTTCCTAAATTTATATCAGGGATGAAAAGCTCCGATTAGAATAGTAACTATATATTTCGGTATATGAATATTGTCAAGCTTGTAAAGGCTATTTTATCCAATTAATCGAGAGAAAGGATTCAAGGGTTCAAGGATAAATTTTATTTGCAATAATGTTTAAGAATTGCATCGCACAGGCCCGGAATCGTGAAGGATTCAGAGATAATATCTACCTTAAATCCCATCTTTTTTGCGGTATCGGCGGTAACCGGACCTATTGCTGCGATAATTACATCCTTTATAAGTTCTTCAGTCATACCGGCAGGAAGAAGGGCGGCAAAGTTTTGTACCGTAGATGAACTGGTAAAGGTTATGAGGTCTATGGTTTTATTTTTAAGCTCTTTAATCAGGTCGGTGGATTCATCGGTTACTGCTCTTGTCCGGTAAGCTGTTATTTCATCAACTAAGGCGCCCATTTTTGCGAGCTCTTCGGGAAGTATCGCTCTTGCCTCTTCGGCGCGCGGAAGGAGTATCCTTTTCCCCTTAAGGTTTTCATTCCGGAAAGCATCGACCACAGATTCAGCCATGTAATTTTCCGGAATAATGTCACTTTTTAGCCCGTAACGAAAGAGCCTGTCGGAAGTTGCAGGTCCGATAACGGCTGTTTTAATTTTATGAAAAGAGCGCATATCCTTACCGTTTGCAAAGAGTCGCTCAAAAAAGAAACTTACCCCGTTTACGCTGGTGAATATGAGCCAGTCATATGTCGAAAGGTTTTCAATTGCTTTATCAAGAGGGCTGAAATCATCCGGAGGCTCAACTTTTATTGTGGGAAATTCGAGACATTCCGCTCCAAGGTCAGACAGCATGCCGACCAGATCGCTTGCCTGTTCCCTCGCTCTTGTGACGGCGATTCGTTTCCCTAAAAGAGGTTTTTTTTCAAACCAGTCCATCTTCTCCTTCAATTTTACGACGTTTCCGACAACAATTATGGCAGGAGATTTAAGGCCGGCTGTTTTGACAAGTTCAACTATGTTCCCGAGTGTCCCTGAAACGCTTCTCTGCTTCGGAGTTGTTCCCCAGCGGACAAGGGCAACGGGAGTATCGGAGGGCATTCCGTGATTCATGAGACGCTTTACGATATTGGGAAGATTTTTTACACCCATAAGGAAAACGATAGTCCCGATTCCTTTTGCAAGAGCTTCCCAGTTTATACCGGATTCTTCCTTCCCAGGATCTTCATGGCCTGTTACGAAAGCAACAGTTGATGTGAACGACCTGTGAGTCAGGGGAATTCCTGCATATGCAGGGGCTGCTATTGCTGATGTGACTCCGGGAACCACTTCAAATGAAATTCCGTTTTCAATCAGAACTTCAGCCTCTTCGGCTCCGCGCCCGAAAATGAAAGGATCTCCTCCTTTCAGCCTTGTTACCGTACAGCCTTTTTCAGCCTTTTCAACTATGAGAGCATTAATGCCATCCTGTGATAATGTGTGATCGCCGCCCTGTTTTCCGACATAAATGATTTCGGATTCTTTTTTTGCATATTTCAAAAGGGAAGGAGATGCGAGATAATCATAAACAACCACATCCGCTCGCTCAATGCATTCCCTGCCCTTTATTGTTATGAGTCCTGGATCCCCAGGGCCTGCTCCTACAAGATATACTTTGCCTTTTTTATTAGTTTCCATTTTTCCTGCAAGTTGAGATTAATGTGCCTCTAATAATTAAGAATCTGCCCTTTTTGTCATTCCCGCGAAAGCGGAAAACCAGAAATTTTTAGTTGGTTCTGTACTCCAGTTTTCACGGGATTGACGGTATTTCTGGTTCTTTTTGAAATAATAAATTCTAAATAATAAAAAAAACAAAATCAGGACGGCATAGCCGTCAGATTTTCAAGCAATTTTTTAGCGCCGCGTGAAAGAAGCTTTTCTGCTATAGCCGTTCCGATGCTTTCGGATGAATTGAGCGGTCCTGACAGCGTCTCTTTTAAAATTGTTTTCCCCTCAAGATCGGCGACAAGTCCGCTTATTTTAAACATTTTATTTTCAGCTTTTCCATGACCTGCGATAGGGATTTGACAGCCTCCTTCAAGCCTTTTTAAAAAAGCGCGTTCACCCATTACAACAGCACGTGTAACAGAATGATCCAGAGAACCTGCAAATTTCATTATTTTATGATCATCTTTTCGTATTTCAATGCAAAGGGCTCCCTGACCTACCGCAGGAAGCATGATATTTTCGTCGAGGTATTCAGTAATAAGATTTTCAAGTCCGAGCCTTTTTACTCCAGCGGCTGCAAGTATTATGGCATCCAGTTCCCCTGAATTGAGTTTTCTTATCCTTGTATCAAGGTTTCCCCTTAGAGGTAATATGACAAGATCCGGTCTTATGTTTTTTAACTGTGCCATCCGGCGGAGGCTGCTTGTGCCGATCTTTGCTTTTTCCGGTAGCTGTGACAGTAAAAAATTGTTTCTGGAAATAAGAACATCGCCGGGATTTTCGCGTTCCGGTATTGCCCCTATGAAAAGACCTTCAAGCAATTCGGCGGGCATATCTTTCATGCTGTGCACAGCCATGTCAATTCGATTGGCTATGAGAGCTTCCTCGATCTCCTTTACAAAGAGTCCCTTTCCTCCGACTTTTGCGAGAGGAACATCAAGTATTTTATCTCCCTTTGTTTTTATTATGACTATATCTGCGTCAAGCCCCGGAAAACTTTTTATAAGCTCCGATTTCACCCAGTCGGCCTGCCAGAGCGCAAGTTTGCTTCCTCTTGTGCCTATTATGATCTTTGTTTTCGTCAATGGCCGCAACCTGCACAGCTTGATGATGAACATCCGCCGCAAGAAGATGAAGATGCCGAAGATCTTACCGTTTCTCCACCGGTTCCTTTGCTCATAAAACCGCACGCAGACATGAGCTTACTTACTTTTTTACTCCTGCATGAGGGACATACGGGTTTTTCTTTTCCAAATACAATTGATTCAAAATCATGGCTGCATTTATCACAGTGATATTCGTAAATTGGCATTTTATGGCTCCGTAAACATAAATATTGGGTGGAGAGGTAATTCCAAAAGTCGTCATTCCCGTGAAAACGGGAATCCGGAAATTCTCACAATCTATTGTAAAAACTTGATAGCGCTGTGCTTTACTACGTGCCCCACTTCCGTGGGAATGGCAAACTTTTCTTTTTTTATCACTTTTGCAATTAACTCTGGAGTATAAGTTATTGCACAGATTCTATTTATGATGGACTCATAAAAAGTCCAAAATCCCGTCACTCCCGTGAAAATGGGAGTCCAGAACTAGCTGAAATGACTAGATAGCGCTGGTGCTTCACTACATGCCCCGCTTTCGCTGGAATGACATAAAAAGGTAAATCCTGACTTTTTACGAAGGTGTCATTTATATCTTTTATCATTAACAGGGGGTCATGGGCAAACGGAATTTTACAAGATGAATCAGAACCGGATAAAACACAAAAACCCCGCTCAAGCAAATGAGCGGGGTTATAAATTGTGTCCCATCAGCGTTACCCCTATTAACGGCTTCCCCGTTTGGATGCTTTAAGAGGATTGAGTTTAGCCTTTGCTTCAGCAGGAGTTGCTACGATATGCGTTGCAAGATTGCAATTGCCGTTTTTCCATTTCAAAGACGGATCAGGACAGGTTGAGCAGTACCAGGCTGATGAGTATTCCGTGCTGCGGCCGCAGCCCGTGCACTTTTCAATCAGCTCATGACAAATTCCGCCGTTGTATGAACAACCCTTGGCTGACATAAAGGGACATTCCTTGTTTTTTCTGACTGTTGAACAGACCATTCTTTTCACCACCTTTCCATAGTAATAAAACTAAAAAAAAAGGCTGGTTGAGAAATTCTCCAAGCCTTTTTCCGAAGCTTTCAAATTTTTTATGCGTCGCGCAATATAATTAAGCCTTTACACTTTGTCAACCAAAATTTATATAAAATATTTAAAAAGATGGACTTGTAGAAAGTCAAAAATCCCGTTACTCCCGTGAAAACGGGAGTCCAGAGTATTTGAAAAAAACTGGATAGCGCTGGTGCTTAACTACGTGCCAGCTTTCGCGGGAATGACAAAAAAGAGATTCCCGGACTTTTTACGAAGGTATAAACAAAAGGATCATTTCTAAAGATCTGGTGATTTGATGAGGATTAGAGAGAAAAATCCATCTCGTGAAGAAAAAGCACTTGATTTATTTTAGAAAAATTGACAAACTATTGATAATATCGGGTTAGCGTGCAGATACTTTTAAATACCGGAAGAAATAAAAATGATAATCAATGAGGCAATAGAAGTTCTTAAAATTGAAGCGGAAGGGATACTCAGATTAATAGACCGTATTGATAACCGGTTCGCTGAAATGGTGGAACTTGTTTACAGCTCGAAAGGGCGTTTGATTGTGGGTGGAATTGGTAAGTCGGGCATAGTTGGAAGAAAAATTGTCGCCACCTTGAACAGTACAGGAACAAGATCTTTTTTTCTGCACCCTGTTGAAGCCATGCATGGTGACCTTGGTGGTGTTTGTAAGGATGATATATTTCTTGCTCTATCAAACAGCGGGGAAACCGATGAACTGAATGTGCTTATTCCGATTATAAGCAGAATAGGATGCAAAATAATTGCCTTTACAGGCAATAAAAACTCTACCCTTGCCAGGCACAGCGATATTGTTATTGATGTCGGAGTCGAAAAAGAAGCCTGCCCGTTAGGACTTGCTCCGACTGCCAGCACAACCGCATTGCTTGCGATGGGCGATGCCCTGGCTGTTGTCCTGATAAACAAAAGGCATTTCATGCCGAGTGATTTCAGAAAGATTCATCCTGGAGGTATTCTTGGCCAGCGCCTTTCCAGCAAGGTTAAAGATATAATGATAACCGGTGAGTCATTGCCACATGTTTATGAAGGAGTGAGCTTGTACGAGGCTATTTGTAAAGTTGATTCGGGAGGGCTTGGGGCTGCTATTGTTTTAAAAAAAGATAATACGCTTACCGGTATAATAACTGATGGAGACATCCGTCGGACAATAGCTAAAAACAGACCAATATATGAACTTAAGACTGAAGATGTCATGACAAAAAATCCACGAAGGGCGGACCCCGATGCACCAGCCTATGACGCTCTTTACCTGATGGAAAAATTCCAGATTACAGTTCTTCCCATCACGGATTCCGCCAATAAGATTATGGGAATATTGCATCTTCACGATATTCTTGGTAAAGGCAGCTTCAGGTTTAACGGGAAATAAGATTGATAAAGTGAAAGAGGTTGTCATGGATGATAATGATTATGAAATAAGCACGGATATTCCAACTCTTGGAGAAGCTAAAATACCTTCTACTGCGCATAACAAAGAAAGAGGAAAAGAACGGCAGGCTTTTATCTCTGATAAAGATAAGGTTCTGATTGATATTAATCCTTCCCGCATTTTAAAACTCGTTAAAGAAGGAAAGAATCTGCCATCCTTTGAAATGGCCGGCCCGAGGGAAAAAATCTATTTTGATCCAAGCAAATTAAGATGCGCCCTTGTAACGTGCGGCGGACTTTGTCCCGGTTTGAATGATATTATCAGATCTATAGTTCTGGAGCTGTATTACGGATATGGTGTCAGAAATATTTATGGCATAAGATATGGCCTTCAGGGATTTATTCCTAAGTACGGGCATGATGTCATAGACCTGAAACCGGATACTGTCTTGAATATTCTCGAAATCGGAGGATCTATACTCGGTTCATCAAGAGGCCCTCAGGAGATCGATGAAATCGTCGACAGCCTTGAAAGAATGAGCATAAGCGCCCTTTTTATGATCGGTGGCGACGGAACGCTGAAGGCCGCAATTAAAATTGCTGATGCCATACTGGAAAGAGGACTTAAAATAAGCGTTGTCGGAATTCCAAAAACAATCGATAATGATATTTATCTTGTTTCCAGATCATTTGGTTTTGACTCAGCCGTTGATATTGCAACAATGGCAATAAAAAGCGCTCACAACGAATCTGCCGGCTACCCCAACGGTATAGGGCTTATTAAACTCATGGGGAGATATTCAGGTTTTATTGCAGCAACATCTGCTCTTGCCCAGCAGGATGTTAATTTTGTCCTGATCCCGGAAATAGATTTTGACCTCGAAGGTCCTAATGGATTGCTTGCATCTCTGGAGGGACGTCTCAAACTCAGGGAACATGCTGTAATTGTTGTAGCGGAAGGGGCCGGGCAGAAATACCTTATGAATGAGAAGGAAGAAGTTGATGCATCAGGAAATATAAAGCTAAAAGATATCGGTCTATTCATAAAAAATGCTATCTCGTCATATTTTAAATCCAAAAACGTTGATATATCACTAAAATACATAGATCCAAGCTACATAATAAGAAGCCTTCCGGCAAATGCCAATGATCATGTTTTCTGCAGCTTCCTCGGCAGAGATGCTGTCCATGCCGCCATGGCCGGCAAGACCAAGCTTATTGTCGGGAACTGGAGTAACCATTTTGTTCATATTCCCATGATCGCATCAGCGGAGAAGAGGAAACAGGTAAATCCATTGGGAAAGCTCTGGCAAAGCGTTCTGGAGGCAACCGGGCAGGGGTCTCTGAAAAACTAAAGTGAATAGAAGGGTTCAAGGCTTGAGGCGAAAGGCATGAGGCAGAAGGCGTGAGAGGAAGTAGGTTCTTTCACTTGAACCCTCGAATCCTCTATTTTATGAGTTCCACGAATCTGCCTTCGCTTACAGTAAGAATATAAAGTTTTTTTTGAGCATCCCGCGAACTGCGAAAAGAAGTTATACCTGTAAGTCCTTGGAAATTTGTTATATTATTAAGTTCTTTTTTAACAGAATCGGGAAATCTTACATTGGGAATACTGACTGTCTGAAACAGCATCAAGGCCGTATCATAGCCGACAGCTTCTATATATCCCGGTTTTTCTCCGTATTTTTCTTCAAAAGCGTTTGCAAATTTTCTTACTTCTTCTGAATCGTTTTCAAGGAAGAAGCCTTCAGTTATTATAACCCAATCTTTTAAAAAATCTTCCGCCATATCGATCATCTTCTGTGAATGCCATATGTTTGTGCCTAAAAGATAAATATTGTTTAAATCAAGATATGCAAGCTGTGGAACAATAAGGCCTGCTTTTGCAGGGGCATCGGGGATAAAAATTGCCTCAAAGTCGGACGCGCCAATTTTTTTGATTGAATCCGTAAAATCCGTCAGGGCAGGATCATACGATTCTGATCTCAATACTTTCCCACCATTTGCTTGAACTTCTGATGTAAAAAGGGCGGTAAATGTCTTTCCATAGTTTTCGTTCGGATATAATACGGCAAACCTGCTTATTCCTTTTTTGTGCATGGCGTATTCCACAAGGGACTTGACCTGCATTCCTGGAGTAAGGAAATTCCTGAAAACAAAATCACCAGTATCTGTTACATTCTCTTTCTGGCTTAAGACTATTATTGGAACACCCCCTGCCTGAGCTTTTTTTGCAGCAGAAACTGTTTCGGCAGTTCCCATAGGTCCAATAATTGCGGAAACATTTTCCTTTATCAGTTCATCGACCGCAATTTCAGCCTTTTCGGGGTTCGATTCAGTATCTTTTATTGCAAGGTTAACCGGGGAAAAACCGGACTGGGGTGAATACCGTGTTAATGCAAGCTCCACCCCCTTAAGTGCCCGGTTCCCAAAAACGCTGAACTTACCACTTAAAGGGAGCAAACATCCTATAGTATGGGGTTTGACCGCTGTTTTTTTGTATATTTCATTTAGAAGGTTTTTAGCCTCTTTTATATTTTTATGTGACGGGATTGTTTTTATAAAATCATTCAAAGCATCCGCTGCTTCGCGATACTTCTGTTTTTCAAAATAGTTCAACCCGAGCTGATATTTGAAATATCCTTTTGCAGTATCTTCTTTGATGTTTTCGGAAAGCGATGCGATGCTGCCGGTTTCAAGTTGCGCTATTGAATTCCGGAGTTTTTTATCGATTCTTTCCCGATCATAATCGGAGCTTTTTGTGCGGGCCATTAAATATGATGCCGCAGCATCTGCCGGGATCTTGAGATGCATCTGGGCGTCTCCGACAATAACATATATTTTTGAAATGTAAGAATCAGGAATGCTGACGCTGGGCAGGGTGTTGAAAAAATAGGTCACTTCTCTAAACAACCCTTCGTTTAAATAACTGTTCAAAACTTTAATGATTGCATCGGGAGTAAAATTGCTTCCCGGGTAGTTTTGGATAATGAGTATACAACTGTTTCGTGCACTTTCATTCTGTCCGAGTTCATCGTAAATAGCGCTCATGCGCATCAATGCAGCCGGAACAAGTTTGCTGTCAGGAAAACGGGATAGATACTCCTTATAAGTTACAAGAGCTTTTTCATGATTTTTTGAAAAGAAAAAGTTTTCAGCCCTTGAAAAGAGAACCTCCTCGGATTCCGTGTCTCTTGGAGTATAAACAACTTCCGGTTTTGGAATACAAGAGAGTGTAAAAAGGAAAAGCAGGATATATAATAATTTAAATGGTCGCATTATTTTTCAAACTCTACAATATTTTTTATTATTGTCAAATAATTGTTTGCAGCTTCATAAAACTTCATAAATTGCCTTTTTTGTCATTCCCGTCCCCGTTTTCACGGGAGTGACGTGATTTCAAACTTTTTACGAGTCCATCAAAACTTGTTGAACTGAAAACATTTTAGGTTTATTATGATTGCGTATGGTAACTTTGGGGTGTCTGCTCGCTTTTCCGGTCAAAACCACAAAAGGGGGAGTGATTCATGGATAAAATAAAATATTTGGCGTTTATTGCAGTTTTGTTTTTTTGTATTCCTGTTTCAGCCGATATTTACAAATATACCGGACCTGATGGCACGGTATACTATACTGATGATTATAATAAAATTCCGAAGAACCAGAGGGCAAAAGCAAAGGAATATATAGGCTATGAATCGGATTCCGGGAGTGCCGAATCAGGAATAATACAGAAGACAGAGAAGAGTGGCGTTACGCAGAACCTAAAAGATGAAAAACAGGATAAGAAATCAGAATCTGCCAGGACGGATGTTTCTGATAAAACTAGAGAGGAGCTTAAAAAAAAGAAACTTGAACTTGAAAATGAATATAATGCCATAGAAAAAGAGAGAGAAGAATTGGAACGGCTAAAGAGTGAACTCAAAACAAACCAGCAGAAGCTGCAATATAATTCGAGGATACAGGATTATAACGAAAAAATAAAATCATACTCTGCAAAGATGAAAGCCCTGGTTTCGGAAACAGAATCGTACAACTCTGAAATTGAAAAATCAATGAAGAGGGATTAGGAAAACATAAACGGGACAAAAAGGCAGATGCGGAGAGCCCAGGGGAAAGGATCTGAATGGTATTAATAACATTTTTTTTGTTATCAGGAATGTTGGCCGGGTATTTTCTGCGTGGGAAAATCAGGATAATTAAGTTTACCGACAAGGTGACCACAGGAGCGATATGCCTTCTTCTGTTCCTGCTCGGCCTTTCTGTGGGGGGTAATGAAATAATAATAAACTCAATCGCAAAACTTGGAATTCAGGCTTTTGTGCTGACAGCAGGCGCTGTTTCGGGAAGCGTTTTACTCTCATATTTTGTTTATGTTTACATATTCAGGAGAAAGGGAAGATGAGAGGAAGCTTTGTCATAATGTTTTTCTTTTCCGCCGGTGTCATCTGTGGTTTCTATTCTCTGGTCCCGTCCGCGATGAACAATTCTTTGTTTTCTCTTTACGCCCTGAATCTCCTTCTGTTTCTCGTTGGAATCGGGATCGGGGGAAACAATACAGCCTGGGAAATGATAAAGAAGATAAACGTGAAGATTCTTCTGGTTCCTTTATCTGTAGTTTTAGGCACTCTGCTCGGATCTTCGTTATTATCCCTGTGGCTGAAGGGAATAACCTTAAGAGAATCCCTAGCGGTTGTCTCAGGATTCGGATATTACAGCCTCTCAAGTATAGTAATTACAAGAATAGAGGGTGAAACACTCGGCGTTCTTGCCCTTTTATCAAATATTTTCAGAGAAATATCAACTCTTCTAATGACGCCTTTGCTCGTCAGATATTTCGGGCGTCTTGCTCCTATCGCATCCGGAGGAGCGACATCAATGGATACGACCCTTCCGGTTATTATCGAGTTTACGGGAAAAGAATACGGTATAATTTCCATTTTCAGCGGCATTGTTCTTACTCTTACAGCCCCTTTTCTGATTACCCTTATTCTGACATTTGTTTGATATAACCCATAAATGTAACATTATAGATGCAGGGAGGAAAACATGGCTATTAAAATTATTATCAAAAGAACTGTATCTGAAGACAAGGTGAAATATTTAACTCCTCTTCTGAAACAGCTGAGAGCTCTTGCAAATAACCAGTCCGGATACATTTCCGGTGAGACCCTGAAACGGATTGATAATCCGAGCGATTACCTTGTAATCAGTACGTGGCAGTCGATCGAAGACTGGGAGAAATGGTTTTCAAGCAATGATAGAATTGGAGTGCAGAATAAAATAGATATTATTCTTGGTAAAAAAACTGAATATGAAGTTTATGCTTATTGATTAATAAAGGAGATATAGCCATGCCAGGTATGACAAACGGTATTTCGGATTTTGACAGGGCAATCAGAACTGGTCGCCCCCCTAATGTTGTAAAACTATTTCCGAATTCCAGAGCCCTGATCGTCAGCGGAAAATTTATAGACAGGGCCATGATGGCCAAAGGCAAGGCTATTGCGATGGCTGCCAATGGAAGAAGCAATATTATAATTCGGGGAGTTCTTCAGGCTGCTCAGAGAGCCAATTCCGCAATAATTATTGAGATCGCCAAATCGGAGGGCGGATCAAGCGCATATTGCGCGGTCAATTACTGGAATATTGCAAGGCAGACTGATGCCCTCTGTAATGAACTCGGAATTACAGTGCCTGTTGCAATTCACGCAGATCATTATGGAATAAAAAAAGCACAGGATGTTGATGCTGCAAAAATAGAGATTCCCACTCTTTTTGAATCAGGGCTGACATCTATCGCTATTGACGCGTCCCACATGCCGGATGATAAAAATCTTCTGGCAAATATTGAGCTTAGCTCTTTTATTCCGCCGTGGGCCGGGCTTGAAACCGAAGTCGGTGAAATCAAGGGAAAGGCCGGGCTCTCGACGGTTGAAGAAGCCCTCTTTCTGATCCAGGGATTAAATGCGCATAATATTTTTCCGGATTGGATTGCGTTAAACAACGGGACCACCCATGGTATAGAAGCAAGCGGCCAGGGAATTCAGGTTGATTTGACCCTTGGTATCCATGATGCTCTTGAAAAATACAAAATATCAGGAGCACAGCACGGCACATCCGGAAACAACTCCGACAAGTTAAGAGAGATAGCTTCAAGAACCAGAACAACGAAGGCAAACGTAGCGACTGCCCTTCAGATGATTTCATGGGGGCTTGAAGTCAATGACTATGGGAATGCAATGCTTGACGAAAAGGGTTATTTTATTAAAGTGAAAGGCCAGGGTGTTTCCGAAGATCTGTGGGAACAGATGGTTGCCTATGCTGATTCAAAGGGTTGGAAAGGCGGAAACTACAAGTCGCTTAACCTTGCTTTTGAGAACAAAATAATGAGCCAGCCGAAAAAGATCAGGGACAGAATGGCAAAAAGAGTCGAAGATTTTGTTTATAATATGATTGCAAACGTTTTTAATGGAAGGGATTCCGCGCCGTTTGCTATTCAAAAAATTCTTGATGCCGGGTCTTTTGATCCAGGGACAAAGGTTGGTAGGTTTGAAGATCCATCGGAGTGGACGTACGAAAAAATAACGAATCGTGCTGCTTCAATAACATCGGACAAAGGGACGAAAGGGGATTTCGACGATTAATGCGGAAAAAGAGAAACTGTCACTACTGCGGAAATAAACTTACGAACAAGTTGTGGGAAGACAGGCAGCGTCTTTTTTGTGAACATTGCAACGAGCCTGTTTATGAAAACCCTGTTCCGGCCACCTGCATAGTAACAATCGATGATATGGAAAGGGTCCTTCTCGTAAAGCGGAATGTTGAACCGAAGAAGGGCTTCTGGTGCCTGCCCGGTGGATTTGTCGAACTCGGTGAAAATCCTGATGAAGGCGCCCTCAGGGAGCTTAAGGAAGAGACCGGACTTGATGGCAAGATAGAGATGCTTATTGGGGTGACTTCAAGCCCGAGTTCACAGTATGATACGGTCCTAATGATCGGCTATCTTGTTAAAAGTTACAGCGGTATCTTGTGTACGGGTTATGATGCCTCAGAAGCAAAATGGTTTAATTATAAGGAGCTTCCTGAAATAGCTTTTAAGAGTCATCTAATGTTTATAAGAATTTATTACGCGTCTTACAGTACTAACATTATATAACCTGAATTACAGAATTATATTTTATTACTAAACAGAGGAGCCAATTTCAAAAGTCGTCATTCCC
>CAYODW010000031.1:0-823 GCA_964402865.1 uncultured Desulfonema sp. | reverse complement strand
AATTTTTACAACATAATGAAAAGACTGAATTCCCACTTTCGCGGGAATGATAAATTCTTCTCTTTTTAGGACTTTTGCAATTGACTCTGAGGCTGAGAGGAAAGTACATGCGATTATCAAGTTATCAGATACATCATATAATCCAGGTTTATGTGGACAAGTTGAGTAACGGGGAAGATAAAAAAGAACAGTTTTGTGGAGTAAATCTACCTTCAAGAAACGGCGAACATGTTTCTCAAGCGGACGGCCGGATAATTGCAGAGAGAATAATAAACGATATCACGGGCAGAATAAATGATATCTGCAACAGTGGTATTGAGACGGAACCGCAATCGAGCGAGTCAAAAAAAGAGACGATTTCCAACGATCGAAAGTTCTCCGCTGATTGTGGCGGAGAGCTTCAGGCATCTGAACTTGAGCCTGCATCGGGAATAAATAATGATAAAGACAGGTCAATCAGGGAGAATAAAAACTACGTTTATAATTTTATTGATAAGAGCGGGAAAAAGATTTCCCGGGAAATATCCCTGAACGATTCCGATTGGATGAACAGAAGGTGAGGTGAATGGGAAAAAGAGTCACCAGCTCTTTCTTACCTTTACTCCGTTTTTATCAAGATAGGATTTTATTCCCGAAATCGAGTATGTGCCGTAATGGACCATCGAGGCAATCAGCGCGGCATCAGCCTTTCCTTTTGTCAGAACATCATAAAGGTGTTCCGGTTTGCCTGCGCCGCCGGAAGCGATAACCGGTATCCCGACGTTTTCAGAAATAAGGGACGTTAGATTTAACTCATACCCTTCACAGGTTCCGTCAGCATCAA
>CAYODW010000030.1:0-28404 GCA_964402865.1 uncultured Desulfonema sp. | reverse complement strand
CTTTATTGAAAGCAGGGTTATTAAATTCGGAACTGATATACCAGTATCAAACACAATCTTGATGTTTATCCTGATCAACATAAATTTATTGCTGCTGATTCTTCTGATTTTCCTTGTATTCAGAAATTTGCTTAAGCTTCTTTATGACAGAAAAAAGAAGGCTATGGGGGCAAAACTCCGTACAAAACTTGTAATAGCATTTGGAACTCTCACTCTTTTACCAACAATAATTTTATTCTTCTTTTCAATCAACTTTATAACAACCAGCATTGAATTCTGGTTCAATGTTCCGGTTGAGAACGCGCTTGAGAATTCACTGGATGTTGGTCAAAGCTTTTATTCTCAAATTGAAGAAAACAACAAATTTTATCTTGAAAGAGTTTCATATCAGATCAACTCCAGAAAACTCCTTGATCCTCAAAAAATACAGGCTGCTTCCAATTACTTGGGAGTTGTTCAAAGATCATTCAATATCCATGCGGTTGAACTGTACAACAAGAACTTCGAACGCATATCTTTTGCCCTAGCTCTTGAACTCGAAGACTTTCCTTTTACTGCCCTTTCCTCCGATAATTTTCAAAAAGATATGTCTCCTAAAAACATAAGAACCATTTCAGAAAAAATTTCGAGAGGAGAGATTATCAGGACTATCGGGACAATTCCTTTCGGAGTCAAACCCAATGAAGCGACAGGTTATATTGCTTTAACGAGTCTTATTTCTCACCATCTTTCCAACAAGATGAAATCAATTTCTCTTGGATTTGAAGAATATCAGCAAATTAAACTTTTTAAGAAACCAATTCAGATTTCATACTACATATTACTCTCTATAGTTGCGTTGCTTGTACTCTTTTGCGCTATCTGGTTCGGTTTTTACCTTGCCAAATCTATTACAATACCAATAATGGAGCTTGCTGAAGGAACCAGGCGAGTTGCGGAAGGAGATCTTGGTTTCAGCATCGATATAGTTTCAGATGATGAAATAGGAAGCCTTGTTGACTCATTTAACAAAATGACGAAAGACCTTAGAACCGGCAGGGAACAACTTGAACTTTCGGCCAGGATGCTCAGAGAGCAAAATATAGAGATTGAAGAAAGGCGCCGGTATATGGAAATCGTCTTAAAAAATATATCGGCAGGAGTTATATCTCTTGATTCAAAAGGATTTATAACAACTATCAACAAATCAGCAGAAAAGATGTTTAACCTTGAACCAAATGATATTATTGGAAAAAATTATAAAGTATTATTGAAGGACCAGCACCTTAGTCTTGCCGATGAAATAATGATAAGCCTTTCCGTTTCACCGGATAATGCTGTTGAATTACCCTTAAGCCTTTCCATAGGAGAAAATCGCAGGAGCTTTCTTATAAATGTCAACGCCTTGAAAGATGAGACTGGACGACATATGGGGCTTGTCATGGTCTTTGACGACCTGACGGAACTTGAAAAAGCCCAGAGAATGGCGGCATGGCGTGAAGTCGCCCGGCGGATAGCGCACGAAGTCAAGAATCCCTTAACACCCATAAAATTGTCAGCCCAGCGCCTGAAACGTAAATATTCGAACCGGCTTAATGAACCGGTATTTGATGAATGCACGCAAATGATTATAGACCACGTTGATTTGATAAGAAACCTCGTAAATGAATTCTCAACATTTGCCAGATTTCCGACTGCAAACCCGGCCCCCTGCGATTTGCCCTCCATTATCAGAGAAACCGTAGCCCTTTTCAAGGAAGGTCATGAAAAAATTGTTTTTGATACAATAATTCCGGATGACATTATTTTGCTTAACATTGACCGGCAACAAATAAAACAGGCAATGATTAATCTGGTTGATAATGCAGTTGCCGCAATTAAGGATCATGGCACCATTGTTATAAAAGTTGAACAGGATTTCACTTTAAAAGTTGTCAGGATAGAAGTTGCGGATGACGGTGCGGGAATATCGGAAGAAGATAAAGGGCGTCTTTTTGAACCAAATTTTTCAACAAAAAAAACAGGGTCTGGCCTTGGGCTTACAATAGTTAATACAATTATTACTGATCATAAAGGTGTTATCCGCGTCCATGATAATTATCCCAGGGGAGCAAAGTTTATTATTGAGCTGCCGGTAAAATAAAAAGGATTAAAACAAATGTTTCCATCTATCTTGATTGTTGATGATGAACCCTCGATTCTTAAATCTTTAAGCGGACTTCTTGCCGATGAAGGTTTTGAAGTTATGACTGCCTCAACAGGATATGAAGGATTGAAGATAATAGACAGAGAATATCCCGATCTTGTTCTTCTTGACATATGGATGCCCGGGATTGATGGAATTGAAACTTTAAAACAGATCAAAAAGGGGAATCCTTATTTACAGGTTATCATAATTACAGGCCATGGCAACATCGAAACAGCTGTAAAAGCAACAAAAATAGGGGCATATGATCTTATTGAAAAGCCGCTTTCAATAGACAAGATAATAGTTGCAATAAACAATGCTTTAAACTTTAGAAGACTGGAAGAAGAAAACAGATATCTCAGAAAGAAGACTATTGAAAAACACTCCGTAAACGGTATCAGCGCAGCGACAATCGAACTTAAGAAAAAGATAGCTGCAGTTGCTCCAACAGACGCAACGATTTTGATCACCGGCGAAAATGGAACAGGTAAAGAGCTGGTTGCCAGAACAATATATCAGCTCAGCTCTCGCGTAGAAGAACCTTTTATTACTGTTGATTGCGCTGCTATTCCTGAGGAATTGATAGAAAGTGAGCTTTTCGGACACGAAAAAGGAGCCTTCCCCGGGGCATCAAATAAAAAGAGGGGAAAATTTGAGATTGCCGGTAATGGAACTGTTTTTCTGGATGATATAGGTGATATGAGTCTGAAAACCCAAGCTAAAATATTACGTTTTTTACAGGAAAAGAATTTCCAGAGAGTAGGCGGAAGAAGAACCTTGAATGTTGATGTGAGGGTAATTGCAGCAAGCAATAAATCACTTGAAAAAGAGATCGCAAAAGGAAACTTCAGGGAAGACCTGTATTACAGGCTTAATGTGGTCCCTGTTGAAGTTCCTCCTTTAAGAAACCGCAAAGAAGATATTCCAATTCTGATCGATATTTTTCTTGCTGAATGTGCGAAACAAAACAAATGTGAAAAGAAAACACTTTCACAGGAAGCCCTCCAAATGCTTTGCAGCTATTCATGGCCCGGCAATGTCAGGGAGTTAAAGAATCTTATGCAGCAACTTGACATTCTGATTGAAAAAACCATAGTAGAGATAAAAGATATTCCCGACAATTACAGGCTGGGAGTTGAAGAAAAACATGAGGATGAATTAAATAAAATTTTTCTCTTCGATCGTTTAAAGGATGCAAAAAGGGCTTTCGAAAAAGAATTTATAAAAATAAAGCTTTCGGAAAATGAAGGCAATATTTCCAAAACGGCAAAGGCGATCGATGTCGGGCGAAGTTATCTTCATAAAAAATTAAAATACTTTTAACAAGATGAGTTTGAGAATAATAAGTGGCGAATTAAAAGGCAAAAGGCTTTTTTCACCCAAAGGAGTCAAGATAAGGCCAACGGCTGACCGTATAAGAGAAAGTATTTTCAATATTCTTACCCCCTGTATTCCCGACTCTGTTGTGCTGGACCTTTTTGCAGGAACCGGTGCTTTTGGAATTGAAGCCTTAAGCCGGGGAGCATCTTTTGCAATCTTTCTGGATTCTGATAAAGACTCTCTTGAAGTAATCGAAAAAAATGTTTCAGCTTGCAGACTTCAAGACAGAGTTAAAATTATAAGAGCAGATATTGTAAAAAACAATATTGCTCTTAAAAAAGGGTATCCTCCGGTGGATCTTGTTTTTATGGATCCCCCATATAATAAGGATTTGATAAAACCCGCTTTAATAAAACTTTCTGCAAGCCCTTTACTTCAAAAAAACGCTTTGATAATAATTGAGCATGCCGTGACAGAAACTCTTCCTGAATATGTCCTTGAGTATAAACTTTCAGATCAAAGAAGATATGGAAAAACGCTTGTTTCCTTTTTAAATTATATGATATAGTTTTTTCCGATAAAGCATGGTTTTAATTTGCCTTTGTTGAGGAAAAGGGGCTTATTGTACCGCAGCATGAGTAAAAAAAATATACTCTACACTAACTATAATATTAACCAACAGAAAAGATATGACGGATTATTAATATAATGAAAAGAGTCGCCATTTATCCCGGTTCATTTGATCCTGTAACCAACGGCCACATCGATATTCTTGAAAGAGGGCTTAAGCTTTTCGACAAGATAATTGTCGCGATATTACTCAACCCCGGCAAAGATCCCCTGTTTACAGTAGAAGAACGCATTCATATGCTGAAAATAAGCCTGAAAAAAATTAATAATATTGAAATTGACACTTTTAGCGGACTTCTTGTCGATTATGCTGCAAAAAAGAAAAGCCACGCCATACTTCGCGGAATGCGCGCGGTTTCCGATTTTGAATACGAATTTCAGCTTGCACTAATGAACAGGCGTCTTAACAGAGAAATCCAGACTGTTTTTCTTATGACCGGATTGAGATGGATTTTTACCAGCTCCTCAATAATAAAGGAAGCAGCACGGTTTGGCGGAAACATAAATGGTATGGTTCCTCCCATTGTTAATCACAAATTAAAAGAAAAATTCGGTTTTATTTTTAATTCTAAATAATACGTATCTTTGGCGGCTTAATATCTTCTGCAAAGTCATAAAACTGAAAAGTATTTTAAAAACCTTTGAAACCGAGTATCTTTATCAATCAACCGTCAGCAGCCACATAATAGATTTGGAAACACACTTATGAAGATTCCACTTTCAAATAATGCGATAATAGTTCTTGAAAAACGTTATCTGAAAAAAGATAGGGAGGGAAATATAATTGAAACACCTGCAAATATGTTTGAAAGAGTGGCAAAACACGTAGCCTCCGCTGAATCTCTGTTTAATTCTCCATGTGACATAAAAAAAACAGAAAAAAAATTTCTTAAAATCATGACAAACTTATGGTTTTTGCCTAATTCTCCTACGCTCATGAATGCAGGGCGGCGCCTTGGCCAGCTTGCAGCCTGTTTTGTGCTGCCGATTGAAGATTCAATGGAAAGCATATTTGAAACTCTGAAAAATACTGCAATTATACATAAAAGCGGAGGTGGAACAGGTTTTTCCTTTTCCAGGATACGTCCTGAAAAAGACATAGTACTTTCAACTGCAGGAGTATCAAGCGGACCTGTTTCCTTTATGACCGTCTTTGATGTCGCGACTGAAACCGTAAAGCAGGGCGGAACCCGCAGAGGGGCAAACATGGGAATCTTGCGGGTAGATCACCCTGATATTGAATCTTTTATTGAGCTGAAAGATGATCAGAATCGGCTTAACAATTTCAACATATCTGTTGCATTGACAAACAATTTTATGGCCGCATTGGAAAGTGATTCTGAATACGATCTAATAAATCCACGCACAATGAATATTGTAAAGCGAATTTCTGCAAGAAAAATATTCGACAGGATAGTCCATTCGGCATGGCTTACAGGTGAACCAGGCGTTATTTTTATAGATAGAATTAATCAGGATAATCCGACTCATCATCTTGGAGAGATAGAAGCAACAAACCCATGCGGCGAACAGCCTCTTCTTCCCTACGAATCCTGCACGCTTGGATCCATTAATCTTTCAAGAATGGTTTCCGGAAAAGCTGTTAATTATAATCGCCTTAAAAAAACTGTTCAAGATGCAGTTCATTTTCTTGATAACGTTATAGAAATAAACAAATACCCTCTATCCCGCATCGAAAAAATGAGTAAAGGCACAAGAAAATTAGGCATTGGCGTAATGGGATTTGCGGAGATGCTCATTAAATTGGGGATATCTTATGATTCGGAAGAGGCTGTATCGGCAGCTGAAAAAATAATGTCTTTTATTTCACAGGAATCTAAAATTGCCTCCGCAGCGCTTGGAAAAAAAAGAGGTAATTTCGCATATTACAAAGAAAGTCTTTACGATGCGCCTCAGACCAGGTACATGCGAAATGCGACTACTACTACAATAGCGCCAACCGGAACAATAAGCATTATAGCAGGCACATCAAGCGGTATCGAACCTTTATTTGCGATAGCTCAGGTAAGAAAGGTTCTTGATGGAAAATCACTTTCTGAAATCAATCCCCTGTTTGTTGACATAGCAAAGGCAGAAAGGATTTACAGAAAAAAATTGATGGATGAAATAATGGAGGGAAAATCTGTTCAGGATATTGAATCAGTTCCTGACCATTTAAAAGATCTTTTTGTAACATCACACGATATATCACCTGAACAGCACATAAAGATTCAGGCTGCATTCCAGAAATATACCGATAATGCCGTTTCAAAAACTGTAAACTTTCGTTACGGCGCCGTAAAAAGTGATATCGCAAAAGTATATCTGCTTGCCCATAATTACGGCTGCAAAGGAGTAACAATCTACCGGGACGGAAGCCGTCAACTGCAGGTGCTGAATATCGGCTCCGAAAAAGGAGAGTCAGTCAAAATAGCTCCCAGACCCAGACCGGAATGCACTGTCGGTTTTACCGAACGCATCAAAACAGGTTGCGGGAAGTTATATGTCACAATAAATTCTGATGAGGAGGGAATGTGCGAAGTCTTTGCCCAGATGGGAAAGACCGGAGGATGCGCCTCATCTCAAATTGAAGCGGCGGGCCGTCTTATATCACTTGCCTTACGTTCCGGTGTGAAGGCCGAAGCCATTATCAAACAGCTTGCAGGAATCAGATGTCCTTCTCCCTCATGGCAAAATGGAGTAATGGTGCTCTCATGTCCCGATGCAATTGCAAGGGTGCTTAAATACAGAACCGATTCCACTTTTGCCGAAAGCGGTTCAATAATGGGTGTTTGCCCGGATTGCAGTAGTGTACTTACTCATCAGGAAGGATGTCTTGTTTGTCATTCCTGCGGTTATTCAAAATGCAGTTAAAATTAAAAAACATATTTGATTGTTACGAAACCTGCAACCAGCAGAATGGTAAATGCCACTGCAAGTATATCGAAGTACTTATTGATAAACACCTGGATTCTGGGGCCGAAATAATAAATAAGGCCACCTACCGCGAAAAAACGAGCAGAACGTGAAATAGCTGAAGCAATAAGGAATGTTGGAAAATTTATTTTAAATGCACCCGCTGCAATAGTGAAGATCTTATATGGAATAGGTGTAAAGCCTGCTATTCCGATTGCCCACGCATCGTATTTCATGAAAAGATCCTGAATATATCCATATTTATCTCCAAAACCATATAAGTTTATGATTTTATTCCCGAATCCAGCCATGAACTGCCACCCGATAAGATAGCCAAAACAACCACCTAAAACAGAACCAACAGAGCACAATAGAGCATATCTTAAAGATTTTTTTGGTATTGCAATGCCAAGAGCTATCAGAAGAACATCAGGAGGTATGGGGAAAAAAGATGACTCAGAAAAAGCAATAAAAAATAATGCCCAGTCCCCATAGGGTGTTTCAGCCCATCTAATTACCCAGTCATACATCCGCCTTAACATTTATTCTTCTCTCCATCCATGCTCTCCTACAAGCCTTACAAATCTGCAACCCCCGAGATTTGTCTTATGAATACCTTTTTCATCCCTGTAAAGCTTGATCAAATCCTGGGAATGCTGGTTACCAACAGGAATAACCATTCGTCCTCCTATTGCAAGCTGGCTTACGAGAGTTTTGGGAATATCCGGGGAACCGGCTGTAACTATTATTGCGTCAAAAGGACTTTCAGATTCCCAGCCTATTGAACCGTCAGAATATTTCGTTACTATATTGTGGTAATAAAGCCTGTCAAATAGAGAGCGGGCTTTGGAATAAAGCGAATGTATTCTCTCTATTGTATAAACTCGAAATGCTATTTCAGCAAGAATCGCAGCCTGATAACCGGATCCCGTTCCTATTTCAAGAACACGGTCTTCTTCATTCAGATTAAGTGACTGGGTCATTTCAGCAACAATATATGGCTGAGATATTGTCTGCTGCTCACCTATGGGAAGAGGAAAATCGCCATATGACTGATCGCTGAGAGCATCACTTACAAAAAGGTGGCGAGGTACCTTCAGCATGGCTGCAATGACTCTAGGATCGGTTATCCCGCGGTTCTCGATCTGTTTTCTTACCATCTCTTCGCGCATGCGCTCATATTTTAATGCTGTTTCATTCATGTTTGCACTTCCTACCAAATCAATTAATGCTCGTCAATAATACAAGCCTTGAAACTTTTATCTGTTTATCTTATAGAATATAAAAAGACAACTATTGAACTGTTTGCGAAAATCGGCCGAATCTCAAATATTATCCGGAATAACCATGGACAGCACAAAACATCTTATATTATCACTCCTCCTGACACTTTTTATAGGCATTGCGGGGACTACAGGGTATATGATGATTGAAGGATGGGATCTTCTTGATTCAATGTACATGACCATAATAACTCTCGCTACAGTTGGATATGGTGAAGTTCATTCTGTAAGCAAAGCGGGTCGCATCTTTACAATGCTGCTGATCTTTTTCGGGGTTGGTTTTTGTTTATATGTTGCAGGCGCCATGGTTCAATTCATGGTAGAAGGAAGAATAAGGGCTATTCTGGGGAGGAGAAGATTGGATAAAAAAATCGGAAGACTGAAAAACCATCATATAGTTTGCGGGTACGGACGAATCGGAAGAGTGCTTTGTAAAAATTTATACGGCAAAAAAGAATTCGACCTCATCGTTTTGGAAAGCAACAAAGATCTCATCCCTGTTATGGAAGAGGATGGTGTTTTATATCTGCACGGGGATGCAGTAGATGAAGAGAACCTTATAAAAGCCGGAATAAAAACAGCAAAAGGACTTGTTGCAGTACTGGCCACAGATGCCGAAAATGTTTTTCTTGTTCTGACTGCAAGACAGCTCAATCCGAACCTTCATATAACAGCCAGAGCAAGCCGGAGTGATACAAAATCCAAGTTTTTAGCTGCGGGCGCCAATAACGTTGTGTCTCCATATGATATTGGTGCCATAAGTATGGCCCAGCGGATTCTGAAGCCAACGATTACAAGCTTTTTGGATCTTGCTTTCGCTGAACAGAACAAAGATATAAAAATGGAAGAGATTCCGGTGGGTCCATCTTCTAGCCTGATAAATATTATGTTGAAAGATTCCGGTATCAGGCAAAAATTCAATCTGATTATTATAGCAATAAAAAAACCTGACGGAAGTATGCTTTTCAATCCTTCCTTTGAGACAAAAATTGAAGCGGGAGATACGGTTATTGCGGTTGGAGAAGATTCAAATCTGCAAAAATTTGAAAAAATTCTGGAATCCTGAAAAAATTAACCATGCTGCTCATAATTATCTGGCCGTTAAATCCAGTTAAATGCTTAAATCTTATAGATTATTCTGTTTTCCGTTATGATTATGTCCACTGGTTTATCGTGAGATTCCAGCGGCACATGTTGGATAATCTGGCTTTCATATGCAAGCCCTACTTTTCTTGTAGTAACAGGAAGCATGGGAATCAGTCTATCATATAAACCATCTCCTGACCCTATTCTTCCTCCTTTTTCATCAAAAGCAAATCCTGGTATTATTGCTATATCAATAAACTCGATTGGAACCATTTTACACTTGCTTGTATCAGGTTCCAGAATACCATTTGCTCCACGCTTTAAACCTGTCTTGATGTTATCAACCTTCAGTAAAGATATTTTTTGCATTTCGACATTAAATGAAGGGAGAACAACGGTTTTATTATAATCAAAACATCTTTTAAGAATATCCTTGGTAACTACCTCATATCCTGAATTAATATAAAGCAAAGAAGTTTTTGCTTCAATAAAGTTAGCAAATTCAAACAGCCTTTTTTCTATGCTCCTCGTTTTTTCCGATATATTATTAGCAGAAAGCTTGCTGAAAATTTTTGATATATTATTTATTATTTCACCTTTTTTCCCCCGAATTTCCTCCATATACGATCTCCTGAGAAAATAGAATTTGTAATTTTATTAACATAATAGTTGACAAAAGTCAACTTATAAAAATCATTGACTAAAAAGCTTGTACGTGGTTAAAAGTAAACCAGTATTATGATTAAAATTGTTTTGCCGTCCCCTTTTGATTATTTTCTAATAAGCTATCTATAGCTTACTGGCTTGGCTTATAATTGACATTAAATAGGAATAATTATGCTGGAAATCAAATTTGTTAGACAAAATCTTGATCTTGTTCAAAATTCTATCGCAAAACGGGGCAAAGTTGCTGATATTGAAGGATTAAAGCATTTCGACACGAAGATGCGATTAATTCTTACCGAAATCGAAGAATTGAGGCATCAACGGAATATTGTTTCGGAACAAATTGCAGCCTTGAAAAAAAATGGCGATGATACAAATGCCCTCGTGTTAGAAATGCGTGATGTCTCCGCTAAAATAAAAAATCTAGATTCAGAGCTTTCTAAAAATGAGGAAATGATAAATAAGATTCTTCTTGAACTCCCAAACATTCCAAATAGTTCAGTTCCGGAAGGTAAGGACAGTACAGATAATATAGCTGTAAAAATAGTTGGACAAAGACCGGCTTTTGAATTTGAACCAAAAAGCCACTGGGAACTAGGAGAATATTTAAAGATATTTGACTTTGACAGAGCCTCAAAGATCACAGGCGCCCGCTTTCCCCTATATTTTGGCGCTGGGGCAAAACTCGAAAGAGCGCTGATAAATTTCATGTTGGACATACATACAACTGAACACGGCTATACCGAAGTTTTGCCTCCATTTATTGTTAACAGGCAAAGTATGACAAGTACAGGACAATTGCCGAAGTTTGCCGAAGATCTTTTCAAGCTGGAAGGGTGGGATTATTATCTTATCCCGACAGCCGAAGTACCTGTAACAAATATTCATCAAAATGAAATTTTAGATGAAGAGATGCTTCCCCTTCTTTATACGGCTTATACTCCCTGTTTTCGTTCAGAGGCAGGTTCTTACGGGAAAGATACTAAAGGCCTGATAAGGCAGCATCAGTTCAATAAGGTAGAGCTTGTGAAATTTTCAAAGCCTGAAACTTCATATGACGAACTCGAAGATCTTTTGAATAATGCCGAAACCATTTTGAAACGTCTTGGACTTTCATATAAGGTTGTTTGCCTCTGCACCGGAGATCTTGGCTTTTCTGCCGCAAAAACATATGACATAGAAGTCTGGATGCCGGCCCAGGGTATTTACAGGGAGATCTCCTCGTGCAGTAATTTCGAAAATTTTCAGGCAAGACGCGGTAACATACGATTCAAAAGAAAAGGGAAAAAAGGCACAGAGCTTGTTCATACTTTAAACGGATCGGGGCTGGCCGTTGGGCGAACGGTTGCAGCCATTCTTGAAAACTATCAACAGAAAGATGGTTCTGTCATTATTCCCGAAAACCTGCGACCCTACATGGGGGGACTGGAAAAAATATTACCATGAAAATCGAGTCTTTCCCAAAAAATATAAGGCCGCATATAATTCCGGAGCATAAAGGAGATATGGTTTACCGTTGTCTCGGATGTGGCAGGGAATACGGAATAGAAAAACTTCTTTATACCTGCCCAGACTGCAGCAAGGTTTTGTTAATTAATGATTTGAATTTTGCCTCTTTGAAAAAAATTCCGGGTAAAAAATGGCGGGAGATTTTTGATTATCGCCGTATGTTAAAAATACCTGCACTGAAGGGAATATACCGCTACCACGAATTTATTGGCCCGATTATCCCTCTTTCTTCGGTAATATATCTCGGTGAAGGGCACACCCCGGTTATCGAGGCCAATGATTCACTTCGGAAAAAAGCTGGTGTGAAGTTTTTCTTTAAAAATGACGGTCAGAATCCCAGCGCATCATTCAAGGACAGGGGAATGGCAAGCGCTTTCAGCTATATCAATTATCTGGTTCAAAATAGGCTTGTTTCTGATGTTCTCGCAATCTGCGCTTCAACAGGAGATACCTCTGCGTCAGCGGCTCTATATGCTTCTTATCTTGAACCTAATATCAAGTCTGCTGTTTTGCTTCCGCATAAGAAAGTTACACCTCAGCAGCTTTCCCAGCCTTTGGGAAGCGGTGCATCGGTTTTCGAAATCCCCGGCGTTTTTGACGACTGTATGAAGATAGTGGAAAATTTATCTGAAAAATATAATGTGGCTCTCCTTAATTCGAAGAATGCATGGCGAATTCTCGGGCAGGAATCTTATTCTTATGAAATTGCTCAGGATTTCGAGTATGATATGAGGAATAAGGCCATATTTGTTCCTATCGGAAACGCAGGCAACATCACAGCGGTATTAAATGGATTCATAAAATTTTATGAGACAGGGATTATAGATGTTCTACCGAAAATATTCGGCGTTCAATCAGAACATGCCAATCCGGTGTTTAATTATTACAGTGATCCGGATGTCAAAAAGCGCAAATTTGTTCCGGTAAATGTCAAGCCGAGTGTCGCCCAGGCTGCAATGATAGGCAACCCGGTTTCAATGCCGAGGGTAATCCATCTTGTCGATAGATACAACCGGATTGCCGGCAAGGAAAGGGTCTTTTTCGTAGAGGTAAAGGAACAGTCCATTATGGATTGGCAAATTACGGCAAACCGCAATGGGCATATCGCATGTACGCATGGAGGTGAATGTCTCGCCGGACTTGCTGTTGCGGTTGCATCCGGTTTGATCTCTTCAGAAGAGACTGCTATACTGGATTCAACAGCACATGCTCTTAAATTTTCAGGATTCCAGGAAATGTATTTTGAAAATAGATTTCCTGCCGACTATGAGGTCCTGCCGGACATATCACTGATTAATTTTCCGGTATTAATACATCCTGAAGGTCTGGAAAAGGTTCCGGCTCCAGGGAAACCATTGGCCGGAAACGATTTTAATATATTTGTAAAACAGATTTCAGAGGAAATTGCCGCTCTGCTTGATCTTAAAAAAAGATGAACAGCTTTTTCATTTAGAGGAAAAAAAGATGGATAAAAAATGGCTTTGTTTTACCGGATTTGTTTTTTTAATATTCGGCCTCGCTTCATGCGCAGATATTGAATTATTAAAAAAACAGGAAGAGGCGCAAAGGCTTGTTGGGGAAGCCTACTTGAGTCAAAATGATTATACCGCAGCTCTTAATGAACTTTTAAAAGCCGAAAAAATCTATACCAATGATCCTCATCTTCATAATGATCTCGGCCTTGTTTACATGGCAAAAGATCAGCTCCTTCTGGCAATCGAGCACTTTAAAAAAGCGGTTGATCTTAAACCGGATTATGCTCCTGCCAGAAATAATCTCGGAACGGCATATCTGGCGATGAAAAACTGGGATTCGGCAATCATTTGTTTTAAAGGAGTCACCGGTGATCTTCTGTATGCAACCCCTCACTATCCGCTGTCTAATCTCGGATGGGCATATTACAACAAAAAAGAGTTTGCTTTAGCCGAGCAGTTTTACAAGGAAGCATTAAAGATTGATCCCAATTTCCCGATTGCTTTACGCGGATTAGGACTTACTTATCTTGCAATTGGGAACCCGCATGAAGCGGTTAACTCCCTTGAAAGAGCCGTGAGATATACTCCGGGCTTTCCCGAACTTTTCTCTGATCTTGCAGGAGCTTATTCGACTTTAAAGGAGTATAATAAGGCTATAATGTATTATAAAAAAGTCGTTGATATTGCGCCTGGAAGCAAACTATCTGCTGAAGCACAAAAGGAAATTGCACGGATACAAAAAGAACAGCAGAAATAGAACCTTCACTCCCGTTTTAATGGGAGTGAAGGAATGGATGGCAGAACACGAAGATTTACCGATTGGTTTATAAAGCGTTGCGCTGCTCGAGGAGAACGATCTTCGGGGTTATGAATATAAGAAGCTCTTCCTTGTTGTCGGTGTTTGAGTCGGCTTTGAAAAGCCATCCGAGTATCGGAATCATAGACAATCCTGGAACTCCTGAACCTCCTGAGCTCTTGGTTGTCTTAATGATACCGCCAATTACGAAAGTTTCTCCGTCATTGATAAGAAGTTCGGTTTCAGCTTCCTTTGTAGTAAATGATTGCTGACCGCTTATTATGTTCCCAAGGTCCCTTTTTTTGATCTTGATCACCATGGAAATCCGGTCATCAGGGGTGACATGCGGTTTTACTTTCAGTTCAAGATCAACATCTTCAAATACCGTTGTCGTATTACCTGAAGTATCAAGCTTGTTGTAGGGATAACGCAACCCCTGCTTTATTGTGGCCTCTTTATTGTCAAGTGTAACTATTTTGGGAGCAGAAATTATTTTGCCTTCACCCTGAGCTTCCATTGCCTGAAGTTTTGCGTTCAGCAAAAGAGGTGTTCCGGCAAGTCTTACGAAATTAAAGCCTATACTTGCTACGTCCGAAGATGTCGGGAAATTAATAGCCGTATTAACGCCATAAGTTCCACCAATATTTTGCCTGCCTCTCTGAGGGCCGACTCCCACCCTGTCATCAATCGAAGTAACAGTTCCATATGTGCCGGCTATAAGGCTTGTCGGTTGAACACCGATTCCAGATCCCCAGCTGGTGCCTATTTCTCTTGAAAAATTTGTGCTTGCTTCAACTATTCTTGCTTCAATGATTACCTGTGGAGTTACCCGGTCAAGTTTTTTTACAATTTCTTTTGCCTGCTTGATAATATCAGCCGTATCAGTAATTATTATAAGGTTTGTTCTCTCATCAACACTGATGTTTCCCCTGTCCTTGGATTTTATCTTCTCCAGATGCGGTAATATCTCTGACTTCGCATTGGAATAATTAACCGGAATATATTCTACAACGAGCTCTTCAAGTGATTTTTGCTGCTCTTTCGATTTTTGCTCAGCTATGAATTGGGCCTGCTTTAATTCTTCTTCCTTTTTAATAGCTTCAAGAGGAGCTATCCTGACAATGTCACCTTCATGGACCATTCCTAGCTGATTCATTTTAAGTACAAGATCAAGAACCTGATCCCACGGAACCGGTTTTTCTAATGACAACGTAACCTTCCCGGTAACACTTTTATCTATTGCAAAATTTTTACCGCTGACTTCTCTCAAAATGCGAAATACATTTTTTATATCAGTATCAAAAAAATCGAGAGCTATCTTTTCTCCTGTATATTTTTTTGCCGGATCTAGAAGAGGCATCTTGGCCTCTGCGCCTTGTTTGTTTATAGGTTCTCCTTTTTCTGTTTCAGATACTTCAACCGGTACCGTGGTAAGAACTTCCTTCCAGTCCGGAAGATCTGCTTCTTTTTCAGGCTTGGGAGGAACTGAAGAAGCTTCAAAATGTACCATTAAAAAGTTATCCGATTGTTCAACAACATATGGAACCGATTCTCTCAGCTCAATTGCAAAAACGGATGTGTTCTTCATTACCTGCTTTTGAACAGGCATAATTCTGTCGACAGCACTGTTGAACCTTGTTGTAATTAGAGGCCGTTTTCTTGAAGTGGAAATGTTCGTATTCTTCAGCTGGAGGTGCAGTAATCTGTCCGAAATCTTTTTAATGTTGTATTCAACAGGTTTTGTAGTTCCAATAGATAATGTGGATTTCCCATTCTCTTCACTAGAAAAGTCAATCTTGTTAACCCACGCAGGTTTTACATATTTAGCAGCCGGATTCCCCTTTGAAGAATCGGGGAGAGATATTGGTTGAGGCGATGCAGGCTGAGCAATGACTTGGGGTTGAGCATTTGTTTTTGCTCTAGCCAACTCGATAGAACCGATATTAATTAAAAGCCCGTCTGAAACCGGTACGGCAGAAAAAGCTTTAAGATATTCGTTTTTTGTATCTAAAACAACCCGGACTTTATCAGTATACGAGTTGTAGCGGACTTTGCTCACCCATTCGGTTTCAGCAGATACTGCTTGTTCTTTATTCTTATCTGAACCCGTAATATTATGAAGGTCAAAGACTATGCGCGCCGGAAGCTTATTTGATCTTTTAATTGTAAATGATTCAAAATTACTGATCGTACCATCGGCCTTGATGCTTACAGCAATGCCATTATCTTTTTTCGCAAAATCTACAGATTCAAATTTTGTTGCCGTTTTTGGCGTAATTTCAGCAGTTATTGATTCGGCCTTTTTTATTTCACTTTTTGTGTTTATACCGGATATATCTGCCGGTTTCTGATCTTTTTGCTGGGCATAAATATCAGATGATCCAGTAAACAGCAAAACAAGAAAAGCAAGAAAAACGGCTGCCAAACAACTACCGAGCATTTTTATTTGGTTATAGTTCATATTATTCTTCTCCAAGAGGTTTCTGAAGTTTAAGTTCTCTTTCTTGGATAGTACTCTTTCCAACGATACTTTCAACTTTTTCTTCAATAATTATTCTATCCTTAAGTATCTTAACAACTCTTCCGGAATTAACTCCCAGATAAGTACCTTTTGCAACAATATATCCTTTGCCTGACGCTTCTTCAACAAGAGCTTTATTCCCGCTCGGAGCACGCATCACCGCAACTAATTTTAGCTGACCTAAATCTATCATTTCCAGGGGAGTTCTGGGAATACGTCCTTTCTTTTCCTTTTCATCTCCTGCTAATGGTCCTTCCTCCTTAAACAGGGGAATAAATGGATCTATCCTTCCTTGAGGATTATAAACAGGTATTGTTTCAGATTCCATTTTAGCAATTTCAGCAGCGGGATCCGGCGCTGATGGTTGAACGACCGGGGAAGAGGTTGTTTTTACCGTCTCTCCCTCTTTCCCTTTATCTGCAGGTACCGGCGGCTGTAAGGAAACTGCCTGCTTATCTGCCCCGCTGCCGGTTTTAGCTGTTGAAACATCAGTTTTTACTTCTTTAATTTCTGTGCTCTGTTTTGCAGGAACATTCACAGTTGCCGGAACATCAACCGGAGTTGTTTCACTTTTCTTTGCAACTATCTTTTTACTCACAGCAGCAGGTTTTGCTGGTGGCTCAGTTTTATCTCCGCATCCGTTTATTGACGAAAACAGACATACAAAACAAAATGTGATAATAAATTTAATTGGATGTTTATGCATGCTTACCAGGCTTTGTTACAGTTTTCTTTATTGGGGGTCCCTTTTTTTCTGGTATTTCGGCATCCTTAGTATCCAAGAACTTGTAAGTTACGGCAGTACATGTGGTAATAAGATCGTCATTCTTTTTTGACTTATCACCTCTCATTACAATATCTTGTATATTGACTATTCTTGGAAGCCGCGCCACTTTGTCAAAAAAAACGGCTACGTTGTGGTACTTGCCGGAAATTTGCATCGATACAGGAATTTCAGCGTAAAAACTTTTATTTCTTTCATTCCCGGGTTGGAAAAGGATAAATTCAAGTCCTGCTTCCTGACCGGATAAGGATATGCTTTCCAGAAGAGATGGTATCTCTTTTGATTCAGGAAGGGCTTTCATAACTATCTTCAGCTGTATCTCGGCCTTACTAAATTCTTCTTTTAACTTCGGAAGTTCTGTTGCGGTCTTTTTTGCAGCCGCAAGTTTTTTATCCAAATCCGAATATTCAGAACTAAGCTTTTGATACTGTTGTATTTTGGGGAGAAAAATAAAATAAACGCAAGCAGCAATTATAACAACTATTATACCGCCGAAAAGAAGAAATCGTTTCATCTTCGAAAGCTTTTCAAGCTTTTCAAATATAGGGGCAATCGATTTTGAAATGTCTGGTTTTTCCATTATTTCTTTGCCTCACTTTTTACTTCTTCTTTGGCATATTTTTTATTGCATGATATCTCAAAATTTTTGAGGCTTGCCTGCTTTACCATCTGTTTCTTTATAGTCTTTAAATTTACGGTTTCAAAAAGTTTTGAACCTTCAAGGCGGGTCATGAAATCAGCTACAGTCTGACTATCGACTGCTACACCTGAAATATTGACTGTCTTTCCTGTTGTATCAAAACTGAGAAACCACATTCTGTTGGGAATAATAAGATTTGTCATTGTATCCATAAGCCGAACCGGCTCATAGCGATTTGTCTCTAACTCCTTAATAACCTTCAGTTTGGTTTTAAGAACTTCAAGCTTTCCCTTAATTTCCGCAATTTCCTTATTAATTTTTTCATATTTAACTATTTCGGTTTTTATATTTTTTACTTTGTTAGCAACCTCTTCCACCTGGCTATTTAATCTTATGTTGATATAGAACATCAATATAATGACCAGGAACAAAGAAGAAAGCAATATTGTTAACTGGCGTCGAACATTCTCTTTTTTTCTTGCCGTTCGAAAAGGCAGAAGATTAATTCGTATCATTTATCATCAACCCTTCTTAATGCCAAGCCCATGCATATAGCAGCTTGCGGTGCAATTTTTTCCAGGTATGAAGAATCAAAGTTCTCACCCACATCCAGCTTATTAAACGGATTAATGATTTCCACTTCAGCAGAAGTCTCTGAAGCCAGTAGTTGCCGAAATTCCTTTATATTGGCGCCTCCGCCGCTTAATACAATTTTAGTTATAGTATCTTCAGGGTATGTTGAATAAAAAAAGTCAAGGGCCCGTCTTATCTCGGCGCACCAATCTGAAACAACAGAAGATTCTATTTCTATCAAATCTTCAGAAGATATTTTGTTATTCTGACTTCCGAATTTAATTTGCTCTGCTTCTTCTAAAGTACATCCGGACAGAGAAACAATTTTCTGATTTATTTGTCCGCAACCCAAAGATACATCCCGCATGAATAGAGATGAAAGGCCCTTTAAAATATTCAAGGATGTCTTGCCGGCTCCTATGTCTATCAAGGCAATGTTTTCATCTTTTATGTCATAATTGAATTCAAAAATATTTTGTAATGCAAACGCTTCAACATCAATAATGCACGGATTAAGTCCTGCCAGCTGGACAAGGTTGGTATATTCAGTTACCATCTCTTTTTTTGCTGCTACAAGGAAAACGCTCATCTGATTAGGGTTATTCTCGTTTTCTCCCAGAATCTGAAAGTCCAGATTGACATCGCTGATATCAAAAGGAATATATTGCTCAGCTTCCAACTTAATTGTCTCCTGAAGCTTTTTTTCATCCATCGTCTGAACATTTATTTTCTTAACTATAACAGAAAAACCTCCTATCGAGACAGCAACCTTTTGTTCCTTGATTTTATTTTTCTTGAACAGCTGCCGGATATATTCTGCAACGGCTTCATGATCATTTATTACTCCATCTTCAATTATTCCAGGAGGGATATCGATCATCCCGAATTTCTTGAGGAGACGACCTTTTTTCGTTTCAACTATCTCTCCAGCCTTCAGGCTTCTTGATCCAATATCCAGGCCTATAAGATGATTTTTACTTCCGAATCCCATAAGACACGCTCAATCACTAAATATTTTGTCTTTGTCAGAAAGATTAAAGCCCAGTGCAAGAATAATCTTTCGTTTTGTCTCCATGCGACAAGGCATACCATCTTCAATGCGTGAAATGGTAATTGGAGACACGTTTGCCTCTCTAGCAAGTTCGGCCTTGCTCATCATGAGTGATTCTCTGGTTTTTTTTAAGGAATTCTTTGCCATAAACGAACATCCTGCAGAATAATAAACAATTGATAATTTTTTTGCAGATATTACACCTTATTTAGTATATGTCAAGCAATATTTATATAATTTATATATAATTATGCATATATACAGCATGTGGTGTCTTTCGCCATTATTTTTACAATAGGTTGTGTAATAAAAACTTTCTTCCATATTTTCTTCTTTGCATTTATTTATTTTTATAAACATTTTTTTTACATACTGATACTGAAAAATTTTCTCTTTTATTAATATATTTACGGAAAAAATATTTACCTTAAATAAAGAATAAAAAGCTTTCGGATTTCCGTTTTTTCAGACAAATTTACGGGCGAATAAATAACTCTAGTGTCCATCCGGAAACCAAATTTAGACACATAAGGGCTTCCAAACTCTTTTGTAATGCCTTATAAAAAGGGACTCGCGGTCGCTGGTTCGTCCAATAACAACGATGCCATAGTTTTATTTCATAGCAAAATTTCATAAATTCAATAAATTTTTCTTACTGCCTGCTTGCAGCCATTTTTTTTGTTGACTCCTATATCCTGTTATTTTAGCATGTTAATGTTTTCTTGCATAGAGGCCTTTGAGTAACGTTCAATCAATGGTGGTCAGATGCCGGATAAGAAAATTGTTTTACCGAACAAGGCTCTTGAAATAATTGAACCAGGAATGAGCATCTTCATAGGGACTGGTGCCGCTGAACCAAGAACGCTCGTAAAACATCTGATGGCATCCGATGCTCCAAATCTGGAGGATCTCGAGCTGGTGCAGCTTGTAAGCCTTGGTGACACTGTTTCGATTAAAGAGCTTTATTCTCAAAAATTCCGCCTTAAGACCTTTTATTCCGGATGGGCGGCAAGAGAAGCGATTACTGCCGGGAGGGTTGATTTAATTCCATGCCGTTTTTCTAAAATTCCCAGCCTTATTAAAACAGGACGAGTACGCATAGATGTTGCCTTTGTTCAGATTTCGCCTCCGGACAAATCAGGATACTGCAGTCTTGGAATAGCTATAGATGTCGCTCGTGACGCAATGGAAAAAGCTTCTGTAGTTGTCGGAGAAATAAACACAAAAATTCCCGAAACCTTTGGGGATACCTTCATACATGTTTCGGATTTCGATATGATGGTTCATTCAACGGATGACCCCATATATTTCCCCCGCTGGCATGATGATCCAGTATTTGACAAGGTTGCGGCTAATGTTGCGTCGGTTATTGAAAACGGAAGCTGCATATCTTTCTCAATCGGACCGCTGTTTGAAGCTTTAAGCCGTCATCTTTTCAACAAACGCAATCTCGGAATACATTCTCCTTTCTTCACAGACGCCCTCATGGATCTTATGAAAAGCGGTGCCGTCACAAACAGAAACAAGGATCTCTGGCAGGGAAAGTCTCTTACCTCTTATGCTCTTGGAACGCCGGAGCTTTTGTCTTGGTTAAATCGCAACCCTCTTGTAGAATTTCAGAGTATAGACAAAGTTTTTGATCCGGTTAAAATCGGAAGCAATCCCAAATTTATTGCTGTTTTTCAGGCAAGAAAAGTTGATTTGTCAGGCCTCATCGCTCTCAATGTCGGCAAAGGAACAGTTGCTGCCGGTCCGGGAGAAGCCATGGATTTTTTTACAGGCGCTGGAATATCACAAGGTGGTCGTAATATTTTTGCTCTTCCAAGTCGAAACCGGCAAGGAGAACCGAACATCAGGATTTCTGTTGGAAGTCTGCATAACAGATTCAGCCTCAGGGAATCCGTGGATCTTGTTGTTACCGAATACGGAGCAGCCCATCTGAATGGTTTGACTGTGCGTGAAAGAGCCCAGGCTCTGATTGATATAGCTCATCCCGCCGACCGCCCTAAGCTCGTCGAGCAGGCAAAGCAGGAAAGGATTCTATATCAAGACCAGATTTTTCTGCCTGAATGCGGGAATCTCTATCCCGCCGGAATTAGCACTGAACACACTTTTAAAGATGGTGTTACAGTCAGATTCAGAGCAATTAAACCGTCTGATGAAGAAGAGATGCGCAGACTCTTCTATCGTTTTTCTGACGAAGCCGTCTATTACAGATATTTCTCTACAGTTAAAACAATGCCGCATTCCAGAATGCAGGAGTATGTCAATGTCGATTTCAGCCGGACAATGTCTGTTGTCGGAGTAATTGAAGAACAAGGCCATGAACGAATTATAGCCGAAGCAAGATATATAAAAAACCGGCAGAATCAATTTGCAGAAGTTGCATTTATCGTTGATGAAAAATATCAGCGCATCGGAATAGCAACATATTTGTATCAAATGCTGATAAATTTTGCTAAAGAAGAAGGATTGCTGGGATTCACAGCGGATGTTCTCTCTTCAAACATCGAAATGATGAAAGTTTTCTCAAAAGGCGGACACAGAACCTCAGCCAACCTGGAAAACGGATTATACGAAGTAACAATACATTTCTAAATTATTATGCAAAGATTTCTCCAAAGGAATAGATTTGTGACATTTACTATAAACAAAAGGTAAATTTTGTGGATGAAAAAGCCCCTTTATCTCAGCATCATGATTGTATTAAAGATTTTGATTACATTTGTAATTATAACTGGATGCGCATCGAGCTATCAGACAGTATCTGATTCTTCTGGAGCATATGAAAATGATATAGAGCAGATGCTGCGGGAAGAAGTAAAATTATGGACAGACATTCCTCACCGCATGGGCGGGACAAGCTCCTCCGGCACCGATTGTTCGGGCTTTGTTATGATAGTGTACGATAAACTATTCGGAATTTCACTCCCGCGTGATACGATAAATCAGGCTGCGGCAGGGTTTTTTATAGATAAAAATGAATTGAAACCGGGCGATCTTGTTTTTTTCAAACCGCCCAAAATACGAAGACATGTGGGAATATATCTCAGCAATGGTGAATTCGCCCATACTTCGCGCCGGAAGGGAGTTATGATTTCAGGAATTGATGAACCTTACTGGAATAAATCATACTGGACATCCCGTCGAATCCTGCCATGATCCATGTCACAGATACGATATCGATACGTGAAGATGAGATCAAGGAAGAATTTATTCAGGCTTCCGGACCTGGCGGTCAGAATGTCAATAAAGTTTCTTCAGCAGTTCAGCTCCGTTTCGACATAAAAAACTCCCCTTCTCTTTCGGATGATATCGGTAAGCGGCTTGCGCTTGCTGGAGGTAAAAGGGTTTCATCTGAAGGCGTTTTAATCATAACCGCCCGCAGATTCAGAGATCAGAACAAAAATCGTAAAGATGCCTTAAACCGGCTTGTGGAAATGATCCGCAAAGTCTCTGAAATCGATAAACAGCGTATTAAAACAAAACCTTCCCGCAAATCAGAAATTAAACGCCTCGAAGCAAAGCGGCATCGCAGCACAATAAAAAAAACAAGAAGAGTCGATTTGGTTAAGGAAGAATGAGCCGTTTAGATTGAGACCTTTGAAGAACGCCCAATTTTGTTCAAGTACAAGGAAGGCGAAAATTTTAACCGCATGAATACAAGTATTTCGAGTATAGCGCGAAAGCTTCACTTCGTGCCGAAATTTGAGCCTGACACAGTAATTGGGCAAAAAGGGGTGTTATGCAAAGATTTCATATTATGAAATCTGCAACAATAACGCTATCGCACAGGTCTTTTACTTTTTTCAGTACTTCCTTATGCCGGGGATGTATCTGGTATCTTTTCAGGAATTCTATATCTTCGAAAACGGAGACAAGAGCAAAATCATATGATCTTTCCGACCGGAGAACGTCACGCCCGAATTCGTAACTTTTTATCTCGGGAATCACACCCGGAAGGGCACCCAGTTTCTTTTCAAGTTCACCGATACCTGTTTCCTGAGCATCCTTTTTGAATTTCAACATTACGACATGCTTTATCATTGTATTCCTTTCAAATGTAAACTCTCCTGACCCGTTCAGTTAGTGATGATACAATTTCGTAATTTATTGTTCCTGTAAGAGAGGCGATTTCGTCGGCTTTTATCTCGGAGTCTTTCTGTTTCCCCAATACTACCACCTCATCGCCTAATTTTATCCCGCCAATATCACCGACATCAAGCATTGTCAGGTCCATGCAAACCCTGCCTGCTATCGGGGCTTTTTCTCCGCCGACAAGCATGTATCCGCGGGATGAAAGCAGCCTGCTGTATCCGTCCGCGTACCCGACAGGCACCGTTGCAATGATTGTTGGTTTTTTTGTTTCATAAGTTGCGCTGTAACTTACTTTAAAACCTGCAGGAACATTTTTTAAATGTATTATCATTGATTTGACGGCCATTGCGGGAATAAGGAATGCTTTCTCTTTTTTAACCTCATCCGAAGGATACAGGCCGTACATTGCAATGCCGGCTCTGACCATATCAAGATGCGTTTCCGGCATATCGATGATTCCGGCGCTGTTTGCCGCGTGCTTTAAGTTAAATTCAATGCCTTTCCCTTTGAGTTTATTTATAAATTCCATAAATATCTCAAACTGTCTTATTGAAAAAGATTTGTCGGCACTGTCCGCCATTGAAAAATGAGTAAATATGCCTTCAGGTTCCAGATACGGCAGCCGCACGATTGATTCTACTTCGCGCACCGCCGAACCAGAATCAGGCATTATTCCAAGCCTTCCCATTCCAGTGTCTATCTTGATGTGAACTTTGATTTTCCTGTTGTTCGATTCTGCAAAAGCGGAAAGAGATTCCGCTGCCTGGAAGGAATAAACGGTTTGGGAAAGATCAAATTTTAAAATCTCTTCATAAAAAGGCGGAGGAGTGTATCCGAAAATTAAAATCGGCGCATCAATTCCTTCATTTCTCAATAGAATTGCTTCATGTATCCTTGCAACACCAAGCATTTCAGCACTATTATCAAGAGCACAGCGCGCAACCTCAACAGAACCGTGTCCGTATCCATTGGCCTTAACAACAGCCATCAGGCGCGAATTGCAGTTTGTAATTCGCCGTAATTCACATACATTATGGGCAATAGCCTTAAGATCAACTTCAGCCCAGAGAATTTCTTCTGCCAATTAAACCCCACATTAATTGAAGATCAACGCAGCAATCTGTTCGGAATCTTTACGGCATTGATGCAAAGTTTTGATGATACACCCTGCCGGAATTCTGTTTAAATTGAGATTTGTTATATCAGCTCTATTGCGCATGCCATCGAGACCCCGCCTCCCCCGCAAAGGGTAGCAAGTCCGAGTGTTTTTCCCCGCTTTTTCATTGCGTGTATCAATGTAACAATAATTCTTGCGCCTGTCGCTCCGACAGGGTGGCCGAGCCCGATACCCGAGCCGTTAACATTCGTAATCCTCCTGTCCAAGCCAAGCTCCCTTTCGCAGGCTATGTACTGTGCGGCAAATGCTTCGTTCACTTCTATCAGTTCAAAATCCTCAATCTTCAGACCGCTTCTTTTTATCATATCATTTACCGCAGGAACGGGAGATAGCCCCATCACAGAAGGATGGCATCCTCCTCTTCCGGTTGCCCTGATCCTCGCAAGTGGTTTGAGTCCTAGTTCTTTGGCTTTTTCTGCGGACATTATTATGAGTCCCGCCGAACCGTCATTGATTCCGCTTGAATTTCCGGCTGTAACTTTCCCTGTCTTAGGGATAAATGCGGGTGGAAGCTTTTGAAGCTGTTCCATTGTCAGGCCAGGCCTGAAATGCTCGTCCTTATCAAAAATCAGAGGTTCCTTTTTCTTTGAAGGAAGTTCGACAGGCACTATCTCGTCTTTAAAAGATCCGTCTTTTGTCGCCCGTTCCGCTTCATTCTGGCTTCTCAATGCAACCTCATCCATCTCCTGCCTGCTTATATTCATATGCTGGGCGATGAATTCGGCCGTATGTCCCATGATATAAGGTTTCCCCTTGAAAAGGCTTAAGGGCGCCTCATCTGCATTCACCGGACCGTCTTCCGGATGAGGGATAATGTGAGATCCGCAATGAAGAGCATGTATCATGGCGTCAACAAAGACCTGATCCTGAAGGCGGCATCCCCATCTGGCGCCCGGTACAGTGTATGGAACACCCGACATGTGCTCAACCCCGCCAGCAAGAATGACATCCGCCATGTCTGCCTGGATCATTGCCATTCCTGAAATAACGGCTTCCATTCCTGAAATGCAAACGCGGTTGATTGTCGCCGCTGTCGTCGTATCGGGAATTCCGGCCAAAAGCGCGCTGACCCTGGCGACATTGAGCGCGTCGGCAGGTTCCATGCAGCATCCGTACCGCACATCATCTATCAAAGCAGGATCGATGCCGGCTCTTTTTACAGCCTCTTTCATTGTAACACTTCCAATAACAGCGGCATTGCTGTCGCGTAAAGTTCCGCCGAAAGCGCCTATGGCTGTCCGGCATGCAGAAACAATAACAACCTCTTTCATTTTATCTCCTTTACTCATGGTTTGGTAACTGAAACTCTTTATGCCAATGGATTTCTACCCCTCTCCATGGCTATCCGCATATATGTTTCTGCTCCGGATTCTGGCGGAACATACTGTTCGCTTTCAGGTTTCTTTACAAGCTTGAGGGCGTCGGCCGGGCATGTTGTCACGCAAAGTCCGCAGCCTATACACCGGTCAAGATTTACTTCTGCCTTTTCATCAACGATTATAATAGCCTCCATCTGGCATCGGTCAAGACAAGTTTCACATCCTGTGCAGTCTGATTCTTCAACATAGGCATAATAATTGCTCTGTACCGCTGCCGAAGGAACCGGCTGCATCTTGAGAGCTCTGAGCATTCCGCAGCAATCACCGCAGCAACTGCACATTCCACCGACTTTTTTTGAATTAAAAGGCTGGATTACCAACCCTGCTTCCTCATTTTTTCTTAAAATTTCCTTAGCCTCTTCAACACTGATATACCGACCCATCTTGTTTTCAACATAATAATGGCCGTGAGATCCAAATAAAAAGCAGGCTTCTACGGGCTTATCACAACCCTTGTCAATTTGCTTGGCCATTGTTCTACAGATGCAAGGTGCAACTGCTATTGTCTTCTGGCTTTCAATAATCTGCATGGCGTCTTCATATGGAGCAACCGGCCAGTTTGCGACTATCTCCCGGTTGATCGGTATCGATCGCAACATGGGTGTTTTAGAAGCCTGCATTGATTTACCGAAAGCAGAATCTAAATAATCATCCATATCGGCTGCAAGCTCCTTATTCATTGTCCCAAGCTGAAACTCGTAAATTCCTATAACATAAGGAACAGCACAATATCGTGCCCCATCATCTTTTCTGTGCCTGAAAAGAAGCCCCTTTTTTGCCATCTTTTCCATTCTATCTGCAGTTTCGGAAGGGTCGAGGCCGAGTTTTTTTGCAACGTCTTCCGGTTTTTCAAGTAAAGGAGAGAGTTTTAAAAATAATTCGGCTTCATCTTCGGTAAAAAGCCTTTTTAATATTCTTATCTCCACTTTGCTTTCTGTTTCAGGAAAGCCGGTCGCAAGATCATCAAGTTTTTTTCTCAATCTTTCATAAACATTTTCCATAAAAACCTCCTCTTATATTTTAAATAAATTCTCATCAAACTCCGGCTTCCCGTCATAACGGCTCATAAAAAAACCTGGGAGCTGATCTATATTTTTAAATAATGCCGGATCAACCATTATGCCCGCCTTATGAAGTGCCTTAACAATCGATTCAGGCTTCGGCGGGCAGCCTTTGACCGGTATCATCTCATTTATATCCGGATTTTCCTTGTTCGCCTGGTACATGCATTTCCCTATAAGTATCGTCTTTTTCTTTCCCGGGGTCGGTTTCATGCTTTTTCCTGTCAGTACTTCAACGCCGTCCCACGGTTCTCCATTCCAGGCGTATCTTATGGCGTTTAGTATCAGGCCATTTACGCTGGAGCAATAGGTGCACATTGAAAGATCATATTTCCGGTAGGATACTCCTTTTATGCCCATTTTCGCGAGAGGAAGAGGCAAAGACCCGTCTATCGTATCACTGTACTGGAAATCATATTCATGCCGGAAGACAATTGATTCGATTTTCTCTCCCACTATTTCAATATCTGAAAGGTCGCATGGTCTGTTTCTATTCTTTGCGGCGATATAAAGATGCGGAACCTCTGAACCGTCGTATCCGAGAATTTTTGCGCCGACAAGATCGGCGGACAGTACGTCGGAAGACGCCACGAGAATATTGCTTCTGCGGATTCGTCCGTCAAAACTCGGCCCCCGTTCATTCGTATAAATTCCATCCAGAAGAGTCAGCATAGGCGGCATTTTGTCGGCAAGCCGCGCCACCATAAAATTCAGATTTTTTTCGGCATCGGCGCTGTGGCAAAGCTTGCGTGATTTTATGTCTATCATGCCTTTTAAATTTTTTATTCCGAGGCTTACGACCGTTTGATTGTGAGACTTCATGACAGGGATATCAACAACGAAATCGCTGTGTAAAATATCCGTATTGAATGAAAGAGCAATTCCGTACCCAAGATCAACCTTTTCGAAAGGCCGTTCAAAAACATTGATGTACTTAACGCCATACCGTTTATTCAGTTCCTTATACCCAAGACTTTCAAAAGCATGAGCGGGAGTTGCCTTGTCCTTCGGGTCCATCGTGACAGTCCCTTCTCCGATGGTGATATCGTCAATCCCCTTTTCCTTTAGAAGAACAACCATGTCTTCGATTATCCTCGAAGTTGTTATTACCCCCCATTTGGGGAAATTTACAGAGCGTGTCCAGAAAACAATGTTCGGTTTTATGAAAACCTTTGCTTTTGAAGGAAGATGATCAAGGCCATGTGAAAGCTCAACGGCTTTTTTTACGGATTCATACGGTTTTTCATATTTTACAACAGCAACTATCTGTTT
>CAYODW010000029.1:0-28441 GCA_964402865.1 uncultured Desulfonema sp. | reverse complement strand
AAAGGCGGAGTCGGCAAAACAACGTTTTCGGCGCTTTTGATACGCGCATTAAGCAAAGAAGGTAAACATGTGCTGGCAATCGACGCAGATCCTGACGCAAATTTGGCTGCTGCTGTCGGGATAACCGGGGCTGATAAAATAATCCCCATTTCAGAAATGAAAGATCTTATTTTTGAAAGAACAGAGGCAAAACCCGGTACAATAGGAGGTTTTTTCAAGCTGAACCCGAAAGTTGATGATCTTCCCGAATCTCTTTCGGTAAAATTTGAAAACATAAAACTGATGAGGCTGGGAGGAGTCAAAAAAGGAGGTTCCGGCTGCATCTGCCCTGAGAGCACTCTGCTCAAAGCCCTTGTAACTCATATAGTACTTTCAAGGGACGAGGTTGTGGTTATGGATATGGAGGCCGGAATCGAACACTTGGGAAGAGCTACAGCACAGGCGGTTGATAAGCTTTTCATAGTTGTCGAACCGGGCAGGCGCAGCATAGAAACAGCGGAACATATAAAAAAGCTTGCTTCTGAAATCGGGCTGAAAAAATTGTTTCTTGTTGGGAATAAGATACGCGGGAAAAAGGATATCGAGTTTTTAAAAAATAATATTTCCGGTATCGAATTCGTCTGTTTTCTCCCCTACGACGATGCCCTGATTGAAGCCGACCTGAAGGGAATTTCCCCTTTTGATGTCAAATCCGATGCCGTTTCGGAGGTTCAGAAGGTAATTGCTGATCTGCTTGGAAAATGAGAAGAAGATACGCTCCCGGGCATAAATATCCGAAGAAAAAAGATCCTGACATCAGAGTCAAGCCTAAAGCTGACGGCATGTTACAAAAAGTCTTTGCTTCAATCGGGGTTCCGGCAAAAAAGGAATTCGTACCCGATCCCTTCCAACTCAAAGCTCTGGAGACAATTAAAAAAGCGGACTGTCTTGTTACCGCTCCCACCGGTTCCGGTAAAACATGGATAGCCGAACAGGCTATTGCGGAAATCCTTGAAAAAGGCGGAAAAGCCTGGTACGCGTCCCCTCTGAAAGCACTGTCAAATTCTAAATACCACGATTTTTCAGCCATATTCGGCCCGGAAAATGTCGGCATATTAACGGGAGACAGGAAAGAAAACCCTGATGCCCGCATAATCGTCGGAACGACCGAAATATTGAGAAACCAGCTTTACGATGCCATGCACCTCGGAATAACCCTTTCAACCGACTTCGTTATCCTTGATGAAGCTCATTTTCTGGGTGATGAGGAAAGAGGCGTCGTATGGGAAGAGATAATGATATATCTCCCGTCAAGAATTCCCCTTCTAATGCTTTCGGCCACTATCGGAAACGCCGGTCAGATAGCCTCCTGGCTGGCTTCTATACGAAAGAGGGAATGCCGTGTTGTTGCTGAAACCAAGAGGCCTGTTCCGCTTTTTCCGCTTTTTCTTCACCCTTCGGGTTTGCTTCTTCCGCTTCTATCAGAAACAGTTTATGGTAACAGGCCGCGCCTTTCCAAAAAAATAGCGGAATATTTAAAAGGCCGTAAATCACGCTCGCTTTTTGATTCCAGAAGACTTCCGCCTTTCGGAGAAATATTAAATGTCCTCAAAAAGTACGACCTCCTTCCGGCAATATTCTTTTTAAAATCACGTGCCGATTGCGATGCTTCTCTTGATCTGTGCGCAAGACATGAAATTTCAGATTTCCATAGGATTGAGCTGAAAGCAAGAATTGACGAGCTTGCAAAATGCGCTCCCCATATACATCTTCACAGGCAGATGGATAAAATAGAAAGCCTTGCCGTCGCCTCACATCACAGCGGGCAGCTACCGTCCTGGAAACTGCTGGTTGAAAAACTTATGACGGAAGGGCTGCTTGATGCGGTATTTGCGACCTCGACAGTTGCGGCAGGAGTCAATTTTCCAGCAAGAACAGTCGTATTTCTGAATTCCGACCGTTACAATGGAAAAGAATTTCTGCCTCTTTCATCTACGGAATTTCATCAGATGACCGGAAGAGCCGGAAGAAGGGGGATGGATAACATAGGCTTTGCCGTTGCAATACCCGGAAGATTTCTTGATTTAAGACTTGTTGCAAAACTCATAGATTCCCCTCCCCTTGACATTCCAAGTCAGATCAGAATAAATTTTTCAATGGCGCTTAATCTTCTTCTTTCTCATTCACCATCCCAGATAGAGGATCTGCTTACAAAATCGTTTGCAGCCTTTCTGTTAAGAAAAAGGGGCCAGGCTAAAAAACCGGCAGGCAAGCGAAGCTCGCTTCTCTGGGAAGACTTTAAAAATCATTTTAAATTTTTGATGGAAACCGGATTTGTGAAAGAAAGCGGGGAACTGACAGGAGACGGGATATGGGCATCCCAGTTAAGAGTCGATCAGCCGCTTATAATTGCTGAAGGTTTCAGGCTTGGCGTCTTTCCCCGGTCTGACCCTGTTCTACTCGCCGCTGTTATAGCCTCTTTTGTCAATGAAAAGGAGTCGGATTACAGGATAGATAAAAGATTTATGCCCGGAAAACTTATCTCTGCATTTCTCACTGTTAAAAAAGAGTTAATGCCTTTTGCAAAACTGATGTTCGACCGCGGGTTTGATGTAAGGCCTCTCTTTCTGAGATCTTCCGCCGCTATTTACGCATGGGCAACAGGTGAACCCTGGGAAAAAGCTGTTCTTATTTCTGAAATGGATGAAGGAAACCTAGCTATGCTTATCTTGAGAACCGCGGACAACTTAAGGCATATAAGATCTCTTGCCAAAGTTTTTCCCGAAGCATCACGCACAGCGGCAAAGGCCATTGATCTTATCCTGAGAGATCCTGTAATGCCTTTTGATTATCCTTTTGTTCAGCCGGATAAAGAAAAAGATGAAGCAGCCCTTTTTATGAGAGGAGATCAGGCATGATAGCCCATACACAAAAATTGAGCGGAAACCGTGTAATAAAACAATTCCGGGGAAAAACCAGCAATATTTACATAATCGAAGATTACGTGAAGAAAGCTTCATTTTTAATTGACTGCGGGATGCCGTCGGATGTCGAAAATCTCATCGGCGCTCTTTCTCCCGAACTTCCTGTAAAAAGAATTGTATGCACGCATTTTCACGTCGATCATGTTGCAGGATGGGCGACTCTTAAAGAACTCTGGAAGAACTGTTCAATCTTCTTTCATAAAAATGCAATCCCTTATATCACAGGTGATAAGCGTATTCCTGTACCTGCATTTTCAGATATTCAAAGCACACTGATTCCCTGCATGAAAGAATACGGTTACTTTTTAAATTTCAAAGACCTTTTAAGCGGCGCTCTTTACGGAACTCCTTTTAAAAAGGGGTTCCCCTCCGAACGCACGGAATTTTTCCGCGAAAACAGCGATCTCATACCAGGGTTCACATCAATACATACACCGGGTCACAGACCAGATTCAGTCTCCTTTCTGGAATCCGAAAGCGGCGTTTTTATATCGGGCGATTTTCTTCTTGTTCTCGGCGGAAATGTTTTAATCAACAGATATGTCTCATCGAAAAAAGATCAGGATGATTCTGTTCGTCGCATCAGCAACTTGAAAGAAATAAGATATCTTTATCCGGGTCACGGAATCTGCCGGCCCTTTGCCGCGGAAACTTTGTAAATTTTCCTGATCGCTAGTTGCAGACATTGAAACAGACTCTTGTCACTTGAATCCTCGAATCCTGGACCCCTTTTCCAAATAATTGAGAGAAGTTCATATGATATTATATTTGATTTATAACGCAAAAATGATAATAGAAACCACGTTGATTCAAAAATATTGCTGCAAACTCATTATGCACATTCTATGTTTTTCAGGAGATGGAAATGAAACACCTCTTTAGATCTGCTGGAACAGCCTTGTTTGTAATCTGCTTCTTTTTTTCAAATGTTTATGCAACAGACAAGGGTAATTTTCCTGTAACTCCAAAAATGAACAGCGGTAAAAAATGGCGAATAGGTTATCTTGAGGGAGGTCCTTACACAAATTATCCTGACAACCTGCGCGCTCTGGTTGCAGCTTTTTCAGATCTCGGCTGGGCTAAAAAACCCGCTTTCCCGCCTTCAGCAGATGCTTCCGATACAAAGCAGTTGTGGTCGTGGATTTCAAGAAATCTTAAGAGCGATTACATTGAATTCGTTCAGGATGCATACTGGTCAAACAACTGGGATGAAAGCCTGCGCCCGAAAAACAGGAAAATAATCCTTGAACGTCTGAACCGGAAGAAAGACATAGACCTTATGCTGGCCATGGGAACATGGGCCGGTCAGGATCTTGCAAATAATGACCACTCGGTGCCTGCCATTGTCATCTCTACCAGCAACCCGATTGCTTCAAAAATATCAAAAAGTGTCAACGATTCTGGATATGACCACCTGAACGCACGGGTTGATCCAACCCGTTATGAACGACAGGTTCGGATCTTTTATGATATATTCAAATTCAAAAGACTTGGGGTAGTCCTTGAAAAGTATACCATTGAAGGAAGATCCTACGCCGCGATAGATGATATTGAAAAAGTCGCCAAAGAAAAAGGTTTCAAGGTAATAACCTGTAACGCGCCTTTTTCCGGTGTTTCAAAGGAAGAAGCTCAGGGATCGGTTTTGAAATGCCACGAAGAACTCGCCCCGAAAGTTGACGCTGTTTATATAACTGTTCATCGCGGGTTATCACTTCAGAAGATGGATAAATTACTGGCTCCTTTCATGCGTTACAAAACACCGACTTTCTCACAGCTCGGAACCGACGAAGTAAAACATGGCGTACTGCTGAGTATTGCAAGGGCGGGATTTAAATACGTCGCCCGTTTCCATGCTGAAACCATTGCCAGGATATTTAACGGGGCAAAACCCCGCGATCTTGAGCAGCTTTTTGAAGATCCTCCGCGGATTGCCATCAACCTCAAGACTGCCCAGATTATAGGATACGACCCCGGAGTTGATATTCTCGGTTCTTCAGATGAGGTTTTTGAGAGCATCGCTTCCGCCAAACAGGTCGCGCAATAATGGTAGAAACATGCAAAATGCCGGTTGGCCCGGACAAAAGCTTTTCAACAGAAAAACCGATTCAATCCGGTGTTATCTATAAAAAGAACAAAAATTCGAGCTTGGACGAAGTTCAATATGATATAAGAATTCTGGACTCAAGTTATCTGCCGCGAATAATGGAATTGCAGCAACTCATAATCGAAAACCTGCTCAACAAGGATACGCTTCAGCCCTTTCCGGTTGATTTCATGGAGGAGCATCTTGGCCGAAAAGGTTTTGTGCTCGGCGTTCTTTCCGGTAATGACCTCCTTGCTTTCCGGAATGTCTATTTCCCCGACATAAATGATATGGAATGGAATCTCGGGATCGACCTGGAATTTCCATACCAAATTCTGAACAAAGTGGCTAATCTGCAAATGGTGTGCGTGCATCCTTCTTGTCGCGGCAACTCCATTGCCGTAACAATGAACAGACACGCCATCAGGATAATCAAAGAGCTGGGAATACATAATCATGTTTGCGCCACGGTCTCTCCTTACAACTTCTGGAACATAAAAATTCTTCTTGACTGCGGCTTCATCATTAAAAAACTCACGAAAAAATACGGGGGGAAACTCAGATACATTGTTCACCAGGATCTGCATTCTCCCATGAGTTTCGAGTCAAGCTGCTCTCAGTCTTTTGTGCTCACGGATTTCATCAAACAACATGAAATGTTAAGCAACGGCTGGTATGGAACAGAGCTCAAAGTCAGCAGGGAAGATGCCGGCCGGCCTTTTTATGAAAATATGCTTCTTACTTTTTCAAGACAGACGGAACCTTTAAATGCCGGATAATCTTTAAAATATGCGATCACAAAAATCCCTGAAAAAAATTATCGGCTTTCGCGGCAAAATAATATTAATTGTCGTTGGTATCCTATCTCTCTCCTACTCGCTTGGCATGTTTTTCAGTGTTTTGTCTTTTGAAAAAATATATTTAAAGGCTCTCTCATCAAAATATGAGATTCTGGGCAAGGATTTAAAACATAAAATTGAAACCGCTCTTAAATTCGGGAAGCGTCTAGAAGGCTTTGTCGGAATGGAAAACCTTGTTAAGCCACTTTATGGCCAATCCGAGGATATTTCAGAAGTATTCCTTGCGGACGAAGAAGGCAACAATATTTTTTTCTCCGGCAAGACGGAATTCATCATAGCGAGCGGCTCAACCGTGACCGGCGCCGATCCCGTAAAAATTATAGGCAGCTCATCCAATGCGAATAGAACATTGCCCGTAAGCAGGCTTTTTGACTGGAACGCAAAAAGCACCGTCATGCGTGAACATGAAGGCAAATACTACGTCATGATTCCGATTATACCTCCGTTTGGGGGAAATAAAGGTGTCCTGGGGATCGCTTTCAATAAGTCGGTAGTTGATAATAAAAAAGCGGCTCTTATAAGGGCATTCCTTACTAAACTTATTTTTTCCATACTCCTCTCCGCTCTCCTTGCTGGTTTGCTGATAGAGTTTTTTTTCATTAAACCTGCCAGTCGGATGGTTGTAAAGGCCACGGAAGAGATATTTAAAAATCCTTCTTCAATAAAGATCGGCTCAGACGGCATCACTCCCGAAGTGGAAGAAATTCACAAACAGATTTCCGAAGGACTGGTGTATATACGGGAGTCGAGGAAAGACCTGAACATGAACCTGTGCCAATTGGAAAACCTTCTGGCCGGTAAAGAGTATGCCGTGGATGAAATCAGGTTTATGAGGGAAATTATAGATGGGAAATAAGCAGCGAATCGGCCTGAACAGAAAAATCCTGCTCATTGTTCTCAGCGTTATGGTCATCTCACAGCTTACCTATCTCTATATCGATGTGCGTTCGTTTGAGAAAAGTTATGTTGATATAGTAAGATCCAACCTTTATGCAGCCGGAATCAGCATCAGTGATAATCTGACAAACATTTTGGAAAAAGGGATTCCGATAGACAGGCTCATGGGATTGGAGCCTCTTTTTAATGAAATCCTTGCGGACGCCCCGAATTTATCCTTTCTTGCCATTTACGATAATTCGGGGAGTTGTCTCTATTACTCCGACCGGGAAAGATTCGTTTATGGCGATGATGCCGTTAAGGCCGGCAGGAACAGCAGCCGGTTCAGCCTCAGTTTTCCGCTTCAGACGGCCGGCGGCATAATCGAGGGAAAACTCATAACAGGTATTGATCAAAAGCAGATATCAAAGCAGGTTAGATCAATAATTCTTGACACAGCCACAATAATATTAATCTCCATTCTTGCTACAATCGATTTTCTCTTTTTCATTGTCGTCTTCACGATTGAAATTCCTCTCAAAAGGGCTGCCGCCGATATCAGCCTGGCCAAAAATCCGGAGCAGACAGGACTTTCCATCAGAAGAACCGGAATCGATTTCCTTGATCATGCCCTGGATCGGTTTGACCGGCACAGATACCGCTTCAGAGTTGAATGGTTGAGATTCAACGATCTTTTTCTTTCATTCACAAGGGCGCTGAAATATCATAAGTTACAGAACCCTGCAATTGATGAGCCGGTAAAAGGAATACAATCCATAATCAGCCGCTTCACTTCCGAAAGCAAAGAGCAATCACGTCCGGCCGTTATCGGTTCTCCGGTATTAATCCGTCCGGCCATATTTTTGTTTGTATTTGCCGAAGCCCTGACCATATCCTTTCTGCCCCTTTATGCCGGGGAAATCTACCGTCCCCTGTGGAGCCTCAGCAGAGAAGTGATCATCGGTCTTCCCATATCGGCTTTCATGCTGTTTACCGCTCTAAGTTTTCCTGTCGGAGGAGCCATCGCAGATACTCTCGGGCACAGGAAAGCCTTTGCCATAGGAGCGGCAGTAACTGCAGCAGGGCTTGTTTTAACCGGCACAGCAAATGACATCCTGCCCCTTATCTTTTACCGTTCCATTGCCGGAACCGGTTTTGGTATCGTATTTATTACGGCACAGGGTTATATAGTTTCGACCACCTCCATCTCCAAACGCGCCGAAGGAATGGCAATTTTTCTTTCGGCCTTTTACGGGGGAACTCTTTGCGGATCTGCCCTGGGAGGAATGGTGGCTGAACGGATAGGGTTCCGGATTCTATTCTATTCAGGAGCGGCAATTGCGGTTATCTCAATCTTTTTTATTTACTTCTTCATTACCGAACAACCCGTCTGCAGTTTTCAGACAGGGAAAAAGTCCGGAACCGGCGGAATATTTCAGCGATTTGTTTCCCTTTTGCCATTACCAAAAGATTTTATAAAGCTTCTTTCAAACCGGAACTTTGCCGCTCTTACTCTATTCCAGTCTATTCCCAATAAAATTTGCCTGATAGGTTTTGTTTACTACCTTGCGCCCCTGTTTCTGAAAAACCTCGGCTCAGGCCAGTCTGATATAGGCCGCTATATCATGGGGTACAGCCTCATGATGATCCTTTTCAGCCAGACGGTTTCGAAATGGTCCGACAGCCATTTTACGACAAAACCTTTTATATTCTGGGGCGGAGTGCTGTCCGGCCTCTCGCTTATACCTTTTTTCTTTTTCACAAACACATGGATGGTAGCTATCGGAATCTTAATGCTGGGACTGTCGCATACTATTTCCGTCTCAAACCAGGCAAAAATGGCTTCCCAGCTCAATGCTGTTAAAGAAATCGGCATTGGTCCCGGACTAGGCGTTTACAGGCAGATGGAGAGGCTGGGTAATGTCATTGCTCCCATTCTTCTCGGGCTTATGTCCTCAATCTTCGGATATTCTAAAAGTCTGGCGCTGATCGGGGTATTTACTGTTCTGTCGAGCATCATTTTTCAGATTATTTATCGTGAAGAAGCTGTGGCAACAAACGTTTATCAAAAGACCTGATATGAAAAACGGAGAGGATGTTATATGAAAGTCTTTTTAAAAATAATTTTAATTTCAACACTACTGCTTCATTCTTATATTGCCTATTCAGATGATTCTCCCGGCACAGCCAGGGAAATAAAAACATTTTCTTACTCGGTAACCCAGCCATTTGCCGGAAGCCAGTCCCCGGATGAAGCAAAAGTTGCGGCAGTTGCAAAAGGGAAGACCGAAGTGCTTGAAAAAGCAGGCACCTATCTGGAAACCATTAGCGTGGTTGAAAATTTCACTCTAACAAAAGATCAAACCATAGCGCTTGCATCAGGAATTCTCTCTGTAGATATTTTGTCACAAAAAAATTTCGCGACCGATGAAGGCTTTGGAATAATTCTCGAAATGAAAATTAATGTTGATACAAATGTGATGAGTAAACGTATAAGACAAATTCACGAAGATGAAGCTCTTATGGAAAAATATATGGAGCTGAAAAATCGTGAAAATGAACTGCTTGATAAAATTAAAAAACTGGAAAGCATGAACAGGGAACTTGCAAAGCAGCCGGGAAAGGGCATGCAGGATAAAAGAAAACAGTTAAAAAGAGATTATGCTGAAGTTATCCAGGCTATTCCTGCCGGTGAATGGAATCAGAAAGCCATTTCATTATGGGAGAATGGAAAATACAAAGATCCCGATAAAGCGATTGAATATATTAATGAATCGATCCGGCTCGATTCAAAGAATCCTGTTTCATTCAACAATCTCGGCGTAGCATATTACAACCTTGGAAACCGTCAGCTCGCAATTGAGGAGTTTAATCAGGCGTTGAAGCTTGATAACGATTACGCCGATGCCCATAATAATCGTGGCATAGTATTCTTTGAACTCAGGCAATATCATAAAGCGATTGAAGATTTTAACCGGGTTATCAGTCTCAAGCCGCAACGTGTCGATTCGTTCCTGAACCGCGCTGCGGCGTACAAAAACATCTGGCAATATCAGAACTGCCTTGATGATCTCAAACAGGCCTTGCTGCTCGATCCGAATTATTCACGGAAAAATCTTGGCCAGGGAAGCGTAAATATCGATCTGAATGAAGTTGAACGCTTGTGTGAAAATGCCCGCAAGGCATGCAAGCTGGGATTATGCAAATCTAAAAAGTTCCTTGATGAAAGAGGGTTCTGCAAGTAACGGGTTTCAGGATGTTCTTCAAAGATCGCGCTGTGAGACCTTTGAAGAACATACATTTTTTTAAAATTTAATCATTATTTCTACCCCGTCCGCGTCCTCGGTCATGCCTGTTTTCTTTCCTTTGCTTCCTCCACTCCTTTTGCTCCCTTTTCTCCTCTTTCCTTTGTTTCATCCAACGCTCGTGGTTTTCGTATGGATAACGGGGCTCCCTCTCATAAACTGCACGATAATCCCTTGGAACACCTCGCACATGAGCCGGGACATGACGAGGACTCACAACAACCCACGGCCCATTGTAACTCCTTGAACGGTACCAGCGATCTCCTCGGGGAGACCACCAGAAATCACCATAGAAAAATATATCCACCTCATGGTGGGGAGCAATAACAACTTCGGAACGTGGGACTATAATCACTTTCGGAGGGCTTGGAAACAAAAAAGGAGGGGGAGGAGGAAGCGGAATATTGATACTGATATGAGGACCTGCCTTTGCCTCCTGAACCCATCCGGACGTTGAGATGACCCCTGTAAGTGCAATCAGAGCTAAAATACCATAAATAATTTTTCGCATTTTTGCCTCCTTGTTTTAAGTTTAAACTATTTTAGGATTATTATCTCATACAAGAATAATCTTCAGCAAGAATAATTATATTTGAAAATATTTACATTGAGGTAGCAGCACATTTATTATAAGGTCGATTCATGAGAAAAATAATTAGTGTCGATAAAGAGGTTATATGAAACGCAATATATATGATGTTATTATTATAGGCGGTGGCATTATGGGCAGCGCCACAGCATACTACCTGATGCGAACAGCACCGGATCTTCAAACAGCCGTAATTGAAATGGACCCATCCTACAGCCGGGCATCCACTACCCTGTCAATGTCCAACGCCCGGATTCAGTTCAGCTTCCGGTCCAATGTTCAGATATCCCAATACGCGTTTGAAGTTCTTGAAAATTTCGAACAGGAAATGACAGTCAATGACCGCAGGCCTTCAATTGGTTATCGCCGGGAGGGAAATCTCTTCATGGTAGACGAGGAAGGCCGGATTCCGGCAGAAAATGCATTAAAAATGCAGCAGGATATGGGTTGCGATGTGGAATGGTGGACGCCCGAACAGATACGAAAGTGTTTTCCTCTCTACAAAACAGAAGGATATCTGGGAGCAACATTCGGCCCCAAAGATGGACATTTTGATGCATACGGCGTCCTGATGGGATACCGGGCCAAAGCCATTTCCATGGGCGCTGAATTTATCCATGCCGAAGTATCTGAAATCATGAAAAGCGGCAGGCGTGTTAAAGGTGTGCGTCTGAAAACAGGAGAAGATATAAGCGTCAATGCCGTCATTAATTGCGCGGGCGCCTGGTGCGCCGGGATTGCCCGGACCGCCGGAGTCGTTCTGCCGGTTGAACCCGTCAAACGACAGGTATTTGTGCTAGACACAAAGGTCAAGCCGGAAGGGCCTCTGCCATTGACTGTTTTGCCTTCCGGGATGTATTTTCGCACAGAAACCGGCGGCTTGATCCTTCTGGGAAAGTCCATGCCTGAAGACCCCGTGGGTTTTTCCTTTTCATGGGATGATAAAAGGTTTTACGATATTTTATGGCCGGAACTGGCTGAGTTTGTTCCTGAATTTGAATCTCTGCGGTTGATCCGTGGATGGGCCGGCCTCTACGCAATGAACACTCTTGACGAGAATGCCATTTTAGGGGAATGGCCGGAACTGGCCGGACTGTTTCTGGCCAACGGCTTTTCCGGGCACGGTCTTCAGCAGGCGCCGGCAGTTGGACGTTACATCTCCGAATTGATTACCGGGCAACCCCACGCCCTCGATTTGTCGATATTCAATCCGGGACGGATACTCGAAAACCGGAAACTGAGCGAGAACGGCATTGTTTAATTTAAAAGCGGAATATCGGACTTCGAATATCGTATTTCGAAATGATCGTCAAAAGGAGTAATTTACATGGCGATAAGAGAAATCTTAAGGCTTGGAAATCCTGTATTGTTTAAAAAATGTGAAGAAATTAAAGATTTTAATTCAACAAATACCACTGAAACCATTTGCGATTTAAAAGATACTTTATTAAATTTTAAAAAAAAGAACGGATTCGGACGGGGTATTGCGGCGCCTCAAATCGGCATACCAAAACGAATCATCTATATTGATTATCAAACAGAAAAACTCTCAGGGCCGCTTATTAATCCCATAATTGTCCGGGAAAGCCGGGAAAAAATACAATTATGGGATGATTGTTTCAGTTTTCCCGATTTAATGGTCAAGGTTGAAAGATTCAAAGAAATTGTTGTTGAATTTTTTAATTCATCGGGAGAAAAAATCTCTATCAATGCTATGGGCGGCCTGTCCGAACTGCTTCAACACGAAATTGACCATCTGGATGGGATTCTTTCGGTTCAGAGGGCAATCGGCCCAAAAGCTTTTGCCTTGAGACAGGAGTGGGTAAAATTTATACAAAAGATTGTTTAAGGTTTTCTTCTTTTGACATTTCCGGATGGAAAATGAACAATAAACCATCAGTTTTTAAGATGATCGTCGCTCTGTTCTTTCTCGCAACCATACCGGTAAAGATTCATGCCCTCACACCAGACCAGGTTTTTGACAAAGTAAAGGATGCCATTGTTGTTGTAAAAACCTTTGACAGTAAGGGCATGCTGAAAATCCAGGGGAGCGGAGTGATTATTTCCCCGGGCAGGATCGCCACCAACTGTCAAGTTGTGAAAGGGGGCGCTTCTTACAAGGTGTGCAGGGGAAAACAGATCGTTCCCGCTGCCATGTACGCGGAAGATCAAAACAGAGATATTTGCATCCTCAATGCCAGGGGTATTACAGGAAAACCGGCACAGTTCGGCAAGGCGGCGGAACTCAGAACTGGAATCCATGTCTATGCCGTGGGTGCGCCTGAAGGTCTGGAACTTTCCCTTTCCGACGGCATTATCGAGCTGCTCCGGGGTGGACCGACACCCATAATCAAGACCACGGTGGGCCTCTCTCCCGGTTCGAGCGGCAGCGGGCTGTTCGATGGAGAAGGCCGCCTGGTAGGCCTGACCATCCTTTACTCGGAAGGAGGACAGAATATTAGCTTTGCAATGCCGGTGGAATGGATTGGTCAGATCAGGCCGGGCCGAAAAACGGTAGCCGGCTCACGTAGCAGGATCGAATGGTTGAAACATGCTATCGTTCTTGAAAAGTTTAAAGACTGGGAAGATTTACTTGATTGGTGTCTGAAGTGGACAAAAAGCGAACCGTTAAATGCCGAAGCCAGTTACTACATAGGAATCGCTGCCGGCAACCTCAAGCGCTGTGACGATGCCATCGAGGCCTTTCGTCAGGCTTTACATATCAATCCGAAGCATGCCGAAGCATGGAACAGCCTTGGAGACACTTATCTCAAACTAAACCGCTACTACGATGCCATAGAGTCTTTTCGTCGGGCTCTGCGTATCGATCCGAAGTATGCCGATCCCTGGAACAACCTCGGGGTAGCTTACACCGAACTCAAGCGACTCGAAGACGCCATTGAGGTCTTTCGTCAGGCTCTGCGCATCAATCCGGAGTATGCCGATGCCTGGTATAATCTCGGGATCTCTTACAGCGAGCTTAAACAATACAACGACGCGATAGAAGCCTTTAGCCGGACCCTGCGCATCAACCCGAAGGATGCCGAAGCATGGTACAATATCGGAGTAGCTTACAGCGAACTCCTGCTCCACGAAAATGCTGTCGAGGCCTTTCGCAAGGTGCTGCGCATCAATCCGAAATATGCCAAAGCCTGGTACAACATAGGCAGCGCGTATGCTCTTTCCGGAAACAGGGCGGCCGCCATGAATGCCGTCCGGGAACTGCGACGCATCGATCCGGATCGGGCTGACAGGCTGTTCAATATGATCGAACCACCTGACACAACCGCAATGATAAACAGGGAATAATAGAAACCCTTTTTTTAAACAGAAATAAAAATGTTGTCATTTTCTAAATGATTATGATATAGAAAAATCGCTTTATAAGGTACCGGGCCCAGGATATTTTTGTGGCGGTGGCAGGAAGTCAGGTGGTTAACGGAGAAGACAATCCCATGCTGTTATATAATCGGGAAAAACCGTTCAACTTTACTCGAAAGGTATGTGAGGTATGATTTTTAAAAAAAGATTGGGAGAGATACTTCTAGAAAGCAAACTTATCACGGAAGAACAGCTCGAAGAGGTTCTTGCGGAAGCCAAGAAATTTGGACTCAAACTGGGGCGATATATCACCCGTCGGGGCATGCTCAATGAAAACCAGATTATTGATGCGCTGAGCCGGCAGCTCAGAATTAACAAATATCATCCAGACAATTATCGCGTCGATAGGAATCTTTCAAGCCTGCTTCCTCTCGAAACGGCAAAAAAACTTCAGGTTGCGCCGCTCCGACAAAATGGCCGGCTGCTGACAATTGCAATGACAGACCCTCAGGACATCAATGTTCTGGACACCATCGAAGCCAAGACAAATTTCGAAGTTGATCCGATAATCTGCACCGAACAGGAAATCTTTCAACTTATCAACGACCTTTATCAAGCATCGGGACTGGAACTTGCCGCTGAAAACAAGAAAACTCCCGCATCGGGAATGGAACTTGCCGCTGATAATAAGAAACCGCCGGTAAAATTTTAGTGTAATACCGGTTTGTTGTTCGGCATTTTCTCCTTGAACTGTTCCGAAAATTCTTCAGGACGCTACTCAAAGTATTATTTCCGAGCCCATCGTGCCGGGCAATGTCCAGGTTCCGGCCGATGGTCAGCCCATCGTTCTTTTGAAAGAACAGACCATCGGTGGATACACGAATATAGCCACCGTGATTTCACCGGATATCTTTCGAATGGCTCAGGCCGGACCCGGCGATACGGTTCAATTCATACATGTCACTCTGGATGAGGCGCATCAGATTTATCGGGATTGGATACGTTTTCTGAATGAAACAGAAGTGCTTCTTACCGACGACCAACAGCCTTGTTTTAATCGCCCCGTAAAATTCTTTTCAGAATCTTTCCTGTCGGACTCTTTGGCAGTTCTTTCACAAACCCCACCTTTTTGGGAATCCGGTAAACTGCCATATTGTCGCGGCAGAATCGGATGATTTCCTCAGCCGTCGATTTCATATTTTCCTTTAAAATGACAGCGGCATGGACCGCCTCTCCCTTAATGTCATCGGATACGCCATAGACAGCTACCTCCTGAACCGCAGGATGTTTATAGATGACCTTCTCAACTTCATTTGGATAAACATTGAAACCCGCCACATTGATCATGTCCTTGACACGGTCAGTTATAAAGAAATATCCTTCTTCGTCAGTGGTTCCGATGTCACCGGATCTAAGCCAGCCGTTTTGAATGGCTGCTGCTGTTGCTTCGGGTTTTTTCCAGTACCCCTGCATGACATTTGGTCCCCGGATGATAATCTCTCCCATTTCACCTGCCGGCAGCTCATTGCCATCGTTATCTACAATTTTCATATCGACATTTTCAATCGGTGTTCCGATGCTTCCGAATTTATGCCGGAAATCGTGATTGTAGCTGGCAAATGGAGAGCATTCGGTCAATCCGTATCCCTCATGAACGAGCAGATCAAACTTGTCTTTCCATGCCAGAGCGATTTCACGGGGCATATTTGCCGCAGCCGTAAAACAGTAACGAAGGCTGGCGAGGTCATATTTTGAAGTATCCATATTGAGCAGATATATGTAAACGGTCGGAACGGCAAAAAACATGCTGACTCGTTCCGTCTGAATGGCATTTAAAACCGGTTCGGGTTCAAACCGGCGGTGCAATGCGATGGTCGCACACTTGCTGATGCCGCCGTTCAATATATAATTCTGTCCGAAACAGTGAAACAGCGGAAGAAACAGCTGGAGGCAGTCTTCGGGTCTGACCGCTGAATGATTGGCCGCAGATCTGGAATTGGAACAAATATTGTACTGTGTCAGGACTGCGCCTTTTGGAAAACCGGTTGTGCCGGACGTGTAGAGAATCGCTGCCGGATCATGAATATTTAACTCCATACAGCGGTATTGCGCGCTGCCCTGAGATAACAGTTTGCTGAAAGACAGATCGTTGCCGGCTTCCCCTTCGGTAACAATGATATGCTTAACCGATGGCAGGGCATCCGCCGGAACCTCTTGCCGAAGCTGAGCTGTGGTTATGATCACACAAGCCTCTGCATCGTTTATAATATACTTCACTTCTTCTGATTTCAGCATTGCATTGACAGAGACGGCAATAGCGCCGATTTTTTGAATGGCAAAATATCCGATCACGAATTCCGGAATATTGGGTAAAAAGAGGGCAATCCGATCTCCCCTGCCGACACCCAGTTCACGAAGTCCGTTGGCCATACGGTTAACATCAGTGTCAAGCTGAAGATAAGACCATGTTTTCCCTTCAAAGATCAGCGCTGGTTTTTCCGGAAAAAAGGTGCGCGCCCTTTCCAGATTTTTGGCGATATTCATTTTTTTCCTTTCCGTGGACCGTGATATTGTTTTTTGAGTAAAGCAGAGGGCAGATAAAATTTAAGCTATAAAAAAATTCTATGTCGGTAATATTACTGCCTGTCAAGAAAAAACGCTATACAATTCCATCTCTCAACGGTTGTTTGATCTTTAATGTATATCCGGTTATTTTTTCAGCCATTTAATCTCTTCTTCAGCCGTCTGGAATGTCGAGAATACGTCGTCTTTTTCTATCCCAAGAATTTCCTCAGAATCCGTATTTGTCCTTGAGGGCTGATCTTCATAAAAGAAAAACCGAAGCACATTCAGGATATTCATCAAGTTATAGGGAGAGACTCGGAACATTCTATAGTCTTCTTCTCGATTAGAAAATAAGGACCAACGGGTACGCTAATGAACATATCAACAATTCGATTTGCGATGGGACTCCAAAAAGGCTTAAGCAAATTTCAGAAATCAAGGCGTTTCGTTTTTAGATGAGAGGGGATGGTGCCGGAGGTCGGAATTGAACCGACATGTCCTTGCGAACGGAGGATTTTGAGTCCTCTGCGTCTACCAGTTTCACCACTCCGGCATGTTCGGATTTATAAACAATGAAACGCCCGGTTGTCAATAAAATTGCTGAAAAGGCATGAGGCATGAGCCGTAAGCCGTAAGAATGTGAATTGTAAATCGAACCACGATCTACGAACCGCGATTAACAATTAACGAATCGAGGCGAGATACAGTCCCGATATAGTCTTGGCGTCTATAATTTCTCCTTTTGCGATCATTTCAAGGGCGACCTTCATTTTTACTTCATGAACATTCAGCATTTCATCCCGGTCGAGATTCTGGACTGACTTTAAAAGATCTGTTGCAAGAAAAATATGAATACGCTCGTCAGAATATCCGGGAACAGGAACAATCTCCGTTAATTTTTCCATTTTTGCCGCACTATAGCCCGTCTCCTCAATCAGTTCCCTCTTTGCGCACTCCAATGGAGATTCTCCGGGATTCAGGGTCCCGGCGGGAATTTCCCATATGTAGCCTCCTGCCGCATAACGGTACTGTTTTATCAGCAATACAGTATTTTTGTTCGGCATGGGAACCATAGCCGCTGCACCGGGATGGCGTATGATATCGATTTCGGTTACAAACCCGTTCGGAAGGGTTATATTGTCAGAGGCAAGTGTAAGAACCCTTCCCTTGTATATCGTTTTTGTTTCGTTCAGTTTCGCGGAGATTCTTTCGCCGTTTTTAGGAGAAATATCAATCCCGAGCTTTTTATTTATCATGTTAATTGATATGCTTCCTTCTCTTATCAGGGCCGGGGGGTCCTCCGTAACATCTATCACCGTTGAACCATTTCCACCTGTAAGGTCACCGGCATCAATTATCATATCAACCTGATCAGCCACATCAGGATCAATGTCTGAAACACGAAAGCAGCCAGAGCTTCCCGAAATATTTGCGCTGGTTCCGGTTATTGGTCCTCCGACAGCCCTGACAAGCGCCAGAGCAACAGGATGGCCCGGCCTGCGGATACCGATTTTACCAGTACTCGCAGTAAGGTTTGCGGGGAGACTGTCGTTCGCTTCGAATACGATTGTAATTCCTCCAGGCCAGAAGGTCTGCATAATTTTCTGAGCCATCAGGGGAATATTCCGGGCGATGCATGAGAGCATCATATAGCTGTCAACAAGCACGAGCAGGGGATTTCCGGCTGAACGCCCTTTTATCCTGTAAATTCTTTCAACAGCCTCTTCGTTATAAGCATCGGCAGCCAGCCCGTAAAGGTTCCTGGTCGGAAACAGAACAACCCCGCCGTTCCTGATGACTGACGAAGCTTTTACTATCAGGTCATGCTCAGGCGTTAACGGATCGATCTTTATCGTCTTATCCGAAATCTTCAAGTTTCTTTGCCTTCCTTTCAACCTGTAACGCCATTTCCTTCTTAAAGTTATCCAGCATGCCGGCGAGATGTGGATCCGATATTCCGAGAATCTGGACTGCCAGTATTCCCGCATTTCTCGCGCCGGGCTTCCCTATCGCAACCGTTGCCACAGGTATGCCCGGAGGCATCTGCACAGTTGATAAAAGGGAATCAAACCCCAGAAGAGATGAAGAGTCAATGGGGACACCAATCACCGGAAGAGAAGTATACGCTGCGAGCACACCGGCAAGATGCGCGGCATGGCCCGCCCCGGCAATAAGCACCTTTATCCCCCGATCTCTTGCCGTTGATGCCATCCTTTCAGCTCTTTCGGGGCTCCTGTGTGCCGATGCTACTGTAATTTCAAAGGGAACATCAAACTTCTTTAAAACGGCAACTGCCTCCTCCATAACTCCGTAATCGGAATCACTTCCCATGATAATCCCAACCTTGGGAATAACTGACTTGCGGTTAACAGCCTTCTGGCCGATATCGCTGCGATAATGTGCGCCGTCCCATTTTATCTTCGAAACAGCCTGATAAGCTCTCTCTATCGCGTCGGTTACCGTACTCCCAAGGGCTGTGACTCCCAGCACACGCCCCCCATTGGTCACAACAGCGCCGTTCTTCATAGCCGTGCCAGCATGAAATACGACAACATCCTTTACACGGGCAGCCTCTTCAAGACCCTTTATCGGTATTCCTTTTTTGTATGTACCGGGATATCCTCCCGATGCCATGACAACACACACCGATGTCCTGTCGTCAATTTCAAGTTTGCACTCATGAAGCCTTTCTTCTATTACGGCTTCCATTATCGGAACAATGTCATTTTTCATGCGGATAAGAAGAGGCTGGGCTTCCGGATCTCCGAAACGTCCGTTGAATTCGAGTACTTTGATTTTGTCCCTGTCTATCATCAATCCGGCGTATAATACTCCCTTGTACGGCCTCCCTTCTGCCGCCATTCCATGTACAGCGGGAATCATGACCTCTTCCATTATCCGCTTGTGAAAATATCTGTCAACTACGGGAGCGGGGGAATAAGCTCCCATTCCACCGGTGTTCAACCCTTTGTCGTTGTCGAATACAGGTTTGTGATCCTGCGAAGAAGGAAGCGGAAGGAGACTCTTTCCATCCGTAAACGCAAGGAATGAGGCCTCTTCTCCGACAAGGCACTCTTCAATGACAACCTTGTTCCCCGCGTCTCCGAACTCGCGTTTTACAAGTATGCTCTGAAGGGCGTCAATTGCTTCTTTTTCCGTTGCACAGACAATAACTCCCTTTCCGGCCGCAAGCCCGTCTGCCTTGACTACCAGTGGAGCGCCTGTTTTACGAATGTAGGCTTCCGCTTTCCTGTAGTTTGTGAACTCCTTTCCCGCAGCAGTTGGAATCCCGTATTTTAACATCAGGGACTTTGAAAAGGATTTGCTCGATTCAATTTCAGCGGCTTTTCTTGAAGCGCCGAAAATTCTTAATCCCTCTTTTTCAAACAGATCAACTATCCCGATTGAAAGAGGGGCTTCAGGACCGACAACGGTAAGTCCGATCTTCTCTTTTTTTGCAAACTCAAGCAGCTTTCCGATATCATCAGACGCGATCGGAACGCATTCAGCCAAACCCGAAATACCGGCGTTCCCCGGCGCGCAATAGATCTTTTTCACCATCGGGCTCTGCTTTATTTTCCAGATAAGTGCGTGTTCCCTGCCACCGCTTCCGATAACCAGTACTTTCATAATGACCTCCTGCCTGAAGTGGTTCGTTGATCGTTGTTTGTGGATCGTACTTCGTACATCAAATATCGGATTTTTTACTTGCAACTTGCCTCTTTGCCCCTCTCGACTTATGTCTCACGCCTCTCGAAGATCCGCCAATCTTTGTGGCGGAAAACCTCTTCACTATTCACTGCCCTTTATATTTCCCGACCAGTCTTTCCGTAATCTCCTTCTTCCTTTGCTCAAGCTCTGTCATTCCTATGCTGGCGCCCTTTATTCCGCCGTTTAACGCGATTTCAGAAAGATAATAATTTCCATCAGAATCAATAAGAATGTCAATATGTGCAAAAGGGAATCTGCCCCGGTCCATGATAGCCCGGCATAATTTCTCTTTCTCTTCATCAAGGAGAAAGGGGCTGCTTGAACCGCCAGCCGCCATGTTCATCCTGAAATTGTCCGGATTATGCCTTGTATAGGCCTCAACATAGTCTCCAGCCACCACGACACGAATATCCGTAAAATTTTCCATGAATGGCTGAAGAATAAAAGGATATGATGATTGCGACATTGACATGAAGCTGTACAGGGTCTCAACCGAGTCCCATTTTCTTATTCCGAATCCGCAATGCATCCGGTCTTCTTTTGTAATAACGGATTCTATTCCCAGACTGTTGTACCGTGTTATTGCATCTATGAGATTCTTCCTTCTTGAAATAACGAGGGTATTCGGAAGCATCCATTTATTTAATAAAAGCGCCTGGATTAACTTTGAGCCGCTGATTATCTGCGAAAGAGGAGACGGGACACAGCATATGCCCCTTTCGAGAAGATCAACAAGCAAAAAACTCTTCAGTTCGCCTGCACCCAGTTTTCCGACAAATATATCGCCCTGCCCCACATCATTGTACTTGGCCATCAGTTCTTTTGTGCTTCTTATTATCACTCACTCACCTTTTTGTTTTTCTTCTTCCTGCGCCCGTCCATGCTGAGTTCTATAAGCCTGTCAAGAAGCTCACCAAAAGATATACCGGCCGTCTGAGCAGCTTTTGGCAAAAGGCTCGTGGCAGTCATTCCCGGTATGGTGTTTGTTTCTAGAACGTAAATATCCTTGCCCGACAGAATCATATCCGTCCTGCTGTACCCTCTGCAAAAAAGTGCATTGTGAGCCATTTTCGCAAATGTCTGGGCTTTTAAAGTGAGCGCCTCATCAATTCGCGCCGGACAGATCTCATTTGTTGCGCCGGTCGTGTATTTTGCCGCATAATCAAAGAACTCAAATTTTTTATCCGGTATTATTTCAATAATCGGCAAAGCAGTGAGTTTTTCATTTCCTATGACCCCGCCGGTAATTTCAATGCCGTCAATAAAGGATTCTAACAGTACTGTATTATCGTGAGCAAATGCGGTCTTTATGGCTTCCCTGAAAGACTCCTCCGATCTGACAATCGATACGCCTATACTCGACCCACCCGAAACAGGTTTTATAACAAGAGGCATGCCGAGCATTTTGATGCAGGTTGCAGGTTTAACCGGATCGCCTTTTTTTATAATGAGATAGGGAGGAACCGGAAGTCCCGATTGCTCATAAAGCTGCTTTGAAGCGATTTTGTTCATGGCAATCGCGCTTCCAAGCACACCTGATCCCTGATAGGGAATATTGAGAAGGTCCAGTAACCCCTGAACAGTTCCGTCTTCCCCATACTGGCCGTGGAGTATGATCAAGGCAGCATCTATTCCCGGTGAATCGGATACAAGACGCAACAGGTCTGTTTTGGGATCATATCGGACGACATTGTATTTTGCCTTATCCAAAGCATCATAAACCTGGTCGCCGCTTTTCTGAGATACCTCTCTTTCAGATGATACACCGCCCGAAAGAAGCGCAACAGTAATTTTTTGCATGGCATCATAATCCTTTTGCTTTAATGATGGGCCTTTTCGGTCAATATCAGAATGGAACTATTTTATCTTGGATAATTCTTTGCTTCCGAAACGCTCAACCAGTTTTTCCGTATAATGCTCGGGTTCCTCAAACATGACAGAAGTATTTTTCAAAAGGTTCAACTTCATAATAAGATAATTCAGTTTCTTCATTGTCCGGTATTTATCGGCAGTATCTTCCATGCAGGCAAGCAGATCTTCTGTTTTATGAATTTCTTTTTTTAACTCGATCTCCGGCGGAAGACAGTCGGCATTTTTCAATATCTTGTAGGCAAGCCTCAGATCTTCGGCGATAGAGCTGGAATCTTCGAATTCAAGCGGCTTTCCTGACCCAGGCAGATTGTCAAATTCCCCTTTGCGCAGGGCTTCCTGAATTCTTTCTTCAACGATTTTTTCGAAACCTGATAACATGGATAAAGTCACCTTTTTACCGGACTGCTTCCAGTAAAATCCGCCTTTTAAGGCTGGATCAATGGAAGCGCTTGAAGTTGAAAATAAAACAAACTCTTTGTCATTACAATCATTTTTTTGCAATAATTGCATCAAAAAACAGACAGGCCCCTTTTATTAAAAAGGAGCCTGTTATTTAAAAAATGGTGGCGATGCAGGGATTTGAACCCCGGACTCTGCGGATATGAGCCGCATGCTCTGACCATCTGAGCTACATCGCCATATTTTATGAACTCGTAAAAATTGAAGTTGGACTTCTACCAGCTCACTTTGTCCAAGTCAAGCTGAAACCAATTAGACGGCTTCGTAAAAAGTCATTCTGCTGTGTTGCGCTTCATCTTTCGTCATTGCAGCGTACCAGCAAGTAAGCTTCATTCCTCAAGATTCGTGCGCCTTGCATAATGAGCTTTTTTCTTTGCCGCCTGAATTACGATTTTTACTGGACCATCAACTCTGATTGCTTTTTAAAAAGTCCTATTTCTTTTTATCTATTCTTTTATTGAGCCTGCGGCTTCAACTGAAAACTCGTCCAGTTCATAGGTGACATTTTCAAATATTATCATAAACGGAACTATACCTCCGGGCTGAACCTTGACATTTGACTTTTTATCCCCGAACCTGTTCTGAAGGCGTTTTTTCATCAAAGCAGGATCGGAGGCCCCAATCTCATTTTCAGGAATTACATTGCCGCAATATACAGTTTCGGCTTTTAACAGCGCCTTCCCTTTTTTGAAAAGTTTTCCTGTCACCGAAATGTAACTCCTGGGATGTTTGTATTCATTTTTAACTTTGCCTGTAATCACAAAAAGGCTCCCGATCCGTGTCTGGACAAAATCTCCCTTAATCGAGTCATCCGCAGGTATTATCCTGAGAGTTCCCTTTTCATCCGCTTTTGAACCTATGAAATCACTGATAAAAGGAATCTCGATTCCGAAAGGATTATAAACGACAAAAGCACCCGCACCTGCTGTTATAATAACAATAACGGCAAGAATTGACAAAAATTTGCCGGGAGGTTTTCCAACTTTAAGAGATTTTCTTTCCTTTTCAGGCTCTGCTGTTTTTTCTCCGGGTTCAGCAGCAGCAACTGCTGTTTCCGGCTCTTCAATTGTTTTATTGAACTTAGCTAAAGCATATTCTTCCATGTGGGCATGTTCTTCCTCTTCAGGCTCTTTTTCAGCCAAACCGAGACCATCTTTGCCGGTCACGATGGTTTCAGCCCATTCGTCTGCCTGTTGCGGTTTTTCAGACGGTTCTGCTGCTGCCGGCTCCAGTTCGAGGCTTTCTTCTCCAACCTTCTGAACAGACAGATCGGTCTTTCCCTCCATTTCAAGCATTTTTTCAACTTCAGAAAAATCGAGATCAAGGTCATCCGGCCTCTTCTCCGATGTTCCAGCTTCTTCAGGCACTGAATCAAACTTTAATTCAAGAGCCTGTTCTTTATCTCCGGTTTTTTCAACTCCTGTTGTTTCATCTGCCAAAACACTTTCAAAATCTGAAAAATCAAGGTCGAGGGTTTCTTCCGGTTCTTTTTCCAAAGCCCCGGCAGGCTCCGATTCATCAAGAGAGCTTATGATTTTATCCAGCTCTGAAAGATCAAGATCCCCGACATCATCATCTTTCTTCCCGGCAGGCGTCGCTTGCAGGTCAAACTTCAAATCGGATTTTTCCTGTTTTTCAAGTGTTTTTTCATCATTATCGCTTTCAAGCATCTTTTCCAGGTCGGAAAAATCAACTTCATCCATATCATCTATTTTAGAAACGATTTCTTCCTGGGCAGGCTCAATGTCAAACTTCAATTCTTCGGGTTCCCCCTCTGCCTCTTCAATACCTTCTTCCCCCAGGTTGTCGATGATATTTTCCAGTTCTGAAAGATCCAGGTCTCCGGTATCATCCGACGCAGATTCATCAAGTTTTTTTTCTGACATTTCTTCTCTTATATCGACTTCAAGCATTTTCTCAATATCGCTAAAATCCATATCTTCGGTATCGGAAAGTTCGGAATCTAAATCTTGACTTTCAGCGGCGTCGCCGGCTGAAGGGAACTTCTCCTCGAATATTTTGTCAAATTCCGATAAATTAAGTTCTTCTTCCTTCGGTAAGCCCTCTCCCTTGTCCATTTTATCAAATTCCGAAAAATCAAAATCTTCCGCGGGAAAAAGATCTTTATCTTTACCGGATTCACCTGAAGTCTCTTCAAATATCATTTCAGCAGCAGGGGACTCATAAACTGGGGACTCAAAGAAAGGAAATACCATGAAAATATTATCACATCTGGAACAGCGAACTTTTGATCCGGATGGTTTTATACGCCCGTCTTCCAGATTGAAACTGGTATTACATTCTTTACAGACAACTATCATGGCATACCCCCTGCTTAAAGTTTGAGGTGGTAAATTTCAGGCAGATTCCTGTAGTCTTCCGCATAATCAAGGCCGTAGCCGACGAGGAATCCTTCTTCTACCACGTGGCATGAATAATCTATCTTTATTTCGACCTTGCGCCGTTCATGCTTATCAAGCAGTGCGCAAATCTTTACACTTGCCGGGCCGAAGGATTTAATGTAGTCTATAAGATACGACAAAGTAAGACCGGTATCAACTATGTCTTCAACAATCAGAACATCTTTGTCCTTAATATCAATACCGAGCTCTTTGGTCAATTTTATACTCCCGGATGTTGTTGTCCCGTCGCCATAACTGGAGGCACAAATAAAATCCAGCTTAACAGGAACCGCGAGACTTCTCATAAGATCCGACATGAATACAAAAGCACCTTTCAGGATTCCAACCAGCACCAGTTCCCTGTCTTTGTAATCATCTGAAATCTTCAGAGCGACTTCGGTAACTTTTTTTTCGATGACATCTTTTGTTAAAACAGGAACGAGTCCGCGCATAAAAACAGCCGTCCGATTCATTGCAGCAGGGAACGTTGTAAACCCGGCCCCTTCAACTGCCGGTTAAATTACATTTTGTACGCCTTCTTGTCAATAATTTTAATTTGTTACAGACCGGATGCCGCCAGTTTTTCTATAAGGCTTTTCTGTTCTGCATTCAGATTCCGGGGAATATCGACATGAATACATACATAAAGATCCCCCTTTTTCTTTCCCTGCATACCGGGAAGCCCGTGCCCTGCGAGTCGCATCCTGGTTCCGTGCTTCGTCCCTGCCGGGATTTTAAGACTCAACTCTTTCCCGTCTATTGTCGGGATGGAGACCTTTGTTCCTAAAACAGCCTCTGTAAGCTTGACGCTACTGTTCAGGTAGAGATCATAATCTTTCGCGGTATAATCAGAATCATCAGCCACCTTTGCCTGAATGAAGAGATCTCCGGGGCTTCCGCCATAGGGACTCGGCTCTCCCTTTCCGGCAAGGCGCAGCTTTTTTCCGGTAATCATTCCTTTAGGTATCTTTACGGTAATTTTTTCCGAACGCCCTTCATGCCTGAAGCTGATGACTTTCGTAGTACCCATGGCAACCTCTCTCAATGTGAGAGTAATTTCATAGATCAGGTCCTGACCCTTAATCTGTTCCTGTTGCCCGGCATATCCGCCAAAGGGCGAACCGTTACCAAAGGAAAATCGCGTGCCGCCTCTTCTTCCGGCAAAACCTCCACCAAAACCGAACTCTCTCAGTATATCGCCCAAATCAAAACCTCTGAAGATATCCTCCTGCGAATATCTCTGATGGAAGCCTGTCGAACCGAATTCATCGTATTGTTTTCGTTTTTCCTTGTCACTTAAAACCGCGTAGGCTTCACTGATTTTTTTAAATTTCTCTTCAGCGCTTTTGTCATCCTTGGCATGATCAGGGTGGTATTTCATTGCAAGCTTCCTGTATGCTTTTTTTATCTCTTCATCGGAAGCGTCTTTGCTTACACCAAGTAATTTGTAATAATCCGTTGTATCAGACATTTAAATAATCCTCATATTTTTCCCCGGCGGGGAGAAGGAAATCCTTAAACCCTTGAATACTTGAACCCTTATTTCTTTTAACAAAATAAGTAAAAAGCAACGGCCTGTCAAGAAATATGCCTTCCTCAGGAACCTTTAAAAGCTTTCAGAGAAATCATAAGTACGGAAACTGCAGCAGGAGTCATGCCATCAATTCTTGACGCCTGGCCAAGGGATGCCGGCCTGACCGAACTCAGTTTTTCTTTAAGTTCATTTGAAAGCCCGTGAACCTTTGAAAAATCAAAACCTTCCGGAATCTTCATTTTCTCAAGATTCCTGAACTTCTCAATTTCTTTATACTGCCTTTCAATGTACCCTTCATATTTTATTCCGATTTCGACCTGTTTTACTAACCTTTTGCTGATATCCTCACAACCTCCGGCAAGAGTATATACGGCACTGTAATCAAGCTCATTTCTTTTCAGAAGCTGGTCAAGATAAATACCATTGTTTATCGGACTGGCGCCTCTGCTTTCAAGAAAACTGTTTACTTCCTGTGACGGCTTTATGACAATGCTCTTGATTCGCTTTATTTCATCTTCAATTTGCTTTTTACGCTCATTCAGATCCTTAAAAGTATCGTAGTCGATAAGTCCCAGTTCATGCCCCGACTCCATGAGCCTCAGATCCGCGTTATCTTCCCGAAGCATGAGCCTGTATTCGGCTCTCGAAGTAAACATGCGGTATGGTTCCCGCGTTCCTCTTGTTACAAGATCGTCAACCATCACGCCCATGTAAGCCTGGGATCTGTCCAGAATAAAAGGCGGCCTTTTCTGAACCATGCAGGCGGCATTTATACCTGCCCACATACCCTGGGCTGCCGCCTCTTCATAACCCGACGTGCCGTTTATCTGCCCCGCCAGAAAAAGCCCTGAAATAATCTTTGTTTCTAGTGTCTGTTTAAGCTGAACAGGATTAACATAATCATATTCAATCGCATAAGCGGGTCTTATGATCTCCGCCTCTTCAAGCCCTTCAACGGATCGAACTAGTTCGATCTGAACTTCAACTGGAAGGCTGTTGCCCAGACCGCTCGCATATATCTCATCGGTGTCGAGGCCTTCGGGCTCAAGAATTACATGGTGAGTCTCCCTTTCCGGAAATTTCACAACCTTGTCTTCAAACGACGGGCAATATCTTGCTGAAACCCCTTTTATCACGCCCCCGTATAATGCCGAACGGTTAAGGTTGTCCAAAACTATTTTACGGCTTTTTTTGCTTGTATGCCCCATATAGCTCGGCAACTGTGATAGTGAAATGCTCTTTGTGAAAAGAGAAAAAGGTGTCGGATCGCATTCTGAATCCTGACGGGAGAACGCGGCAAAATCTATGCTCGATTTCTTGAGCCTCGGAGGAGTGCCCGTCTTCATTCGTCCGAGACTGAACCCGAGTTCTTTCAGGTGCTCAGGAAGGCCGTAAGATGCAAACTCCCCCGCCCTTCCGGCTTTAATCGATTTAAAGCCTATATGCACGAGCCCGCTTAAAAAAGTTCCAGTTGCAAGCAGAACAGCCTTTGCCTGGTACCCAAATCCTGTATAATCCTCAATGCCGGCAATTTTTCCGCCTTCAACAACAAGGCGCTCAACCATGACCTGCTTCAGATCAAGATTCGACTGCTTTTCAACAACAGCCTTCATGGCGATATGATAACGTGATTTATCATTCTGTGTTCTGGATGAGTGAACGGCAGGCCCTTTTTTCGTATTAAGTGTTCTGTACTGGATAGCGGTTTTGTCCGCGATTTTTGCCATCTCGCCGCCGAGAGCATCTATCTCCTTTACAAGCTGCCCCTTTGCCATGCCTCCGATTGACGGACTGCAAGGCATTGCGGCAAGCTTGTCGAGATCAATTGCGACAAGAAGGACTCTGCAGCCCATTCTGGCTGCGGCAAGCGCAGCCTCACACCCGGCATGGCCGGCGCCCAC
>CAYODW010000028.1:4410-28680 GCA_964402865.1 uncultured Desulfonema sp. | reverse complement strand
ATTTTATAGCGTACGATAATCCTTAAACAGACATTTACATTTTAATATTAATATTCACAAAGTATTGTTTCTCTCATTAGCTCGGTAAATCTTGCGTTGCTTCTCTTTTCAGCTCGATAAACCCATCAATTTAACCCTTTACCTGCTGGAGTTCATTGTTATGATGATTTATCAGAAGGTGCCGATATTTTAGCCTCCATGGAGATTATTATATCTCTATGGGGGCTATCATTTAACGATAATAAGAATATCCATTTTCATATAAAATAATTCAAACATTCACCTGTCTATAAAAAAGGAGATAAAAAAATGGTTACCATAGGAATGACATCTTATCCAACAGAAAGCGCTAAGGAGATGGGCAATCGTTTCAAAGATTTACCCACGCTGCCTCCATATATTACCAGAAAAGGACCATATATCGGCACTGAATTGGGTGAGGGTATTAATAGTTTATCCATATTTGAGTTTGACCCATCTAAAATGGCAGAAGCCTATGAATTTTTAGGTAATTATTATGCGCATTTCATCGGCGTCCCAGGCTTTACATATACTATCCGTCCATGGTTTGAGGTTATGGAGGCCTTTAAGATGGTTGGATTGGCCTAACGAATTTTGGATAATTACCCTTTACCGATTAGACTGAAAAACCAGGGTTTATAGCCTTGGTTTTTCAGCTATGGTTTTGAGATAGGAGACATCATGAAAAAAATTGTTTTGACGATTGTTGCCATTTTGTTTCTGCTGGCCGCTTATTTGACACTCTGGCCGGTACCGATTAAGCCTGTCAGATGGAATGCGCCCGCGCCACCCGGCTATACCGGCCCACACACAGTCAACACAAAGCTTGCCAATCTCAAGATTATATCATTGGGCAAAGAGGAAGGGCCAGAGCATATCGCCATCAGCAAAGACGGCAAGCTTTACACCACTGTTGCCAGCAGCAATATCCTAAGAATGAATCCGGATGGTAGTGCGCAAGAGGTATTTGTAAACACCGGTGGGCGGGTTCTGGGCATTGACTTTGATACAACCGGAAACCTGATCGCTGCCGATGCCAACAATGGCCTGCTGTCGATCAGTCCCGACAGAAAGATCACGACGTTGGCCGACAAAGTAAATGGAGATCCGATTCGCTTTGCCGACGCGGTGGTTGTGGCCAAATCCGGCAAGATCTATTTGAGTGATGCGTCAACCCGTTTTGCGCCTAAAGATTGGGGCGGGGTGTTTGAAGCCGGGGTGCTGGACATGTTGGAGCAGGCATCAACCGGCCGCGTCCTGGAGTACGACCCGGCAAACAAAACGACCCGTGTCGTGGCGAAAGGCCTAAGTTTTGCCAACGGCATCGCCCTGAGTCAGGATGAACAAACACTGTTCGTCAATGAAACCGGGAGATACCGGGTGTGGAATATTTCAGTGGACGCGAAGGATCTCGATATCTCGACCCCGAACTACCAGGCCAAACTGCTGTTTGACAACCTGCCCGGTTTTCCGGACAACCTGATGCGTGGACTCGACGGAAAAATCTGGCTGGGTCTCGTAAAGCCTCGTAACTCCAACATCGACAACCTGGCCACCAAGCCATTCATGCGCAAGCTCACACTACGCCTCCCGCGTGTTATGTGGCCGATTCCGAAGGCTTACGGCCATGTAATAGCTTTCATGGAAGACGGCAAAGTGGTGGCTGATTTGCAGGACCCGAGTGGCACTTACCCGGAAACGACGGGGGTTACGGAGACCAATTCTCGGCTCTACATACAGAGTCTGCATTCCAAGGGGCTGGGCTGGATGCCCAAATGATCGTTAAGTTTTGAGCGGAAAAAACACATAATAATATTCCGCTTTAGAATGACCATTTTTATATCGCTTTTATTGGTTATGGTCATCCGAAGTCAGGTGGCTATCGCCAAATTACGAACCTGCATATTCAGATAGCTTACTATCAATTCGTATATAAACTGCTTCCTGCTATATTATCCGGTAATTTTGATTGGTATACTTTGTTTCAGGCAAAAATCAATTGCAGGTTATACGGATCGAACAGATGGACTTTCGTGTATTTATGCGGATCTATCTAAACACTACAGACAAGCTCCCTGAAAATGATGATATAAAAAAAGTGACCTTTAGAGCCAATTGCAAAAGTCCTAAATAGAGAAGAATTTGTCATTCCCACGAAAGTGAGACACGCAGTGAAGCAACAGCGCTGTCCAGTCTTTTCAATATTTTGCAAAAATTTCTGGATTCCCGTTTGCACGGGAATGACGACTTTTGCATTAACTCTTTATAAAAATAATTTTTAGAGAGTTTTGAAAAGGTCGCACATAGTTTCTCTGCTTATCTCAGCAAACCCATCAACCTCACCCTTTACCTCCTGGAGTTCATTGTTATGATGATTTAGCCTTCAGGCGGTTGTTGTTTCTTCTGGAGGCAACTTATGGGTAAAAAAATCGCAAATGAAAAGGATCTAAATTATACAGGCATCTACAGATTAAAAATGAGGGAGGGTATACCATGAAAAAATATTTTCCAATACTGATCTTCTCATTTATTATAGTTTTGCTTTCTGGGAATGTAGTATTGTCCCAAGATAAATACATAGTTTCAGGAGCGTTACAATATTCAGGACCTAAAACAATATTTGTTTGTCTTTACGACCAAAATACATGGCCAACTTTTAAAAAAGAACTTGCGCCTGACTCTTTTAAAATAATCACCAAGGGTTACAAATCTGGAAAAACAAATTTCACATTTAAACAAGTACCTAAAGGAGATTATATCATCGTCGTCTTTATTGATACGAACGATAATGGCAAGTTAGATTCTGATACTTGGGGTTTTATTCAGGAACCGAATGAGTTTTATAAACCTTTGGATACAAATGATAGGCCGAATTGGAATAATCAAAAATTTACCGTTGATAAAGACATTAATGATATTTTAATACAGTTCAAATAACTATCGCAGAATCAAAAAAAATCACGCAGCTTATGGAGGAGAAAAGGCAACAGATGAAAAAAATATTATTAATTGTAGTCCTTTTGGCACTTGTGGAAATTCTATATGGCTGCAGTAAATATTCAGGTAGCGGCGGCCAGGCCGGCGACGCCACGACTGTCACGATTAAGTTCAATGAGGATTTAGCGAAATCGCTGAAACTTGACGATCCCCGGCATTTAGAGGATGCCAAGCGCGGTTTTATCGCAAGACCCAGCGGAAAAATCACCGGCTCGGCTGGCGAGATGCTGATCGATTTCGATGCCTTCAAGTTTATCGAAGGCAAAGCACCGAAGACAGTCAATCCAAGCCTCTGGCGGCATGCTATTCTGAACGCCCAAATCGGTCTGTTTAAAGTAACGGAAGGCATCTACCAACTGCGCGGCTTTGACATAGCCAATATGACCTTGATTGAGGGTAGTACTGGGTGGATAGTGGTTGATCCGCTGACCAGCCGCGAAAGCGCAACGGCAGCGATCACCTTCGCCCGCGAGCACCTGGGCAAAAAGCCGGTCTCAGCAATCATTTTCACACACAGCCATATTGACCACTTCGGCGGTGTCTTGGGTGTGATTTCACCTCAGGAAATGGCCGAACGCAAGATTCAAGTGATCGCACCGGACGGTTTTATGGAGGAAGCTATCAGCGAAAATGTAATGGTCGGCACAGCCATGGGTCGCCGGTCAATCTACCAGTTCGGCAAAGATCTTGAACGATCACCAAAAGGCATGGTCGATACCGGCCTGGGCAAATCAGTGGTGTATGGCAACTTCGGTATACTGCCGCCAAACCGGATAATCTCGCAACCAAAGGAGGATATGGTCATTGACGGCACGCACTTCATTTTTTACAACGTTCCTGGAGCTGAGGCTCCCGCCGAACTGACCTTCCTTATCCCTGACAAAAAGGCCTATTGTGGCGCTGAAATCATCTGCCATACCATGCACAATCTCTTGCCGGTTCGCGGCGCAAAGGTGCGCGATGCCCTGCGCTGGTCAAAATATCTGGATCGGGCACTGGAGCAAACCGCTGATGTTGAGGTATTTTTTGCTCAGCATAACTGGCCGATCTGGGGCCGTGCACGCATAGTCGAATTCATTACCAAGCATCGCGATGTCTACAAATATACTCACGACCAGACTGTACATCTAATCAACGCCGGCTACACTGCACGCGAAATCGCCGACATGATAAAACTGCCCAAGTCTTTGGAGACCTATCTCAACAGCCGCGGCTATTATGGCGATCTGCGTCACAACGTAAAGGCAGTCTATCAATTCTATATGGGTTTCTATGATGGAAATCCTGCGAACCTGAATCCGCTACCACCTGAAGAGTCAGCCAAGCGCTACATTGAGCTGGTCGGCGGCGCCGACAAGGCTATCGCGGCAGCTCAGGTCGCATTCGACAAGGGAGACTACCGCTGGACCGCTGAGTTGCTTAACCACGTTGTGTTTGCAAAGCCCGATAATAAGAGTGCCATTAATTTACTGGCACACACCTACGACCAGATGGGCTATACGGCCGAAGCAAGCACATTTCGCAACTGCTATTTAACAGCGGCCGACGAGTTGCGGAATGGTCCACCGAAGAAAGGTGTCGATCGAAGCTCTTTTATCGACATGCTCAGGCAAACGCCGATGGAGCGTTTCCTTGAAGCAATGGCAGCCGGTATCAATGGTTCAGCCGCGGAAGATAAGGATTTCAAGATTAACCTGGTACTTTCGGATACCAAAGAATCATTCGTGCTCTGGATTCAGAATGCGGTGCTGCACCACAAAAAGGCGGCGCCGGAAGCCGATGCCAACGCCACCCTGACACTGACAAAGGAGTTTTTTATTAAGATGATGGCCGGCACTGCCGGTATTAAGGACACACTGATGAGCGATAATATCAAGATCACAGGCAGCAAGATCGACCTGGCACGCTTTTTAATGCTGATCGATAAAAAACCCGGCACATTTGCTATCGTAACACCTTAAGCTTGCTTGTTATAGCGAACGCAAATCAATTCTTTCGCAGACGAGGAACAAGTTTATGATAACTAGGGGAAGTTCTTGCAGAGCGTGGCGTTTTTTATAGCAGCATAATTTACTCCGCAGGGCGGGCAGAATTCATTAAAGCGAAAAAGTAAGGATTGACGAGAAATAAAAAGCGGTCAATCTGAGGACTGACCGCTTTTATCATTTTGGCGTCCCCAAGGGGATTTGAACCCCTGTCGCCGGCGTGAAAGGCCGGTGTCCTGGGCCGGGCTAGACGATGGGGACATGATTATCGTCATATCTTTGAGCCGTATTGGTGGGCCGTGCGCGACTCGAACGCGCGACTCTCTGCTTAAAAGGCAGATACTCTACCGTCTGAGTTAACGGCCCTTAAAAAAGAGCCTTCTTTTACCACATAAAAATAGCTTGTCAACAACAAATAGCTAAATATTGAATACCTTTTTAACATATTTACACATAAAAACAACCTTATTTTTATATGTAAGGTGTTAGGAACCAGCAGTCGTAAATCTTAAAACTGACCTGCTTTCATTCCAGATTATAATTTATAATTCTTACAACAGGACGATAAAGAAAAAAATTTTCCCGTATGAAATTCGTATTTTTTTGAAAATCTTCAAATGAATTACAGACATAAGTTACAATAAGATTCTTTCCCCGCGTAAATTCTATGTGCTCTTTTCCAGCGTAACAAAAATTGTTTTTGTCATATAGCGTACTTTCAGGATCAACTTCAGGTATAGTCCTGAGCAACGCCTTCGGTTCGTTCCACGGACCTTCAGGCCCATCCGCAACCTGGTATAACAACTGATCTCCATTGTTTCTGGTGGACATATAAACGGCGATCCATTTTTTATCGTCTGCATGATACCTGACACTCAATTCTGAAACTCCTGCATCAATAACAACCTTAACTTTGGCAGGATTCAGCCCTTTCTCCCATGTCCCGTCTTTTCTAAAATACTCGATAGCGTTTACCGGATCATTCATTTCATCCATGGGAATGCGGGCAAGAATATTCCCATAAATTAACGGAATATCCTTTGTTGAAGCGTAGAACGGATAAAAATATACATGATTTTGATAAACTACCGATGTTGTTGCAAAAGCAATAATACCTTCAGGAATTCCAGGTGATAAGTCTATGTAATCCACAATCCATCTGTTTGGGTCTGCCGCTTCAAAATCTGTTATTCGGGCTATTTTATGTCCCGTTATCTTAAACTTGAATGGTCCTTCCAATTCCAGCTTTGTTTCAACCGCTAAAAGTGGAATATATAAAGTTCTGTTTAAGATAAAAGGATCTTGCGGCCATAACCATTCATTTTCACCAAATGACGATATAAATTTTTCGTTTCTCTTTTTTAAATAATATTGAATTTCAAATTTACCGTCTTCTGAACAGTTTGATATTGCCGGCGTTGTTCCGAGGACAACTTCCATGCCGATCCGGTCTTGCCTGCCCTGTTCACCCGAAACAAACGTATCTCCAAAAAGCCACAAAGTCCGCTTCTCATCCAGTCTTATGGAGTACGCGCCATCGCCGCCATACCACCCGTTTTTATATGGAAAACATGGAATGCAATCGGCCGATACGGAATATGACGGCAAAAAGAAAAGGATGCAAAACAGCAACAATGGAAGCCATGATGATCTTTTTATAATATCCCTAAAATCGACCCTATGAGTTTTCGGAAGCATGGTTCATTTCCAGGAATCGCAATCTATAGGAGATTATCATTTGTGACGCACTCGTTGAGCCTGTCCTGAAAATCAGGGATTGCCGCGGCAATTCTTACCCATGCGGGCATCAGGGGAATACCGACCGGATCCTTTATGAACTCATCAATGGCGCATTTCAGTGAATCCACAAATGCTTCCGCAGCCTCGATTTCATCATGACGATCGTAATGAAGCCCGTTTATAAGGGAAAGCCCGTGATATTTCTCGATCGCAATTCTTGCCTCTTGAATATAGGCGCTCAGAATCGTCCTGAAAAAGGCATCGCTCATTACAATACCGTCTTCAGCCAGGACACGGAAAAGAGCTTTGGCGATATCGCATGCCATCCTTATGAGTCCCTCATCAGGCTTGCTTTTTTCAAGTATCTGATGTTTATGTTCATAATAATCAGAGATTTCCACCTGGCATATCCTGTTGACCGAAGCTTTTTGATAGATTTCACTCAAGAGAGAAACTTCCAGGCCCCACGTCGGAGAAATACGCAGGCCATGCGCAAGGTTTGTAATGACTGCAAACTCACCCGACAAGGGATAGCGGAAATTATCCAGGTATGTCAAAAATTCATTTGGTCCAAGGATACGCCGCAGTGTGCGGATCAGCGGCGTATAAAAGAGCCTTGTCACTCTCCCGTATAGCTTTTCAGTTACACGCGCGTAGTAACCTTTGCTGAACTCAAAATCGGTTGCCGGATGGACCACCGGATAAACGAGCCTTGCAAGCATTTCGCGGTCATAATTCACTATGTCACAGTCGTGGGTGGCTACTGCGTAAACATCCCTTTCGGATAAGATATAACCCAGCGTCATCCACACCGATTGTCCCTTGCCTGGGTTATCAAGATTGAAGTCCGTCTTCCTAAGCTCTTCATATAATGCCTGCATATTCGGACCATCGTGCCATACGATCTTGGTTTCAAAAGGAAGAACAGACATCATATCCCGCGCTGAGCGGAATTCACTCAAGTCAGCCCTGTCGAGAGATAAAACAACTTTATGTAAATAACGGGTCTGTTTAAGTTCTTCGATGATGCGCGGCATTGACGGTGTCTTAAATTCCGAATAAAGGGCGGGAAGAAGAAGAACGATTTTTCTCCTTTTCGCAATCTTCTCTATTTCCGCTTCAAGATCGGCTACAGGGCGGTTTTTGAGACGCTGTAAAACGGTGATTGAACCATGCTGCCAGAAATCAGCCATATTCTGCTCCTTTCCCCCGGATATTTATCAGGTATTTATCAATTTAAACGATTTAATATATCGATCACTATTTGATTCCAGCCTTTGCTTCCGGGTTGTCCGGCATGCAGCAAATTCGTTATCTCCAAATCTTCGAAACTCCCGTCAGGATGCGGAATAAGAACCGGAATATCGACATGTTTCAGCATCGAAATATCATTTGCGCTGTCGCCGATGCCTATACTGATAACCTTATCATTCATATTTTCAGCAAATATTTCAGTCGCGATTTGAACCGCCTTTCCTTTATCCTGCCCTTCTCCAATAAAATGGAAAAACCGCCCTCCACGTGTAATTTTTAATCCTCGTTCTTTTGCCGTATCTTCCAGGCTCATAAGGAGTGATATATCTTCTATTACGAACGGCTCCGTAAACTCTCTCCTTTTTGCCGGAATTGCCTGAGCGGCCGACAAACCAGCCAGTAATGCAATCTCTTCGTCAGACATGTCACCGAACCCGCGTATTTTGAACCGGTCTTTAACCGATTCGACAAATTCTCTGATTTTTGTGTATTCGGCTCCAAGATGTATGAATATATGGTCCGATTGACGTAATCCCTTATTAAAACTGAATCCTCTGTAGCCGCATGAAAAATAAACGGCAGCGCCGTTTTCTACGATAAACGGCTCCGAAATTTCCATTTCAATTTGCAATAGTTCAACTTCTGTTCTCGTTTTGCTTGTTGCAAATATGATTGGAATCTGCAGCTCCCGGATAAGTTTCAGTGCCGGTTTTGCTTCCCGGAAGGAATATGTTTCATGGTCCAGGAGGCTGCCGTCCAGATCGGTAAACAGTATTGGCTTCATTTACGGTTCAAGGCCCGTTTAAGCTTATCGGTTCATCAGCAGGGATATTGTTAATCTGCAAAAGATGACAATTGATGGATGATTGAAACTATTAACAGTTGATTTACACATTAAAGGATATCGTTATTATGGTCAACCTTTTTATTTAAGGTGAAACTCAGCTAAAGCAGAACTATGGCAGCGCAGCCAGAACATCGGCGACAGTCAGGCGGGAAAACCGGGGCCGCAGATTCCTGATCCGGATATTGTAAAGTCCGCAGATGGCGCTCATGCTCAATCAGTCAAACCTGTATATTATCGCCCCCCAGGTGACTCCTGAACCGAGCCCGATAAAAAGAACCGTGCTCCCCTTCCCTATCCTTTTCATTTCGATGGCTTCATCAAGGGCAATGGGAATGCTTCCGGCGGTTGTATTTCCGTAACGCTGAATGTTATGAAACATCTTTTCATCGGGAAGATTCATTGCGCTCTGGTATGCCTGGTTTATACGAAGATTTGCCTGATGGGGAATAACGAGATCAATGTCATCCATTGAAAGCCCGGCCTTTCCCAAAACCTCTCTTGTTATTTCAGGAAGTCTTCTTACGGCAAGCTTGAATATCGTCTTTCCATCCATTACAGGATAATGCCTGCCCTGCTCCACCATTTCGACCGTCAGTCTCGGGGTAACCCTTGATGCAGGCGCTTCAGTCATGAGGCTCATCGCAAGTTCTCCCTGGGCATGAAGCGAAACTCCAAGAACACCAATATTTTCTTCCGTTTCAACGCCTTCAAGACATGCGGCTCCTGCTCCATCTCCGAATATGACCGTAACATCCCTTCCTCTTGTCGAAATATCGAGTCCGCCGCTGTGAATCTCTGCGCCGACAAAAAGAACACGATTTGCAAGACCGCTTCTTATGTACGCGTCGGCTGTTGCTATACCATAATGAAAACCGGTACACTGCTGCCTGATATCAAGCGCGGGCGTTGTTTGAAGGCCAAGCTTATGCTGCAGAAGGCATCCTGAACCTGGGAAAAATATATCGGGGCTTAAAGTCGCAAAGATTATAAGATCAATATCCTCGGGTTTCCATCCCGCCTTTTTCAAGGCTGTTTTTGACGCTTCAAGTCCAAGGTCTGAAACACCGATCTCCTTGTCGGCAGGCACCCAGTAACGCTGCTCAATACCTGTCCTCTGACGAATCCACTCATCAGTGGTGTCCATCCATTTGGCTAAATCATCATTTGTGACAAGGCGGGTTGGAAGATAACGGCCGGTTCCTTTTATGATAGTCTTTTTCATAGATATTCATCCCTCCATAGCGCATCCCGCAGACCGGATGCTCTTTCTGTTTTTCTTGAAATTGAAGCTCTCAGAACACTTTCCGTTCCCAGCAGGGTAATTTTTCCGGTTGTTCTTGTAAGACCTGTATAAATGAGCTCTCTTGACAGAACAGGATTGTCTTTTTCCGGTAGAACGATAACAACATCTTCAAACTCAGATCCCTGACTCTTATGCACAGTCATGGCATAGGCAGTATCATGCTCAGGAAGAATGCCGGGCTTAAACTTTCTTGCCTTCCCTGAAGCCCCATAAAAAAACGCATATGCATTATCATCAGAATTCCGCTCTGCCATTATTATGCCAATGTCACCGTTAAAAAGACCGAGACTGTAGTTATTTCCCCTTACCATGACCGGGCGTCCCCTGTACCATTGAGTTGAAGGACTTATAAGTCTTTTCCGGGCCAATACCGATTCGGCAAGACCATTAACCGCATCAACACCGAATTGTCCCTTATTTACTGCGCAAAGTATTTTAAACCGGCTGAATGAATCAAGGGCTTCTATCGGATCAACTATCTCATGGTAAGCTGTATAACCTTCAACTATCTTTTTTTCAAGAGAGCAATACAATTCTTTTGCTGTTTTTATATCTTCCCAATGAATCCTTTCATCTTTTCTTTCTCTTAAAATACTCAAGGCAGTATCAGCATCACCTCTGTTGACGGCACTGCTCAATCTGCCGATACCGCTTGTCTCTGAAAAACGGTAGTTTCTCCGCAAAACAACGAGACAATCGCTTAAAAACTGCTTACCGGTTACTTCGGTTATCTCCTCCGGTTTACTTCCGTCCGCCAGTTTTTCGAGTAATTTTATCGAATATTCCGGAATGTTTCCTCTGTTGCATATATCTCCCAGAACCGATCCAGCTTCAACGGAGGCAAGCTGGTCTTTGTCTCCCACAAGAATAAGTCTTGCCTTATCCGGCACAGCTTCCACAAGTTTTGCAAGCAATGCGAGGTCAACCATGGATGCCTCGTCAACCACAACAACATCGGCCGGAAGTTTATTTTCAGAATTATAATAAAAGCCTGAGCCACTGGGAATTACCCTGAGCATCCTGTGAATAGTATATGCGTCTGCCGGCAGCATGTTTTTAATCTCTTCGCTGCAATCAATATTATTTTTCGTGTTCCGGACAGATTCGCCAAGCTTTGCGGCTGCTTTTCCTGTGGGTGCAGATAAAAATATCTTAAGTTTTTTTCCATGCTCAATTTGAATAAGGAGGGCTAATATTTTGGCAATTGCCGTTGTCTTGGCTGTCCCCGGTCCTCCGGAAATAACACAGAATTTTTTGAATACTGATGTTAGAGCAGCGATTTTCTGAAGATTTAATCTTTCTTCCGGATTATCGGGGAAAAGTCTTGGCAGCGAATTTTTTATAAGCTCAAAGTCGATTCCTTTAATATTTTCTCCCGCTCGCTTTTTAATGGCATCTGAAAGAACTTTCTCATAATTCCAGAATCTGTAAAGATAGAGCCTGTTTTTGTCATCAAGTATCAGGGGCATGTAATCCCCGGGCTTTCCGACAACATGAGAAGTGCTGAGTATTTTCAGCCAGTTTTTCAAGGACGGACAAACAACAGGTTTCTTGCCTTCACCTTCATCGAGAATCATTTTTTTATCAAATGACCCGAGATCGAGACACACATCACCGTTTCCTGCCGCATTGCTTACAAGGGCGGCAGCCAGGAAAAGATCCGTATCTTTATTTTTAGCAAGTCTGTTTATAAAGCTTCCGAAATGGATATCTATATGCGTTAATATATTATTATTATATAAGTTGTTTATATATGATTTATTCATGTATGACTTATAAAATCGGTTTCTGATTTCTGGTTTATTTCTTTCAACCTTGTTCAATTACCCCTGCTGAAGACCCGCCAATCTTTTTGGCGGGAACCTTGAACCCTCGAATCCTCGAATCATTCTGCTTACTATTCACTGTTCACTTTATATACCCTGGTATCAGAGCTTCTCCGAGTCCGTTTATCAGAGAGATATCCGGCAAATCATAAAATATTCCGGTTCTCCTTGTTTTCGGATCATCAACTCCGCGCATGAATATATAAAATACGCCGCCAAAAGAATCTTCATAATTATAACCGGAGGTTTTCAAGCGCAGGTACTGATGAAGGGCAAGAACATATAAATGATATTGAAGTATGTATGATTCCCTTTCCATCACTTCATTAATATTCGATTCTCCGTAATGAGTTAATGAGTTTCCAAGGTAATTGGATTTCCAATCAACAAGAAAAAAACGGCCTTCATGACAAAAGACCATGTCCATATAGCCTTTCATGAAACCTTTTGACGGTGAAAAGGCAAGATTCTCAATCCAGGCCGGATGATCGTCGTTTACTACAACTTTTCCATAATCCCGAAAAACTTTTTTTATTGTAACAGGAGCAATCATTTTCAAGGGAAAATAAAACTCCATTTCATTAACCCTGCTTGCTTTATCAACTCCTGATAGTTTTATGGTCATCGCTTTCGCATAAAGAGGAGCATCAAGAATCCTGTTTATCATATCGCAGACAGTAGTTTTCCAGATTGCTTCAAAACCATATTCCCGTAATTTGCCTGCAACGATTTCTTCTCTTGCGCCTGCTCCCGGATAAGAAAAATCGATCTGTTCAAACAGGTCATGAAAAAATATTCCGGCTCTTGCACCTCTTGGAAATGAAAATATATCGGGCATTCCCGATTGCTGGTTTTGTTCCGGGTAATCTTTAAATGCAAATCCGGTTCCGGCATCAATATCCCTGATATCATGACTTGCAGGACCTCCTGCCGCAAGGGATGAATAGCTTGATATTTTGAAAGCATCGTATATTTTTCCCGTAAAATTTCTGCTGAAGAGCTGCTCCATATCCCCTTCGTAAAAATCATATTGACCGTCAACTGAAGAAGGAAGAACAGAAACATCAATTGCCCCCTCTGCCCTTTTTTCAAGCATTTTCAAATCATCAAGCAATTCCGAGTTCTTTCTACCGTTAAAATAACCTTTCAGTGCCGTTACGATATCTTCATCGGCGAAATGTTCATTGTTGCGGGCATAATGGAAAATATAAGCCATGGCTGATGTTTCTGCTGAATTTATCCTTCCCCAGACAAGATAGCATCTTTTTTTTGCCCTTGTTAATGCCACATAAAGGAGCCGTATGTTTTCGGACAAAAGTTCTTTCCGGGCAGCAGACAGGCTTTTTTCATTACGGCCAAGGTCAAGAACAAGATTTCTTTCATTGCTTTCATCATGGAAAATGATTTCCTTGTCACTGACTTCAGATCCTCCCCAGTTAAAAGGGCAAAATACAACAGGAAATTCAAGCCCCTTGCTTTTATGTATTGTGACTATTTTAACCGCATCATCATCACTTTCAAGACGAAGAAGATGCTCTTCAAGTCTTTCTCTTGAAGCTTCCCTCTGTTCGGACAGCCATCTTACAAGGCCGGTCAAGCCGGGTTTCTTTTCAACCGATACTTTATGAAGAATTTCCGAAAGATGTAGAAGATTTGTTATGCGCCTCTCGCCATTATGGAACATAACAAGACGTTCTTTTACTCTTTTCTGCGTCATGAAATGGCGGAACATGCTTATAAAGCCCCGTCTGTTCCATAAATAATGGCATTCGGAGAAAAGAGCCAGATGCTTATCCCATATAAGCGGGTCCTGGCCGGCGATATCGAGATCTTCACCGGAAATCCCGAAGATGTCGGTTACAAGAGCCGACCTGATATTTTTCATATTGGAAGGATCGGAAACAGCTTCGAGGAACCGTTCAAGCTCCATGGCCTCGTGAGAATCAAAAACATTATCTATACTGTATATAACCGAAGGGATTCTTCTCTTCGAAAGTGATATTTTTACTCTCTGCGCCTGATTATTTGTCCTCACCAGGATTGCGATATCCCCTGCTCTGACACTTGCTTCCATACCTTTATCTCTTTTCAGCAGGCGCAAAACTTCAGATGCTACAGATTCTGAAATAACATTCTCTGCAACATCCTTTGTGATCGATTTATTATTTTCGGAGTACTCGCCGGAAAAAAGATGCCACAAAGTAAGCGGCGCATGTGTGGAAACATCTTTGTCTTTGTATTCATCTGCGTATCCCGAAACGCCTTTAAAAAAAGCAATATCATCGAATATATAAGGATTTGTTAAATCTGAAAAAAGAGCATTTACGCCATCGATCAGGCCCGGCACGGACCGCCAGTTTTCCGTAAGAGTGCTTTTTGTGCCGGCCTTTGAGGCGGCGTTGATATAAGAAAAGATATCGGCCCCGCGAAAGCTGTATATCGCCTGTTTCGGGTCTCCTATTATAAATAGAACGCTCTCACTAGAATCAAAAAGATTCGAAAAGATTTCATACTGAACAGGATCGGTATCCTGAAACTCGTCAATAAGCGCTGCCTTGTATTTCAGCCTTATCCGGATTGCAAGATCATGGCTGTCGCTGCTGTTAACGAGGGCATCCCTCACCCTTGTCAAGAGATCTTCATAATATTGGATATTTCTTCTCTTCTTGCGTTTTGCAAGTTCACTTTCCGCATACCTCAAAAATTCCCTCTTAAGATGAAGGATATATTTGTCAAATTCAGATTCAATCTCCGTATTTTTTTCTGCAAGCTCATCGCAGATATAAAAAAGATCATGTTCCGGGGGTTTTTGTTTCGCTTTTACAGATTTATTTATTTTTTCCGCTGTAAAATATTCGAATTTATCAAACAAAGGAAAACCGGATGATCTTTCATCAAGGAGTTCTTCCATAAGAGAAAAAAGAGAAAATATTTTACGATCTCTGGCGGAAAAGCCCGAATCATCGGTAGCAACCGATCCGTAGATATTTCCTTTTAACGCAGGATCATGCAACAGATCTGAAATATCATTTTTTGAAACAGACCATATGCTTCTGATTCTTTGAATAAGGTTGCGGTAATTATATAGAAGGTTTTCGAATCCGGGTTTGTCAGTTGAAGGAATTATATTTTTGCAAGATGACACCTGCTTTGACAGAAGTTTTGAAAAAAAATCAGGCCCTTTAAGCTTTTTTACCGAATATGTTATAAATTCAGGCTCGGCATTATAAAAATAAATTCGCCAGAAATCTTCTGCAACTTCCTGTATGAGGTCCGTCTGATCGGTTACAAGTTCTGTATCAAAAAAGCTGTCCGTTTCAAATGAGTTTTCTGAAAGAATTCTTGCGCAAAAGCCATGAATAGTGAATATTGAAGCTTCATTGAAATCAATGAGGGCTTTGTTAATCAGCTCTCTGGCAAGCGCGTGGTCATCATATTTTTTACAAAGGGAGTCGATCAGATTGTCGCTGCTTTCACCTTTCGTAAAGGCCTCTTTTGCCTTTACAAGCTTGTTTCTGACTCTCTCTCTTAATTCCTCAGTTGCTGCCTTTGTGAAAGTTACTACAAGGATCTGGTCAACGGTAAGATTATTCTCTATAATCAGCCTTATAAAAAGACTCTCAATAGTGTAGGTTTTACCGGTACCCGCCCCGGCCTCAATCAGGTTGGTACCATAAAGCGGGGTATTAATAAGATTGAACTCTTTCACTTTTCTCAGTTCCTGGTCGCCACAGGCGGAGTTATGGTTTCTATGCCGAGGTATAGACTTTTGAATAACATAACAGAAAACTCTATACTTAAAAAGTTTAAAAAGTAGAGCCAGTTGCAAAAGTCGTCATTCCCGTACAAACGGGAATCCAGAAAATTTTGCAACATATTGAAAAGACTGGTCAGCGCTGGTGCTTCACTTTTATTGGAATGACAAATTCTTATCTTTTTAGGATTTTTGCAATTGGCTCAATATCTGTAACAATTTGGTGGAGTTCAGAAAGGGATAAGTCTGAAAATTATGCTTGGAATATGGTTTTTTATAATAAACGGGCTTTTTTTCTTGACCCTGATTCATGCATTGACTATTATCATCCGAAAATTTCTAAGATAGTTGTATTGTAATGAAAATCGGGTTGAGATTATCTGCCGATCAAAAGGCGGGCAAGGTGTTTAGGCAAACAATTATACAGAAGGAGGTTTTTGTATGAAACGTTCATTGTTTTTATTTGTCACGGTGTTCATGTTTATGGCTGTTTCCATCGTTTTTGCCGCTCCTCCTACAGATCCCCTTGGAGTAGTAACCATTAAACCGGGTGAACCCATCCACATTGCTTACTGGTTTGTTACGGCCGGCCCGGATTCTACCCTTGGAATTGACACAAAGAGGGGAATTGAAATCGCAATCGATGACATCAAGAACAATCTGCTGGGTCACAAAATAAAACTGGATGGCCAGGACAGCGGTTGTAATGCTGAAGGCGGGCAGGCTGCCGCTACCAAGCTGGCTTCTGACCCCACTATCGTGGCTGCCGTTGGTTCAAACTGCTCCAGCGAAGCCAAACCAGGCGCTCCGATTCTCTGGAATGCCGGTATTGCCACCGTTTCACCTTCCAACACAGCTCCTTATTTGACAGATCCCAAACGCGGACCCACATATGACGGCTATCTTAGAACCGCCCATAACGACAAAGTCCAGGGCGCAGTTGCAGCCGATTTCGCCTTTCAGAACCTGAAAGTCAAAAAAGCAGCCACAATCCATGACGGCAGCGTATATGCCGAACAATTGGCAAATGTGTTTGCCGAAACATTTAAGAAAAACGGCGGAACAATCGTTGCTCAGGAAGCTGTTGCTCCTACAGACACAGATATGAAACCGGTACTTACAAAGATCATTACGGCCAAACCTGAATTCATCTATTACCCTATCTTCGTTGCTGCTGCAGGCCATATTACCCGCCAGGTTAAAGAAGTTTCCGGTTATGAGAAAGTTGCCTTGATGTCCGCTGACGGCGCTTTTTCGGTTGATTTCTACAAGGCTGCCGGTGAATCAGCTGTCGGCATGTACCATTCCAGCCCGGATTTCGAGGCTTTCGGAAAAGTATATGAGGATTTCATCCAGAAACACATCAAGAAATATGGCGAGAAAACTTTAGCTCCTTTCCACGCCCATGCATATGACGCGGCTAACCTGATTTTCAAGGCCATTGAAAAAGTTGCCAAGAAGGAAAAGGACGGAACCCTCTACATCGGCCGCAAAGCTTTAAGGGACGCCCTCTATTCTACGAAGAATATGAAGGGCATAACCGGCACTATCAACTGCAATGAATATGGCGACTGTGCTGATCCGCGTATTGCCGTCTATAAGACAAGCGTGGAAAATGTTAAAACTTTAGTAATGCCGAAAAAATCTTTCTGGAAACCATACTAAAGATTGTCTGAAGATAAACCCGGTTTTGTTCAATACAAAACCGGGTTTCTTATGTGGAAGGAGTTTCATGCCGACAAAGTTTCAGCGATGGAAAGAAAGTATTACAGCAACTGATATTGTGATGTGGTTTATCGGGTTTGCCCTCCTTGTTTTTATAATTCTGGGCTCAATCCTGACTCTTCGCGCGGGCAGATATACTCCTGTCCAGTGGTTTGATTTCGTGATTTACGGTTTAGCGCAAGGAAGCATATACGCTTTGGTAGCCATGGGCTACACTCTGGTTTACGGTGTCCTTCGCATGATCAATTTCGCTCACAGCGAAGTCTTCATGAGCGGTCCCTTTACGGCCTATTATGTAGCCGCTTATTTTTACAGAAGCAGCCTGCTTGAAAGCCATCCTGTTATTTGTCTGATTATTGTTTTTATTGTTTCAATGACGATATCAACTTTAATCGCCTTTCTTCTGGAAAGAATTGCCTATCGTCCTTTAAGGAACGCTCCGCGCCTGATCCCTCTCATTACAGCCATAGGCGCCTCATTCACCCTGATGTATCTTTTCCGGGGTTTGTACGGCACCGGTTTCCAGGCCTACCCGGTTTGGGAGATCTTTTCAGGCAAATGGACATTATTTAAAGGTTTGGAAATAGGCAAAATTCAGCTTTTTGTCATTTTTGCGGCCGCTCTTGTTATGATAGCCCTTTATATGTTCATACAACGCACCCGCATAGGTAAAGCGGTCCGTTCTGTTTCTGAAGACAAGGAAGCCGCTTCTTTAATGGGTGTGGATATAGATAAGACTATCTCAGTCACTTTTATTATCGGTGGAGCAGCTGCCGGAGCGGCAGGAGTTCTTTATGCCCTTGTTTTTAAACAGGTTTTCTTCATGATGGGCTTTATTCCGGGAATCAAGGCTTTTACCGCGGCGGTTCTGGGCGGTATCGGCAATATTCCAGGAGCTATGCTGGGAGGCCTCCTGCTCGGCTTGCTTGAATCACTCGGGCCCGCTTTATTCCTTGATGGCTACAATATCGTGGCGCCCTATCAACTTAAAGATGCTATCGCCTTTTTAGTGCTTGTACTGGTATTGATTTTCCGGCCTACAGGTCTACTGGGAGAACGTTTGGCTGTTAAAAAGGCTTAGTCACCTGTAATCGAAAGAAAAAAAATGGAAGAAATTCGTGCCATTTGGCGATACGGAATAAAAGTTGGAATCATTGGCGGTATTACACTGATTCTGATTGCTTTGATCGGCATGATCGAGGTCTTTACACAACGCCAGGTGATTGTGGATATAATTTCAATGGGGCATGCCCTTTATCTGGCCGCCGGGCTGTTTATATGTTACATGGCCGCCAAACGAACTACTCCGGCCAAGCCCCTGTTGGTCATTTCAAACAGTATATTCGCAGGATTGACAACCACATTTTTATTAGCGTTGCTGATCATTTTAGGCAGAAATGTCAATTTAAGGATGATGTTCATCAATGCTTCCGATTTGCTGTTGAACAATTTGCTTACCTTCGGAGTAGAGGGTAATAACGGGTTACGCCTGCTTTTGATTGCAGGAATGGTCACCGGCCTGGTCACTGGTTTATTTTATCTTCTGCCGAAGATTATCCGCACGGTCATTTTATGGTCATTAGCGGGTTCCGCTTTTGCCGGAGTGCTCCAGGACCTAATCCGGCCGATTCTGACCAATAATTTTCCGAATGCTATCAGCGAATGGCTCTTGACAAGTGATGGCATTACCATAAAAGGCGCCCTTTCAATTTTCATTTTCATTGCCCTGGTAATCATATCATGGTCAATGAAAGGAGCCGAAATCAAGCAAGGCTGGCAGGGTTTGCCGAAGAAACAGCAATCAACATGGAGAACTATTTGCATCATTATTCTTTTAGCCATTATTCTGGTTGCACCCTGGCGTTTGGGACTATTCATGAGTGAAGTCATGACCATTGTCGGTCTTTATGTGCTGCTGGGACTTGGCCTGAATATCGTAGTCGGGTATGCAGGTCTTCTGGATCTGGGCTATGTGGCTTTCTTTGCAATAGGAGCCTATGTTACCGCATTGATCACATCACCCGAAATAATGAATTTAAATTGGTCTCTCTGGGCGGCAATCCCCTTTGCTATTTTTTTTGGCATTTTAGCCGGGGTGCTTTTAGGCGTACCCGTTCTCAAGATGCGTGGTGATTATCTGGCAATTGCCACCATGGGATTTGGCGAAATCATTCGTCTTCTGGTTCTTTCAGATGCATTGCGTCCCTATCTTGGCGGATCTCAAGGTATTGGTCAAATTGCCAAACCCCAGTTACTCGGTTTTGTTTTTAAGGGACCGCAGGAAATCTATTATCTCATTGTTGCCGGGTGCCTGCTGGTTATTTTTGTCTCCTGGCGGCTGAAAGATTCGCGAATCGGGAGAGCCTGGAAAGCCATGCGCGAGGATGAAGATGTTGCCCAGGCGATGGGGATCAACCTCGTATCGAATAAGTTGCTGGCTTTCGGCACAGGAGCCGGATTCGCCGCATTAAGCGGTGTTATATTCGGCAGCAAGATAGGCTCAATTTATCCACACAGCTTCAATATCATGGTCTCAATCAATATTGTTTGCCTGATTATCTTCGGGGGAATTGGAAGTATTCCCGGAGTAATTGTCGGCGCTGCCGCTCTAATCGGCCTCCCGGAGCTATTAAGGGAATTTGCCGAATACCGGTTTCTGGTTTATGGCATCGCCCTTGTTGCCATGATGCTGATCAGGCCTGAAGGACTATGGCCGGAAGAGGCTCATAAACGGGAGTTGCACGAGGGAGAACCTAGCGGAGCAACTGATTAGGAAGGAGGGTTTACTACGGCACCGATATTAATATCACGCAATACAACCAAACGCTTTGGCGGCCTGGTGGCCGTGGATGGCCTGGATATAGAGATCGAAGAAAAGACCATTCATAGCGTCATAGGTCCGAACGGCGCAGGTAAGACGACGTTTTTCAACTGTATTACCGGTTTTTACAAACCAGAGGCCGGTGAAATATTGCTTGAAAATCATTCCTTAGTAGGCCTAATGCCTGACCGTATCGTTCGCCTGGGGATTGCCCGAACCTATCAGAATATCCGTCTTTTTCCTGATCTGACCGCGATTGAAAACGTGCTGGTGGGTATGCACGCCCATTTGAAATCGAGTTACCTTGGTATAATATTGAATACTCCATTCGTAAAAAAAGAAGAACAAGACGCGGAAGACGAAGCCAATCGCCTGCTCAAGTTCGTCAACCTCGAAACTAAAGCCAACATGCTTTCCAAACACCTTCCATACGGCGATCAAAGACGCCTGGAAATTGCACGGGCACTGGCTACCAGACCTAAATTATTGTGCCTTGATGAACCTACAGCCGGAATGAATTCCGGAGAAACTCAGGCTATGTGCGACTTTATTCAAAGCCTGCGGGATGATCTGGGAATCACAATCATGCTGATTGAGCATCAGATGCGGGTTGTAATGGGAATTTCAGAGATAATTACTGTTTTGGATTACGGTAAAAAACTTGCCGAAGGCACGCCGGATGAAATCAAGCGGAATCCAAAAGTAATTGAAGCGTATCTCGGGCAAGGGAGCGCCTCTCAAGTCCATTAATATGCCCGGATAAAGGAGTACCAACTGTTATGGCGTTGCTGGAAGTCAAAAATATTCATGTTTATTATGGAAATATACATGCGCTCAAAGACCTTTCACTGAATGTCGATAAGGGAGAGATTGTTACACTCATAGGAGCCAACGGAGCCGGAAAAAGCACAACACTGAAAACTTTGAGCGGTATTTTAAAACCTCGAAGCGGTTCCGTACAGCTCGAAGGAGACGAACTGACTAAATATTCGGCTCATCATATTGTGACAAAAGGAATGATCCATGTCCCGGAAGGCCGGCGCATATTCGGCCGTTTGACTGTTCAGGAAAATCTTGAAATGGGAGCTTTTACCGTTAAGGATGAAAACCTTAACAAGTTAAATTTAACAAAAGTATTTGATATTTTTCCGCGGTTAAAAGAGCGGCGCAAACAGCTGGGTGGTACTTTAAGTGGCGGTGAGCAACAGATGTTGGCCATGGGACGGGCCATAATGTCCAATCCCAAGGTCCTTTTTCTGGATGAACCCTCAATGGGCCTTGCCCCGGTGCTTGTGGACAGCATTTTTGAAAATGTCAGGCAAATGCACGCTTCCGGGATGACCATTCTTCTGGTTGAACAAAACGCCCGGATCGCCCTGCAGGTCGCCAGCCGGGGATATGTTTTACAGACAGGAGAAATTGCCCTGGCTGACACGGCAGCCAATCTGCAGTCAAATGAGATGGTGCGGAAAGTCTACATGGGCGAAACATGACTACGAAATCTTTGCATAGCATCCCCTTTTGCCCGATTTCTGCATCAGGCTCAAATTTCAATTCTCGAAATACTTCAATGTATTACTGCGGTTAAAATTCTCGCCTTCCTTGAACTTGAGCAAAATTGAATGCTCTTCAAAGGTCTCGTTACACTAACACTTCATAATTCCTAATTGTTTGATTGGGTTATCGGTTCCCGAGTGCGAGCTTGATTCCGAAACCGATAAGAGCCGCACCTGCAAGACGCGTCGCTAATTTGCGCGCATATGGCAAAGCCGAGAGCTTGCGCGCAACCACGTTTCCTATGAAGACAAGTCCTGACTGGTAAATAAAGCTGATGACGGTAACATGCGCCATCATGATTCCCAGCGTTACAGGTGATGCGTCAACCCTCAGAAAAAGCGGAAAGAACGCCACGAAGAACAGGACTACCTTGGGATTGGTGAGACTGACGGTAAACGCCTGACGAAAATATACCGATCCGGTTTTTACAGGATCTTCGGTATTACCGCCTTTGTCAACAGAGGTGCGAATCAGTTGAAAACCCATCCAGCAAATATATGCTGCGCCGAACCATTGAAGCCACTTGAACATAACAGGATTGGCATTCATGACTGCTGCCAGACCGGCAACAGCCGCGACCATATATATGAAGTCACCAACCAGAGTACCTCCGACCGAACCGAGCCCTGCACCAATACCATTACGCGCGGTGGCGTTGAGAATAACGAGCGTGCCCGCCCCGGGGATTAACTGAAAAACAATAATTGCCGCAACAAAGCTTGCGTAGTTCTGAATGTCAAACACGATTTAATCTCCTTGAGACCTTTGCATAACGCCCTCTTTTGCCAGATAACTATAAAGATTTGGTTTCTGGTCTCTGATTTCTGGTTTTTCTCTTTTAGCCAGAAACCAGAAACTATAAACCGGAGACCTTTAAATTACAGGGGAAGTCTGGCTCCTATCCCCTGCTCCACGGCCTTCTTGTAAATCACAATTGCCGTTGCCATATCGTCGAGCGCAATACCGAGGTTAATGCTGATCGTACGCTCTTCGGCTCTCTCCCTTCCGGGTTTTTTGCCTGAAACTATCTCACCCAGATCAGCATATGGCTTGGGAGTATTTTTGAAATAGCCTACTGTCCGATAATATTCCATCTGGTCTTTATCATCTGTAGCAAGCTTGTCGGCCTGTCTCAATGCTTCGCCTTTCCAGTATGAATCAAAATCAACGGGAGAAGCAAAGGCTCCTTCGGCAAGCCAGTCCGCCTCGATAATCGGAGATGGGTTCTCCAGTATCGGACCGCTCGTAACTACCAAATCCAGACAAACCACCGCTTCCTTCGGGCTCTTAACTACTTCTATGTCGGCGTGCACGACATCCTTCATTTCATTTGCGTACCGCTGAGCTATTTCCGGGTATATATCAAATGCTTTGACTTTGGAAATCTTGAACAGGCAAGCCAGTGCTTCCAGATTATTTCTGCCCTGAACGCCGCAGGCCAGAATACCAACGGAGGAACTTTCCTTTCGTGCCAGATATTTTGCAGCTATTGCGGTTGCGGCACCGGTACGACGTGCGGTGATCCATGTTGCATCCATTACCGAGATAGGCAGACCGGTATCGGGGTCATTCAAAATAAGCAGCCCGCTGATGTAGGGAAGTTTTTTCTTCTGATTTTCAGGATATCCGGAGATCCATTTCACACCAGCCGCCTTCATGCTCGGAATATATGCAGGCATAGCATGGATGAAAGCATTTTCACGCGTATGGATTCCTGGCTTGGGAGGCATTTCTACCCGGCCTTCTCCCTTCTCGCGAAACATGTTATTCAACGCATCTATAATATCCGACATGGGAATATTCAGAGTTTCAACGTCTTTTCGGCTTAAGTACAGCACAGTATTTGCGTTCACTTTTTCTCTCCTTTGATATTTCCGTTCTTCTATTGCGTTCCGTGAGCATATAACCTGTTATTGGTATCATGACAATTAAGGAAATTGCAACAATGATTACAAACTATCAGTAATTTCCATTCATGTTTCGATATGATAATTTTAAATTAAATCGATAGGGATCAAAGAAAAACTTGACTTCCTTTGATCCCATACAAGGAAAGAACTGGGGCGCGCTTTTATAAGTCTGCCCCAGTCATAATATCGGAGATTTATGGATTTATAGTACTATTTTGGAGATCCGTAGCCAGTGCCATCTTGAGGTCCGACTCCTTCATTCCCTGTTCCATCGCCAGGACCATGACCAGTTCCATGACCGACAGTGCCACCGGGGCTTGTCTTGGCATTACTACTTGAACCGATCGAAGAATTGGCTCCAGGGCCAACAGAAGCATTTGGGCCAGGCCCCGTGGAAGCATTAGGTCCAGGGCCGATCGAGGCTCCCGGCCCAGGACCAAGGCCTGCACCATTACCTCCGCTCCCTGAACCTCCACCACCACCTCCGCCGCCACCACCGCCTGCTGCTGACAGGGGAGATGTAACCATAA
>CAYODW010000028.1:0-4310 GCA_964402865.1 uncultured Desulfonema sp. | reverse complement strand
CCACCACCTCCGCCGCCACCACCGCCTGCTGCTGACAGGGGAGATGTAACCATAATGAGCGCCAAGAGCAAACAACCAATTAACATCAGTTTTTTCATGATATAATTCCTTTCCTTTATGAGATAAAAGTTGACTTCCCTGAACACGACTGAAGAATCTTCGTTTCTTCATGAGGATCACTCATTTCTTCTGTCAGGTTAACGCACAGGCCGGAGCAAAGTTACAAATAATCGAAAAAATTCTTGGAGGGAAAATACGCTGCGGCAAAAAGATTCCTGGTAAAAGACAAAAATGCAGTATCTGATGAACGGAAACACTGGATATAGGCCGCTAAATAATGGATTCAGATTTGTGTCTGTGTTGTTGCCTGTCGGTCAGTCACCGAGAATGGATGCTTGAACCACTACCATAATAAAATTATCGATTACCGCCGCTGCCACCGCCGCCACCGCCGCCAGCCCCTCCTGATCCTCCAGAGCCGCTCTGACCGCCATATCCGGCTGCACTGCCCGGTTCCTGTTCGGACAGACTGTGCTGCATCCCACGCGCGAGTTTCTGTGAAACAGCTTGTGCAGAATCTGTTCGCGCTTTGGAAAGAAGTGACTGATGCATGCCCACGATGTCGGCTGCGTTAAGCCCTTTGGACAATGCACCGGAAATGACCTGGGAGGAGAGCGGGGAAGAGACCCCGAGTCTCGACATATCCCTTGCCATCGCCAGGCATACTGCGGCCAACTCGTTCATCCGGTCCTGATTCATTTTCGCAGACCGCTCCCGGAGTTGGTTCATTATCCGGGATGCGTCCTGCTCTTTAAGGCCGGCTGATAGGCTTTCAGCGAGCATGTTACCCAGTCGTTCCGTTTGCTCAGTTTTTTTGGTGATGGAGTGGGCCTGGTCGAAAGCAAAAGCGTAACGGGAACTCACAGCTTCCATGGCCTGCAATGTCCTTTCAGGAGCCACCTTTTTGGCCATCCCCTCAAGAGCTTTGTTGATAACAGGCTTTGTTGGAAGCCCTCTGTTTTGAGCCTCCAGAACAATGGCCTGGGCTTTTAGTATTTGTTCCTTCTGAAAACGATTGATATCCATGGCTTGTATAAGTTGAATCACATCTCTGCCGGGAATCCCTTTTTGAATCATCGCGCGGGCGCGGTCCTTGATCGGCGCCGGCATCTGGATCAGGTCCTGCTCCACCACATCTGCAAAGACCGTTGAGGCCAGGAGAAAGACCCCTCCCGCAAGAAACATGAAGATTGTCCAAATAAATTTCTTATAACTCATGTCGATGCAACCTCATTAATACTTTCACGGTGAGAAGATACAATTATTGGATCCGAAATCGTCTTTTTCTCTCAAGAGGCAATCCGGCAGATATGCCTTGCCGTCCAGAAGATAAAAGTACTTGAATTCATTCAATCGGTTCAGTGTGACTTTCCACATGCAGGAACCGTCCCGCAGGGCCTGAACCTCACGGAACTGATCACCGGAGATCACCAAAATAACTGACTTTGCCTGCGGTGCCTTTAAATACATTTCGACACAACCATTGTTGATAGTATTGTAATGAGCAGCCGTGCAGCCTCCTGCCATTAAAACAGCCGCCAAAATCGAGAAGATACTTTGCTTCACACTTACAATTTAACCTTTAGAATGGAATTTTCTCCACCAAAATCATCAATTTCGCGTGTCGCAATCGTCGGATCTGTCATTCGTAGGTTTCCCTCGATGATATAGCTGAAACGGTGTTCCCCCTCGGTTAGATCCAGCGTTGTTTCCCAGTAACCACTCTGACCGGCAGATTTCAGCGGTATTCTTTTCCAGCCGCTGAAACTGCCGGCAAGTTCAACATGCTGCGCATCAGGCTGATAAATAACGAAACGGTATGGCAGCAGCTGGTGTTCCTGACGAGGATAAAAAACGATGAACAGGATTGCTGTTGCAACCAATCCCGCAGCGGCGGCGACAAACGGCCGGAAAAGGTTCAGATGCCAGACGTTTCTTCGCTCTTTTATGTTCAGCGCCGGAATATGATCAACGACTTCCGAACGTATAAGCTTTTCCTGTTGGAGGAGGTTTACCGTATCATCTTTGAAGTTTTCATCCTCATGAATAGTTTCAACAAAAATAATCTTGTCGTCAAAACTGAGTTCGTTGTCAATATACATGCTGATCAGGTTATCATTCATTTTTCTCTGCCTTAAGATATTCTCTGAGCTTTTTTCGGGCACGATGGATCTTTACTTTTAAGTTGGCCTCGCTGATTCCCGCTATTTGAGCTATCTCACGATAGGACATTTCACTGCTCACAACAAGAGAAAGCAGGTCTCTATCGTCATCATCAAGCTGTCGCATGGCAGCCAACACCCGTCGATACTCGTCACGCACCATGAAATCGTGCTCCTGGCTGTCAACCGGCTGATCGTTATCATCCAAAGCAGTTGGATTCCATTTCGCCCTGCGCAACGAATCGAATACGAGGTTCCTGCCAATAGTGTACAGCAACTGCGGTGTGTAGTCGTCCTCCGCGTATTTTTCATAAAGACGAACAAAGCTTTCCTGCATGATATCGCACGCCGAATGATAATTCCCCGAGCGTCTAATGAGGTAAGCCAAAAAAATTCGCCGATGCCGGTTATAAAAATCTTTAAATGTGTTCACATGCCATGTTTAACGCAAAACCTGTTAAAAGGTTACATTAAATTCACAAGTGGCGATTGATGGAATCCGGTATTCCCATTAAAACCATTTCTTTTTTCTGAAATAGCCCAGCATGGCAACGATCATTGTAATCATCACTCCCCACACCAGTGCATATCCCCATCTCCATTTGAGCTCCGGCATGAACTCAAAATTCATGCCGTATACTCCGACAATAAAGGTGATGGGAATAAAAATCGTCGAGATGATGGTCAGCACTTTAATAACCTCATTCATGCGTTTGCTGACACTGGAAAGATAGATCTCCAGAAGGGCGGAAGTCAGCTCACGATAATTCTCCAGAGAATCCACAACCTGAATGACATGATCATACAGATCACGAATATAAAACTGTGTTGTCTGCCGAATCAAACTGGTTTCACTGCGCAGCATTGCGCTGATGACTTCGCGAAGGGGCCATATCGCTTTTTTTAAAAACAACATCTCTCTTCGCAATCGATGAATTTGTGGCAGGGTTTCCCGGGTATGATCGATCAGAAGTTCATCCTCCAGAACTCCGATGCGCTCACCCAGCACCTCCAGAACTGAAAAATAATGGTCCACCACGGTATCCATCAGGGCATAGAGCAGATAATCGGGCCCCAAACTACGAATACGGCCACGTGAACTGCGCAGACGACCGAGTACCGGTTCGAAGATATCATCCTTTCCTTCCTGCAGGGAGATAACATAATTTCCCCCCAGGATAAAACTAATCTGCTCTGCTGCCGTGGTTTCATCGCCGCTTAAGGTGAAAGCTTTCATCACAATGAAAAGACCTTCTTCCAGGTCTTCCATTTTAGGACGCTGAGCCGTATTGAGAATATCCTCCAGAAAAAGATGATGAATACCATAGCAGCTGCCAAGGGATTCTATGATGTCCGGCCTGTGAAGACCGCAGACATGAATCCATGTGGTAGATGGAAGGTCACGGTATGAAAGGCAGTCATCAATAGATGCCGCCGTCTTTTCCTCAAAGTGCTCCGCGTTGTAGTTGCTCACCGTGAGAACGACTTTTTCGGTCTTCTGCTCGCCAACGAAAATCAGGGAACCGGGTGGAAATCCCAGTTTTTCTGAACGGTCACGGACGATACCAGTAGTCATTTCGAACCCGTAATATTAAATTAATAAATAATATTCTGGTTGAGGCACAAAGCCAAAGATCTGTAATTGATTTGTTTTTATTAGATGTTACTAAAACAGCCGAATGTCAAGCACAATAAACCAGGGTCTGTTTTAAATTGATTTACAAACCGATTAATGAGATATATCAGGATGTGAAATTCAAATTCTTGTCGTAAAACATGAAGGCAGAAGCTGCTAAGGGGAAAAGAACAAAAGGTTTATTTTTTAAAAAGACGGTTCAACATTCCTGTTTTCGGCGGCTCCGTTTCGGACAGCTCCACTTTCCCGGTTGCAAGATTGAATCGAAGTGTTATATGTATTTCCTGTTCTATCAAGATCTCTTTCTTTTGGTTTTTGTTGGGGAACTTTGACAATATAAAGAGACAGTGATTTAATCAAACCTTAAACCATGTAATCACTTTTGAACGTTACTAGTTGTTAAGGAGGTTTGGATGTTACCTGAAAAAGACGAAAGCAGATATTTTGATTTT
>CAYODW010000027.1:0-28904 GCA_964402865.1 uncultured Desulfonema sp. | reverse complement strand
AGATTGATATTCCAGAATATGATCTTTCTTATAAGGAATTTAACATTGCCGACAGATATAGAGCTTCATGGGAAAAATTTAACCTCTGGAATTTGAAAGCGATATCAAAAGAACCGGTTTACAGGGCTTATTCTATAGCAAACCCGCCGTCGGAAAAGAAAGAGTTGAGATTCACAATAAGGATTGCCACCCCACCTCTCGGAGTAACAGGTATTGCACCCGGAGTAGGTTCTTCTTATATATTTAATCTGAAACCTGGGAAAAAAATTGTCCTGAGCGGACCATATGGGGATTTTTTTGTTAAAGAGACCTGCAGGGAGATGTGCTTTGTAGGCGGAGGAGCAGGAATGGCTCCGATGCGCTCCCATATATTTCATCAGATTCTGACCGTTAACACCAAAAGGAAGATTACCTTCTGGTATGGCGCAAGATCAAAACGGGAAATGTTTTATGATGAAGAGTTTAAGGGACTTGAAAGAAACTTTGATAATTTTAAATATCATGTCGCTCTTTCCGAACCTCAGCCTGAAGACGAATGGAAAGGGCTGACCGGATTTATTCACAAGTGTCTATATGATAATTATCTGATATCACATGATGATCCAGCCGAAATCGAATATTATCTTTGCGGTCCCCCTATGATGATAGATTCGGTGATTAAAATGCTAAACGACCTTGGCGTTGATCCTGAAATGATTGCTTATGATAAATTCTGATTGAACTTTTAATAAAATCAGCTATTGGATACTTTTATATTTAAATATCAGAAAATCAACAACCATTAATAGCATTACCAGAAAGGAAAGTACTATGGATTTCAGCCTGTCAACAGATCATGAGATTTTGCGCGATTCGGTTCGAAAATTTGCCGAAAATGAGATTAAGCATGTAGCAAGAGAAATGGACAAAAAAGAGGAATTTTCCTACGATACTATGCAGAAGATGGCGGAATTGGGGCTTTTCGGCATATTTGTTTCGGAAAAGTATGGTGGACAAGCAATGGACTATCTTTCATATATAATTGCAGTTGAAGAGATTGCAAGGATTGACGGATCACATGCCGCAACAGTTGCAGCCGAAAATTCACTCGGCATCGGGCCTTTATATTATTTCGGAAACGAAGAACAGAAACATAAATATCTTCCCAAACTTTGCAAAGGAGAGACCCTCTGGGGTTTTGGCTTAACCGAAGCAAACGCGGGTTCGGACGCTGCAAACTCCAAAACAACGGCTGTGCTGGATGGGAATGAATGGGTGATTAACGGAAGCAAGATATTCATCACTAATGCTTCCACCAGCATTTCTGCCGGTTCGACAGTTCTGTGCAAAACAGGCACGAGGGACGACGGCAGGCCCGAGCTTTCCTGCATCCTTGTTGAGGCCGGAACCAAAGGATATACTCCAAAGGTGATGCATGATAAGATGATGTGGAGGGGATCAAATACCAGTGAGCTTTATTTTGAAGATTGCAGGGTCCCGAAAGAAAACCTTCTCGGTCCAAGGGGGCAGGGCTTTTACCAGATGATGCAGACTCTTGACGGAGGCAGGCTATCAATAGGTGCAATGGGGCTTGGAGGGGCTCAGGGGTGTTTTGACATGGCGCTGAAATACAGCAATGAAAGAGAACAATTTGGTCAGCCGATAGCCCGTTTTCAGGTAAATGCCTTTAAACTTGCAGACATGGCTGTAGAGATCGAATGCGCCCGCCTTCTTCTTTACAAGGCATGCTGGCTGCGTGACAATAATTTGCCTTTTTCTAAAGAGGCCGCAATGGCAAAATTATACTGTTCCGAGGCAATGCATATGTGCGCTAATCATGCTGTTCAGCTTCACGGCGGATATGGCCTGATGCAGGAGTACGATGTGGAGAGGTTCTACAGAGATCAGAAACTTCTTGAAATAGGAGAAGGGACTTCAGAAGTGCAGAGAATTGTCATAGCCAGGCATGTTGGGGCTATATAATTCGCATTTAAATAATGGAAATGTTTTTTATGATCACGGGGGAAAAAATGGGAGATAGAAAACAGCAGCAGGAAAGAAGCGCCGAATATTTTAAAGAACTGACTGGAGATATAACATCGGCAGTGCCGAAGGAGCTGGATGAAATTGGAATAAGAATTAAAAACATAAGGGAAGAGAAAGGGCTTTCCCTTGATGAGTTGTCAAAGCTGACCGGATTTGACGTAGGACTTCTTTCGAATATGGAGCAAAATAAAATTCAGCCTCAGCTCGGCACGGTTATTAAGCTTTCTAAAGCGCTTGACAGCGCATTCGGCAGAATTGTTTCAGGAGTTGGAGACAAGCTATACTCGGTTACAAGAAAAAATGAACGGATGAAGATATCCAGATCTACTTCCCACAAGGGTGAAAAGCAGGTTTATACTTATATGGGACTTGCACCCGAAGTCAAAGGCCGCCACATGGAGGCTCTGATAGTGAGGCTTGAGGAAAATCCGGAAGATGATATGTCTGTCCATGACGGTGAAGAGTTCATTTATGTTTTAGATGGGCTTGTTGCCTTAAAGATAGGAGCCGATTCATTTGAACTTGAACCGGGAGACAGTGTTTATTATCTTTCTACCACTCCTCATCTTATTGCTGCAGAGAAAGGAAACGCGACAATACTCGCCGTACTTTACGGGGGCTGATTAATCCGATTTGTTTTATACTACGCCTTTCGGTATCGGATAAACTTTCTCCCCTCCGAGAACATAGCCGCCATCTATCCTGAGGACGCTTCCTGTCATAAAGGGGGCGTCCTTTGTCAAAAAACAGACAGCCTTTACAACGTCGTCTATTGTTCCTGTTCTTTTAACAAGAGAATGGTCTATGACAGCTTCTTTCTGAGCCTCCGTCAGCAGATTCCATCCTCTTGTATTTTCACCATGCCTTGTTTCGATTATGCCCAGCATTATTTCATTTACACGGACTTCAGGAGCTCCGATTCTCGCCCAAGTTTCGGTCAAAAGCGAGAGGCCGCGATTTGCCGCAGAGTATCCTTCATTGAATATATAACTAACGGGACCCGATCTTCCGACAATGCCGGCTATTGAGGAGATGTTGATTACTATACCGTCTCCGGAAGCCTTGAGATAGGGAAGCGAACATTCAAATATCCATTGCTTTGCCCGAAGAGTTGTCGATATCTCGAGATCCCACTGATCGCAGGTATATGGTCCATGTACTACCGGCCATCCTCCCCGCTCAATATTGTTTATAAGAATATCAAGACGTCCGAAATGTTCGATGACTTTATCCACAAGACCATGTATTTTATCTGTTTTCAAAAGATCGGTTCTTGTTATAATATATTGGGAGTCAATTTTTGAAAAATCATGCTTCAATTCATCAAGCGCCTCTTCCCAGTCAAAATAGTTAAGTGCGACATTAATTCCCTCTTTCGCAAGAGCAAGGCCTATGCCCTTGCCTATTCCTTTTATTGAGCCGAGCACAAGCGCGACCTTCTTTTCGGTTTTCATAAAAAGCTCCTTGGATCAGTTGTTATTGCCGGAGTTATTGAAAAAAATATTTTTTAACCCATGAGAAAGCTACTTTTAAAAGAGCCATGTCATCCTGTTTTGCCTCATTCAGATCCTCTTCATTGAAACCATGAGTTCGAATTTCGTTCGAAAAAAAATGTGCTCTGAATGTATCCAGATCATATAATGCCATCCGGAACATATATGCCGATTTAATGTCCAATTCGCCGGGAATAATCTGGTTTTTCAGGCTTAATATTTCCGTTATCATATCGTTCATTATGTTGTATGGTTCAATATCTTCTTCTATTATCCATTCCCGCACCGTCTGTTCTTTCCCGTTAATGAAACCAAGGCAGTGCGTTTCTTTTATCATCATATAATATTCCGAGAGAATTCCCGATTCCCTGTTGCGTGAAACAAACCTCGCAAGAGGGTATGTACGGCATGATGAAGGCCGGTCTTTGTAAACTCTGCATCCGGATGGCGTTACAAAAGGGCAGATTAATCCGGAAGCAGAATCTGTTTTTAATGTTATTACAGGCAGGCCTGTTTCAGGACCGGTATGATGAGATGTATATGTTTTTAAAAACATGCCGGAAGATATTTTGAGACCGTTTTTGAGCCTCAGTATGTCGTAGGGAGTTAAGAACTGATTGAGATCACGGCAGCATTCATTGAAGCACGACAAATTGCTTGTGCATGAGAAACGAAATTTGTCATCCGGTGAGAGATATATAAAATTTTCTTCCATTATCCGTATTCCTTCTTATCGGTATTTTATAAATATGCATCTGCAGCTTTTCAGCTTTTTTAAGTAAAAATGTTCTATATGGTTTTAACAATTTGGTAAAGAAAGAAGCCAAAAAAATGCTGGAATCGGATTTATGGGAAAGATTTTTTTCTATACCACAATATATAGTAGGTAATTTCATGATGTAAGCAATCAGTTGTGATATATAGAGTCCTGTAAATATTTGCATATTCTGATTTTTCATCGGCAAAAGTCCTTGACAATAAAAAAATGGAATGATATTAGTAAACTTTGATAAAATAGTTAAATTAACATATTGATTTAAAAGGAAAAAAGCTTCTGGCTCTTTTTATGGGCAGGCTATAGGAAAAAGGACAATTATTAAATATTAATAGAGGGCTTCGATTTAACGGGCCCGGTTTATGAAGGGAGGTGTTTACAACTCAGAATAGTTTAAAAGAATGCGAGTCGATGGTTTGGAAAATGAAATTAATACAAACAACATTAGGAGGGATGATAGATGCCATCTTATGTAATTGCTGAAAAATGTGACGGTTGCAAAGGTGGGGACAAAACTGCATGTATGTACATTTGTCCCAATGACCTTATGGTTCTTGATACGACTGCTATGAAGGCTTACAATCAAGAGCCCGATCAGTGCTGGGAGTGCTTTTCATGTGTAAAAATATGCCCCACCCAGGCAATTGAAGTCCGTGGTTACTCTGACTTTGTACCTCTTGGAAGCAGCGTAATGCCGATGATGGGTACCGAAGATGTTATGTGGACCTGCAAGTTCAGGAATGGCCTTATTAAACGCTTTAAGTTCCCCATTCGGACTACCCCTGAAGGTCAGGCTAATGCTTACTTGAATCTCAAAGGAAAAGACCTGGATAGCGGCCTGCTTTCAACGGAAGAGGCCGATGGATTCGTACTTCCGAGACCCAAGATTTAAGCTGGTTTGGTTTGAGCAAGTCCAATTGGAAAAAGAATAATTACGAATATAATTTCTTAAGGAGGATTTAATATGGCATTACCTAATAAACCTTTGGGTGAAACAAAGGCCGTCAGGGATCCGGCAGTTGAAGAGCGCGAAGTCGATATTCTTATTGTGGGCGGTGGTATGGCTGCCTGCGGAACCGCTTTTGAAATAAAGAAATGGGCTCCGGATGCAAAAATACTGCTTTGTGACAAGGCTGCGATGGAGAGAAGCGGCGCTGTTGCTCAGGGACTTTCAGCTATCAACACTTACGTTGGAAAGAACAGCCCTGAAGACTATGTTAAAATGGTCCGAAATGACCTTATGGGCCTTGTGCGTGAAGATCTTATTTTTGACCTCGGTTGTCACGTCGATGATTCGGTTCATCTTTTTGAAGAATGGGGACTTCCGATCTGGAAAAAATCGGCAGAAGGCAAGACCCTTGACGGTAAAAAGGGACTTGCAATGGGCTCATTGAAAAAAGGTGCCGAGCCGGTCCGCACCGGTAAATGGCAGATAATGATCAACGGCGAATCATACAAGAGAATAGTTGCCGAAGCCGCAAAGCTTGCTCTCGGCACCGATAACATCATTGAGCGCTGCTTTATTGTTGAGCTGCTTCTTGATGCCAACAAGCCGAATCAGATTGCAGGCGCAGTTGGTTTCTCAGTTCGCGAAAACAAGGTTTACATCATAAAGTGCAAGACCATGATGGTTGCCTGCGGCGGAGCCGTCAACATTTACATGCCGAGAAGTGTTGGTGAAGGCAAAGGCCGAGCATGGTATCCGATATGGAATGCAGGCTCAACATACACAATGTGCATGAAAGTCGGCGCAGAACTTTCAATGATGGAAAACCGTTTCACGCCGGCACGTTTCAAAGATGGATACGGCCCTGTCGGCGCATGGTTCCTTCTCTTCAAGGCCAAAACATTAAACGGTCTTGGTGAAGACTTTGCAACAAGCGACGCAGCAAAAGCAGAACTCCAGAAATATGCTCCTTACGGAACTGCTGCCGTTACACCTACCTGTCTGCGTAACCACCTCATGCTTTTTGAAATGAAAGCCGGACGCGGTCCGATCATGATGGATACGGTTACGGCTCTTGCCAACCTCGGAAAGACAATGAGCAAGCAAGAACTCAAACATCTTGAGTCTGAAGCATGGGAAGACTTTCTTGACATGACCTGCGGACAGGCAAACCTCTGGTGCGCTCAGAACTGCGAACCTGAAAAGAAAAATTCCGAAGTTATGCCTACAGAACCGTATCTGCTTGGATCGCATTCAGGCTGCTGCGGCATGTGGGTATCGGGTCCGGACTATGACTGGGTGCCAGCAGCTTACAAATGGGGCGATGCCGGCAAGGTGTATAACCGCATGACGACAGTTGTAGGCCTTTTCACATCAGGCGACGGTGTCGGATGCTCAGGACACAAGTTCTCTTCCGGTTCACACGCTGAAGGGCGTATGGCGGCAAAAGAAATGGCAAAATTCGTACGCGATCATGCCGATTTCAAACCGGCCATCAAACAGAGCGCAGCAGAACTGGTTGACCTTGTTTACAAGCCGGTAAGAACATATCTTGACAACTGCAACTATACGACGGCAGTTGATATTAACCCCAACTACGTTAAACCTTCCGGAATGGCCTTGAGACTTATGAAGGCTACGCATGAATATGGCGCCGGAACGGCAACATTCTACCAGACCAGCAGCAAGAACCTTGAGATAATAATGGATCTTCTTGCAACAATGCGCGAAGACTGTGATAAACTGGGTGCCGGTGATCTCCATGAGCTTATGAGAGCATGGGAAATTTATCATCGTATATGGACGGTTGAAGCACACCTCCGCCATATCCAGTTCCGCAAGGAAACCCGTTACCCTGGATTCTACTATCAGGCTGACTATCCGGGACAGGATGATGCAAACTGGTTCTGCTTTGTAAACTCAAAGTATGATCCGGCAAAGAAGGAATGGAGCGTATTCAAGAAAGATTACATCAAGATCATTCCTTGATTTATTAGTTAAAACAGTTGTTTGGTTGGATATACCTCCAGGTGTCGGAAGACGCCTGGAGGTTTTTATTAAGGCGATATCCGTTTGAAGATGTCCGCATGTTTAAGATTTTTACAACAAGCGGCTAATAAGCGAAAAATTTTAAGCATCCGGACATTATGGAAAGTTTTGAAATAAATTATATAAGGATATCGCCTTAAAGGATGGCACCGTTTTTTATATTAATTATTTAAATAAACTTTTTTAAGCACGGAGGGATAGCATGACAGCAGACAAAGCAGCTCCTGCTAGCGGAAGTGTTTTGGTCGTAGGGGGCGGAATAAGCGGTTTGACCACGGCCCTTGAGACTGCAGAAGTGGGGTATGAGGTCTTTCTGGTCGAAAAAAATCCTTACCTGGGCGGAAGGGTAGCGCAATTAAATCAGTATTTTCCTAAGCTATGTCCTCCAACCTGCGGTCTTGAGATCAATTTCAGGAGAATTAAAGACAACCCGAAAATTAAAGTTTTTACACTTGCAGAGGTTCAGAATGTTGAGGGCGTGCCCGGGAATTATGATGTTCAGATAAAGTTAAGCCCTAGATATGTCAATGAAAATTGTGTGGCTTGCGATGAATGCGTTAACGTTTGCCCCGTTGAAAGAAAAAACGAATTCAATTTCGGTCTCGATAATTCTAAGGCTGTCTTCAGGCCTTTTGAAATGTCATTTCCGATGCGTTATGTTATTGATGGCGCAACATGTAAAGGGCCTGAATGCGCCAAGTGCGTTAATGCATGTAAATACAGCGCAATAGACCTTAAGATGGAATCAAAAACTATTAATCTCAAGGTTGGAGCGATCGTATGGGCCACCGGATGGACTCCGTATGACGCCAATAAGATTGATAATCTCGGATTTGGTAAGCATCCTAATATAATTACGAACATGATTCTCGAAAGATATGCTTCTCCCAATGGACCCACAAAGGGGAAAATAACCCGCCCCTCCGACGGCAAAGCCCTGGAAAGCGTTGCATTTGTACAGTGCGCCGGATCAAGGGATGAAAATCACCTTCCTTATTGTTCTTACATATGCTGCATGGCTTCACTCAAACATGCAACTTATATCAGGGAACAATATCCTGATGCCAAAATATACATCTTCTATATAGATTTGAGGACACCGGGCTTAAGATATGAAAAGTTTTACGACAAAATCAAGGCCGACGACAAAGTCTTTTTCATCAAGGGCAAAGTGGCGGAAGTAAGTGAAGAGCCTGCCACAAAAAATATTACAGTAGTTGCCGAAAATGCCGTAACAGGCGAAAAGATAAGAGAGACTGTCGAAATGGCCGTTCTTGCTACAGGTATGCAACCGACAGCAGCAATAAGCAAACCGCATGCGGAATTGAATTATAACCCTGACGGATTCATCATTAATGATTTCAATAAGGGCGGAATGTTTGCTGCAGGATGTGCCAACAAGCCTGCCGATGTGGTATCGTCAAACCAGAATGCTACAGGCATGGCTCTTAAGGCTATTCAAACCCTGGTGAGGAGGTAGGAGGTTATCCATGGATAAAAAATATGGCGTATATATATGCACTGGTTGCGGAATCGGGGAGGCTCTCGATGTAGAAAAGCTGAGCGCGGTTCCTAAAGAAGAAGGCATGGGCATAGTCAAAACACACCCGTTTCTTTGCGGCAAGGAAGGCCTGGAATTACTCAAGCAGGATATAGCCGGCGAGGGAGTCAATTCCCTCGTGATTGGAGCCTGTTCCCGCCGGGTTAATTTCGATATTTTCAGATTTGACGGCTGCATTGTTGATCGTGTCAATCTGAGAGAGCAGGTTGTATGGACCCATCCAAGCACAAAAAAAGCCGGAGAAGAAGGCGGCATTGACCACATCCAGATGATGGCTGAAGATTATCTGAAAATGGGTGTTATCAAGATAAAGAAGATAACACTGCCTGAGCCTTATAAACTAGACGCTTTTTGCAGGAAAATACTGGTTATCGGCGGTGGTATAGCGGGTGTTTCGGCAGCAATAGATGCTGCAAAGGCCGGCTATGAAGTAACAATCGTAGAGAAGGAAAGCTCTCTGGGAGGATACGCCACAAAAGTGCGCAAGCAGCTTCCGGTTGAAAATCCGTTTGAAAATATTATTCCACCGGTTATTTCAGCCAGAATTAAAGAACTTGAGTCATTGCCCGGCATAACAGTTAAAACGAATACTGTTGTTGCCAGAATAGCCGGTCAGCCCGGAGATTTTACTGTTACATTAAAGAAACCCGGAGAAAATATAGAATTTGATGTTCCATTTCCGCTCCCTCCGGAAATGAAGGTTGATTCGAACGGGAAAGAGTTCGATAAAGATAAACAGATCGAGCTTTACAAGGAGTTTAATAAAGGTAAGCTGGATATTCTTGCGGTTGATTCGAACGGCGAAAAATTCGGCGCAGTCATACTTGCCGCAGGATGGAGGCCATACAAGTCTGAAGGAAATGAATTTGCGCATCTTGGGTTCGGAGAGCTTCCCGATGTTGTTACTAATGCCCAGTTTGAAGAGATTGCAGCAAAAGGCAGGATAACGCGTCCTTCTGACGGTAAAGAAGCCAAGTCGGTTGTTTTTGTTCAGAGCCCCGGAAAGGGAAGCGACAATGATTTCGCTTATACCGGATCAGTTACAAGCCTGGTGTCACTGAAACAGGCAAAATATGTCCGCGAAGATTATCCGGACGGTAAAGCCTACGTCATTTATCAGCATATGCGGACCCCGGGCCTTATGGAGAATTTTTATAAGAGCATCCAGCAGGATCCCGGTATCTTTTTGACCAAGGGAGAAGTAGTTAATGTTTCAAAAAACGGTGACGGGATGGTTGTTGAAGCAGACAATACTCTGCTGGGCGAGAAGATAAAGATTAAAACAGATATGGTTGTTCTTGCCACAGGCATGGTTCCTGCGACCGCTGATGACCCTGTTATAAATCTTGCTTACAGGCAGGGTCCCGGATTCCGCGACATAGATCTTTTTAATAAATACACCGATTCAAATTTCATATGCTTTCCGTATGAAACCCAGAGAACCGGTGTTTACGCCGCCGGATGTATTCGCAGAAGCATGACCATGGAAGAGACAATTGAAGATGCGACCGGCGCAGCTCTTAAAGCGATTCAATGCATTGAATCTTCCAACAGGGGTGTTGCTGTTCATCCGAGATCAGGAGATATGTCGTTTCCCGACTTTTTCTTCCAGAGATGCACCCAATGCAAGCGCTGCACGGAGGAATGTCCTTTCGGCGCCCTGGATGATGATGAAAAAGGCACACCGAAGCCGAACCCGACCCGATGCAGACGATGCGGAACCTGTATGGGCGCTTGTCCCGAACGGATTATCGGTTTTGCCGATTACAATATCGACAGCATCGGATCGATGGTAAAATCGATCTCAGTTCCTTCTGAAAATGACTTTGATGATCCGCCTTTAAGAATTCTCGCCCTTGTTTGTGAAAATGACGCTTATCCGGCTCTCGATATTGCCGGCATGAACAGGCTTAATTATTCACATATCGTAAGGTTTATCCCTGTGAGATGTCTTGGCTCGGTAAACGTAATATGGATAAAGGATGCGCTTTCACAGGGAATGGATGGAGTCTTTCTCCTTGGCTGCAGGCACGGGGATGACTACCAATGCCATTTTGTTAAAGGGAGCGAACTTGCAAGCATAAGAATGAAAAAGATAGGTGAAGCTCTCCAGAGCCTTGCCCTTGAAAACGAACGGGTTGCACAGTTTGAAATAGCGATAGATGAATACGACAAGATTCCCAAGATGATTGGTGATTTCGTGGAAATAATCGAAGGCCTTGGGCCCAATCCGTTCAAAGGATTCTGATATTTATTTATCCCCCGTCTTTATTCTCTGATGGCGGGGGATAAATAAGAATAAGGAGGTATAAATATGACGGACAAATATCTGATTGAGCCGGATGTTAACTTTATAAAGGATGTTGAAGCACTTGGCGGTGATACACTGAAAAAATGTTTTCAATGTGCAACCTGTTCGGTAGTTTGCCCTATTTCTCCGGATAATAAACCCTTTCCGAGAAAAGAAATGATCGCGGCATCCTGGGGTCTTAAGGAGAGGGTTCTAAAAAATGCGGACATCTGGCTTTGCCATAATTGCGGGGACTGTTCGACAAAATGCCCGCGAGGCGCTAAACCCGGAGATGTGCTTGGAGCATTACGCTCGCTTGCAATAGCCGAATATGCTGTTCCGAAAAGTTTAGGGAAAGCTGTAAATGATCCGAATAAACTGCCCCTGTTAATTCTGGCTCCTGTCATTATTTTTATTGTTCTTGGTCTTGCAACAGGTCTGCTTGATTTTACACCTTCCGGGGATGAGGTAGTTCATTCTAAATTCTTCTCTACATGGCTTGTTGACTTAATATTTGTTCCTCTTGCCGGTTGGGTTGCCGTTATTTTTGCGCTTGGGATCAAAAATTTTGTTTCCGATATACATGAAAATGCCGTTTTGACAGGAAAGACGGATAAAAAAGATTTTGATCAGAAGGATTATGTCCTGGCCCTTATAAAAGTTATTCCTACGATATTAAAGCACAGCAAATTTTCCGAGTGCGGTGAGAATAAAGAGAGATCTTCAGGACACCTCATGGTTTTGTATTCATTTATCGGACTGTTTATTGTCACCAACATTTTTTTTGTAACATTGTACGGACTTCAGATTCACGGGCCTTACTCTCAAATGAATCCGGTTAAATGGCTTGCAAACATAAGCGGTGTTGCTCTTGTTGCGGGCGGTTATCTTTTGATGAAAAGCAGGATGGATAAAAAAGATCAGACAAGCAGCTATAAAGACTGGTATCTGATCTGGCTTGTTCTTGGCCTCGGTCTTTCAGGGATGCTTACTGAAATTACAAGGCTCACCGGTTGGGCGGTTGGCTCCTATGCAATTTATTTCATTCATCTTGTTTTAGTATTCAACCTCTTTGCTTTTCTGCCGTTCTCTAAACTTGCACATCTTGTTTACAGAACGCTTGCCATGGCTTATGCTGAATACAGCAACAGAAAATAGTAAAAGATAGGATTCAAGGGGTCTATGGTTCAGGGATTCAGGTGAAGGGTTAAGAAAAAAAAGAAAAAGGGAGATGGTTTTATCTCCCTTTTTTTATGCTATTGGGAAGCCGATTTTCGCCGCCCCCCAGACAGGTAAGCTGTTAGCTAATGCGCCTAACAGTCTTCAGTCTAAACTGCTGCGTTTTCTGTAAATTTATTTGCCGATAGCGGCTCCGTGCAGTTTAACTTCGACTTTTTCGGTCAATCCTGCATAGTATTCACGCAGAATTTCTAATACTTCATCCCGGCCAAAGTGATCCGGAATTGGTGTTCCTTCGGATAAACCCTTGCGGAGTGCAGTTCCGCTTAAGATAACGCGGTCGGCCTTGGTGTGCGGGCAGGTTCTGTGAGATGCCATGCCGTCGCACTTGAAGCAGTAGAATGTCCAGTCGATCATAAGCGGCTTGCAGAGAAGTGCTTTTCCCGGTTCTTTCGGATGAGGAATCTTGTCAAAGATTGTCTGTGCTTCAAACATGCCGTAGAAGTCGCCGACACCTGCATGGTCTCGGCCGATGATCATCCGTGAGCATCCGTAATTCTGTCGAAATGTTGAGTGAAGAAGAGCTTCTCTCGGGCCTGCATAACGCATGTCAAGAGGATAACCGCCCTGCAGAACATTCTTTTCGACAAAATAGTTCTTTACAAGAGCATCAATGCATCTTACGCGGACATCAGCAGGAATGTCTCCTGGTTTCAAATTCCCGACAAGCGAATGAATGAAAACTCCGTCGCACACTTCCACAGCTATCTTGCAGAGGTATTCATGCGATCTGTGCATGGGATTCCTTAGCTGAAGGGCTGCGATTTCCTTCCAGCCTCTTTCATCGAAAATCTTTCTCGATTCGGCAGGTCTCATATAAACTCCTGCGTATTTTACCGGAAATTCGCCTTCGCTTAATACTTTTACAGGGCCTGCAAGGTTATACTCTTTTTGCTGCATAACCATCTGGACGCCCGGGTGATCTTTTTCTGCGATCTTCCAAAATTCTTCGGCTGTCTTGGTGCCTTCGCCCATGTAAACTTTTTCACATTCGAATCTTTTATCTTTTTCGGTCATCTCATATTTTTCAGTGACCTTCATCGTTGCCATGATCTCTTTGGTTTCAGGATCACGGAGAGCGATCTCGTCTCCTGTCTTGATGCTGTCAGCATCAGCTTTTGATGCTGAAAGCGTTACCGGAATGGGCCAGAATGTACCGTCTGCAAGAAGAAAGTTTTCACAAACTCCCTTCCAGTCGGCTTTCGTCATGAAACCGGTCAGCGGGCTGAATCCGCCAATTCCCATCATGATCAAATCTCCGTTTTCACGCGGTGAAACATCAATAGTTTTAAGACCTTGGGCTTTCTTTTTTTCTGCTTCAAGTTCACTTCCTTCGAGCAAACAACAGGTCAAGCCTTTTCCGCCATGAGGTGGTATCAAATTCGACATCTGTTAACTTCTCCTTTCAATGGTTTATTGTTTTGATAAATAAAAAAGCAACGGCTTTTTATGGTTTTTTATATATTTAAGGGAAGTTTTATCTATTCATAAATAAAATATTTGTCAAGAATAAATGAACCGAAACAGCGAGCACATTCCTCGCGGCTTGCGGGGAGGGTAGCGGGCGAATTAAAAATAGATGCTTCCTTACGGACGAAGATTTCCGGTAGCTTGCGGCTGGAAGCTTCAATATTAATCAAAAGCCAATGTATTAAAAAAGATATCCTGTTATTTACAATTGTTATCTTTATTCCTGAATTTTTGACCGATCTTGAGGAATATGCCAATCAGGCTTGTACCTCTGTGATGAAACTGAGGCTCAAGATTACAAACTTCTTTGCCGAGTTCAACGTGAATAGAGGAAGACTTGAGTACCCCGAGAAGCTGGGCTGGATAAACGCTTCTATGACCTGTCATTAAAAAACTAATAACACATGCAACGGCAGCATACGGGGCTATTTTTGGACCAAATAACTCAACGGCCATAATACTGGCGGCTATAGGTGTGTTTGCAGCGCCTGCAAGAAGGCTGACAAAGCCTATTGCTGAAGCCGTGGCGATATCCATACTGAAAATTCTGGCAAATAATGCTCCGGATGTAGCGCCAATAAAAAAAATCGGAGTAACAATACCGCCACTTCCCCCGAAATTAAGAGTTATGGCTGTGAAAATAATTTTCATTATGAATGCGTACCATATAATATCTTGACCTTCGAGAGCGCTTTCAATTGTTTCAAGCCCCAGTCCTAGATATTGTTTTGAAAAGATAAATACTAAACAGACAAGCATAGATCCTCCTATAAGACCTTTCAGCGGAGCCCATATTTTAAGTCGGTCTGAAAGATTTTTCCCAATCTTTAGTATTTCAACAAGAAGAAGCGAGCAGATGCCGAAAAATATACCTGCGAGAACAATTTTTATAAAAAAAGATTCGCTGAATACAGGAACCAGATTTATAGGGTGATATAGATAGGTTATGCCTAAAGAGGATGATATGTGATAAGCTGTAACTCCTGCTATGAAAGAGGGCAGAAGGACATCATATAAAATATTGCCGACAACCAGGACTTCAATTCCAAAAATGGCGCCGGCAATTGGTGTGCCGAAAACGGATGCAAAACCTGCACTGATACCGCATATTACAAGCTTCTTTCTGTCGCTGTCATCAAACCTGAAAATGTCGGCAAAAAGGGAAGAAAGACCACTTCCGATTTGCGCACATGGGCCCTCCTTTCCTGCTGAACCACCCGCAGAAATTGTAATAACTGTTGCGATAAGCTTGACAGGAACAACAAGCGGGTTGATCTTTCCGGATCTTTTGTGAATCGCTTCAATAACCTTTTCGGTTCCATGTCCTTCCGCTTCCGGCGCAAGATATTTTACTATGATAACGCTTAAAAAAAAGGCTATCGGAAGGAAAAGGAAATAATATTTATATTGACTTGCGTGCGCTGTTCCCCATTCCAGAGCTTTTAAAAAGAATGTGGTAGAAACGCCTACGATCGCGCCTATAAGTGTTGCCAATGCAAACCATTTTAGTATGCTGACAAACAGGATCACCTCTTCGGTGAATTGTTTCTTCATTTGTATCAATTTGTATATCCTTTGATGTGTGCTTAATCTCCTTGAAGAATTTCGTTGCTATAAACTGTAACAGTTTTATATTGTAGTCTTTTTTAAGAATAGAATGATGCATGGTTAAACTATTTATTTTATACCCACTGTTACTCATATTTACAAGTTGTTATATAAAAATAAATGGAATTTTACTGATGTCGGATGAAATGGAATAAATATAAGAGCTGACAGGGTAAATAGTGGGAAATACAGGAACAAGAATATGTTAAATAACTGGCGGAGAGACAGGGATTCGAACCCTGGGTGGAACTTTCGCCCCACACTCGCTTAGCAGGCGAGCGCCTTCGGCCTCTCGGCAATCTCTCCGGATATTGATGGCGGAGGGAGTAGGATTCGAACCCACGGAGCCGTTAAGCTCAACGGTTTTCAAGACCGCCTCCTTAAACCACTCGGACATCCCTCCATACTGAAGGTGCTTTCTCTAACATCTAATGACGTTTAGGTCAAGTAGATTGACATCTTAAAAACTCTCATTGTAATAAAGCATAGTATATTCAGATATTTTGAAAATCAATCGGATAATATATTAAGCAAAATTAATTAGTTGACAATTTTGATGTTTTATGGTCTTTATTATACCCTAAATTTTTAGATGTTTAAGAATTATTTTGTCTGAAGGGGATAAAAAAAGATGAAACAAAAATATGTAATTTTAAAAGACGATGAAAATGACAGGCTCATTATAAGGGAATATGCAGAGCTTGATAAAGAAATATATTCGCTGTTATGCGAGGAAACATATGGAGATTCCAATATAAAGCAGGCTATATCAGGTGGTAAAGAAGTTCTGATATCTGCTCTTAGAACAAATAATTTTTATCCTCCGATTTTACAGGCAGATAAAATATCTGATGCTGTAAATGCCGTTTATGCTTCAGGAAACACTCAGTCGGTAGAAATATATATTGATGATATCGAGCATCTGGCTAAAGAGCCGATTGAAATACTGACTGATGATACTATTGAAAGCGAAACCGAAGAGATTGATGAAATCTTTGAAGAAAGCTTCGAGGAAAATTATGAAGGAAAAGGCTCGATGGATAAGCTGAAAACGAGCATAAAAATTGCTGAAGATGAATTTGTAGATAATGAAGAAGACCTTTGATTTTAAGACATTCCTAAAGGAGCGGATTTCAGCAAAACCTCTTTAATCCACCTCTCAACATTTGCACCAATCTTTACCAGTAGCTTGGTATTAAGATTGCTCAACGCAATATTCAATTGACATATAACTTTCGATATAGTAGAAAAAACATAATAAACAATAAATCATTTTCAGTTAATAAATAGAATTCATGATTTATTTTTCAAAAATTTACATGCCTTTAAGTTGGCTTTTGGGTTTATTGTCAGTTTATTAGGACTTTAACAACATCAGAGGAGGTGCCGATGGAAAAGGAAAGGGATTTTTTTGATAAACTAGAGAAGAAAGGAGTCTCTAGAAGAGACTTCATGAGGTACTGTACATTCCTCACTGCCACAATGGGACTTTCGTCATCATTTGTTCCCAGGGTAGCCGAGGTATTTGCAGCTCCTGCGCAGCGTCCGCCTGTTGTATGGCTCCAGTTTGCGGAATGCACCGGATGCTCTGAATCTTTATTGCGTTCAATGTATCCTGGGATCGACCAGCTTGTTCTTGATATTCTTTCAATAGACTATCATGAAACAAACATGGCGGCCGCCGGAAAACAGGCTGAAGAGAATCTTCACAATGCCGTTAAGAAGTACGAAGGAAAGTTCGTATGCGTAGTCGAAGGCGCAGTCGCGACAAAATATGACGGAGCATACGGGAAAATCGGGGGGAAGACTTTTCTTCAGATTGCCAAAGAAGTATGCCCCAAAGCCGCTGCGGTGATATGTTACGGAACCTGCTCGTCTTTTGGCGGAATTCAGGCTGCAAAGCCGAATCCGGGCGGATATAAAGGGGTTGGTGAAGCAATCGGCATTAAAACTCTCAACATACCCGGATGCCCCCCGAACCCTGTCAACCTGGTCGGTACAATAGTCAGCTATCTCCTCCTTGGCAAACTTCCTGCTCTCGATAATATGGGAAGACCCCAATTTGCCTATGGAAAAACAATCCACGATCAATGTCCGAGAAGATCTCATTTTGAAAACGGCGAGTTTGTAACCCAGTTTGGTTCCAAAGAAGCTGCAATGGGTTATTGTCTTTACAAGATGGGATGCAGAGGTCCTGAGACATACAATAACTGCCCGACAGCAAAATTCAACGACGGCACAAGCTGGCCTGTTGAAGCGGGACATCCTTGTCTTGGCTGCAGCGAACCTGAGTTCTGGGATAAGATGAGCCCATTCTACCAGGAAATGTAAAAACAGACTTTATTCTTGTTAAATAACAATCCTTTTTAGAAAAAAGGGAGGAGATAATATGGGTGAAAGAATTACAATAGATCCGATTACCAGAATAGAAGGCCACCTTCGAATCGAAGTCGAAGTGGCCGGAGGCAAGGTAGTAAATGCCTGGAGTTCAGGCCAGATGTTCAGGGGTATTGAAATGATTCTCCAGGGCCGCGACCCCCGCGATGCCCAGCATTTTGTTCAACGCTCCTGCGGAGTCTGAACTTACACACATGCCTTGTCCTCGGTGAGGGCAGTCGAAAATGCAGTTAAAGTAAAAATTCCAAAAAACGCGCGCATAATCAGAAATCTTCTTCACGGCGCACAATTCCAGCACGACCACATTGTTCATTTTTATCATCTCCATGCGCTTGACTGGGTTGATATAGTAAGCGCACTCAGCGCCGATCCGGCCAAAACAGCCGCTCTGGCCGATAATGTCAGCAATGCGCCCTGGGGCGGTACGGTATATTACAAGGAAGTACAGCAGAGGATTAAAACCTTTGTTGACAGCGGACAATTAGGTCCTTTCAACAACGCATACTGGGGGCATCCTGCCTACAAGCTTCCGCCCGAAGCAAATCTTATGGCTGCCGCCCATTATATCGAAGCATTAAAACTTCAGGCCAAAGCGGCCAGGATGCACGCAATATTCGGCGGAAAAAATCCCCATCTCCAGTCTTTGGTAGTTGGCGGGGTGACATGCGTTGCAGATCTCACTCCTGACCGCATAGCAGAATTTTTGTATATTACAAAAGAGACCCAGGAATTTATTAATAAGGTATATATTCCCGACCTGCTGGCGGTTGCTTCGTTCTATAAAGATTGGGGAGCAATAGGCGGAACGACCAATTTTCTTGCATGGGGAGAATTTCCTGAAGGTGACAATGAGCCAGACAGCCTGTTAATGCCAAGAGGCGTTATTATGAAGAGAGATATCGCCGGCATGAAGATGGCTGTTCAGGATAAAGTTACGGAGCATGTAGCGCACGGATGGTATGAAGACGGCGCTCCGAAGCATCCGTATCAGGGTGAGACCAAACCTAAACACGGCGATTATGTGACGGACAAGAAATACTCCTGGTTCAAGGCGCCGCGATATGACGGTGAAGCATGCGAAGTCGGTCCGCTTGCGCGCGTTCTTGTTGCTTATGGAAAGGGCAATAAAGAGATTAAAACTCTTGTTGACAGCACATTGGCAAAGCTTGGTGTTCCTGTTCAGGCTCTCTTTTCCACCCTTGGGAGAACAGCCGCAAGAGGTCTTGAGACAGTTGCAATAGGAGCTGCGACAGAACGATGGGTTATGGAGCTCATTGAGAATCTGAAAAGCGGTGACACTTCTACCTACACGGCGTGGGAAATGCCGAACAGTGCGATGGGTGTCGGCTTGAATGACGTTCCAAGAGGATCTCTCGGCCACTGGATTAATATTGAAAACAAGGTTATAAAGAATTACCAGTATGTTGTTCCTTCAACATGGAACCTTGGACCAAGATGCGAAAAAGGCAAACTGGGCCCGGTTGAAGAAGCGCTTATCGGAACACCGGTTGCCGATCCCAAGAGGCCGCTAGAAGTTCTGCGCACGGTACATTCCTTTGATCCATGTATCGCATGCGGCGTACACATAATTGATCCGGAATCAAATCAGGTTTATGATATAAAAGTTCTATAAGCATGTTTTTTAGTTTATCCCTTCGGTTTTCAATGTGCGCTGAAGACCGAAGGGATTTTTTTTGCCTTTACAGTTCCTCTGTTAATAACATATTCTTGATTCGCTGGCTTAAAGCCGGTATGAAAAAGTAGGCTGCTTTATTGCGAAGCTGTTAAATAATTGATGGTATCGTAAAAAGTATAAAATCCCGTCACTCCCGTGAAAACGGGAGTCCAGAACTAGTTGAAAAGACTGGATAGCTATGCCGCTTCAGTACGTGCCCCGCTTTTGCGGGATTTACATAAAAAGGCAAATTCTGACTTTTTACGAGATCATCAAATAATTATATGAAAGACAAGAAATGACACAGAAACAGATCATGATCCTCGGAGTAGGCTGCATACTTTTCACAGATGAGGGTTTTGGAGTACGTGTTATAGAAAAATTGCAGGAGCTTTACTGGTTCCCTGAGAATATTTCTGTTGTGGACGGGGGAGTCCTAGGGCTTAATCTTCTCGGAGTTATATCCGAAGCAGATCACCTTATTGTGGTGGATGCTGTAAGAAACAAAGGTGAAGCAGGATCTCTTTACCGCCTCGAAGGAGATGCCATTCCGGAGAGGATAAGAGCCAAAAACTCGCTTCACCAGGTGGATTTTCTTGAAGCATTAACTATGTGCCAGGCTCTTGATAAGGTCCCGGAGACTGTGATTCTTGGTGTTGAGCCCGAGGATATCGATACTCTTGGACTCGATCTTACTCCGGTGACGAAATCAAAGATTGAGCCTATGATCGGAATGGTTTTAAAAGAGCTTGACCGTCTTGGAGTCGGCTATCAGAAGAGGAGCGTTTTATAATGTGCCTTGCTATTCCTTCAAAAATTGTAAAGATTGAAAACAACATCGGCATAATAGATGTGGATGGAGTTCAAAGAACTGCAAGCCTGCTTCTTCTGGAGGATCCGAAGGTAGGAGAATACGTGATAGTGCATGCGGGCTTTGCGATAAAAAAGATAGATGAAGAGGCGGCCATGGAAACCCTTATGATTCTTAGAGAAGCGCTTGCTTTTACGTATAAAAAACCGGACGCCTGATATCTGCTATTCACACCAAAAAGGTCTCAAAGGATTTTCATGCAAAGGGAGTACACCGCAAGAAGAATCAATGTAGAAGGCATTGTGCAGGGTGTCGGTTTCCGTCCCTTTATTTACCAGCTTGCAAGCCGCCATAACCTGAAAGGAGAAGTATTAAACACTTCCTCAGGAGTATCAATTCATGTGGAAGGTATTGAAAGAGACATCGATTCATTCTGCCTTGAACTGAAAAAAAACAACCCTCCGCTTGCCTATATCACGGATTTTTTCATTTATCCCGAAATCATTAAAAACCATAATAGTTTTTCAATTGCAGAAAGCAGGCCGGATGCTTCCCGGTCTGTCCTTATCTCGCCTGATGTAAGCATTTGTGATGACTGCCTTAAGGAGCTTTTCGATACAAAAGACCGGAGGTTCAGGTATCCATTTATCAACTGCACAAACTGCGGGCCGAGATATACCATAATAGACGACATTCCCTATGACAGGCCGAATACTTCCATGAAACATTTCAGAATGTGCGGCAAATGTCAGGCGGAATATGATGATCCGGAAAACAGGAGATTTCATGCCCAGCCGAACGCATGCCATGATTGTGGTCCTTTTTTAACTCTTTGCGACAACAACAGGAAGAGAATTGACTGTAAAAATCCGGTTGAAGCAACCGCCGGACTTTTAAAACAAGGTCATATTGTTGCCATAAAAGGCTTAGGCGGTTTTCATCTTGCGGCAGATGCTGAAAATGACAAAGCGGTTTATATGCTTAGAAAAAGAAAGCTGAGGGAAGAAAAGCCCTTTGCAATAATGTCGTATGACATTGAAAGGATAAAAAAATTTGCTGTTGTAGAACCGGACGAGGAGGCTCTTATATCGTCGTTCAGGCGGCCTATAGTTCTTTTAGAAAAGAAGGAGACGAATCCGCTTTCCTGTGAAGTATCGCCTAACAATAAATATTTCGGAACAATGCTTCCATATACACCTCTTCATTACCTTCTCATGCGGCATGATTTTACGGCTTTAGTAATGACAAGCGGAAACAGAAGCGAAGAACCCATATCAATCGACAACGAGGACGCATTTAACAGGTTTTCCGATATCGCTGATTTTTATCTGACTCATAACAGGGATATCTATTTAAGAAGCGATGATTCCATAGTTAAAAGGACCGCAGGAGAAACAAGGTTCATCAGGCGTTCACGGGGATATGTCCCGGCGCCTGTTTTTTTGAACAAAAACATGCATCCTGTTCTTGCGTGCGGAGCCGAATTAAAAAACACGGTTTGCATTGCCAGGGATAACAAGGCGTTTTTGAGCCAGCATATAGGCGATCTTGAAAATCTTTCCACTCTTGAGTTTTTCGAGCTTACCATCCGGCACATGAAGAGAATCCTTGATGTAGATCCTGAAATTATGGCATGCGATCTTCATCCCGATTACTTGAGCACAAAATATGCGCTTTCGCAAAAAAACGTTAAAGTCGCCAAGGTTCAGCACCATCACGCGCATATTGCAGGCTGCATGGCTGAAAATATGGTTGACGGCCCTGTTATCGGACTCGCTTTTGACGGCACAGGCTATGGAGAAGACGGCAGGATTTGGGGCGGCGAGATAATGATTACCGAAGGAAGCCGGTTTACAAGAGCAGCTCATATCTCCTATATCCCGATGCCGGGAAGCGCGGCTGCAATTAAGGAGCCGTGGCGCATGGCGGCAAGTTATCTTCATGATGCTTTCGGCGAAGATATGTGGGGATTGAATATTCCCGTTTTAAAAGCAATAACCGAAGATAAGATCAGGTTTATTACCGATATGATTTCAAAAAAAATCAATTCGCCGGAAACATCGAGCCTGGGAAGACTTTTTGACGCCATTTCCGCTATTATCGGAATCAGAAATTGTATCTGCTTTGAGGGGCAGGCTGCAATGGAGCTTGAGATGCTGTCCGATGAAAACACGACAGAGACCTATGATTATGAATGGATATCGGATGATAATATGTACAAGATTTTAACGGCTCCAATAATTAAAGGTGTTGTTTCGGACGTTCATAATGGCGTTCACTCGTCTGTTATAGGCGGAAAATTTCACAGAACATTGATATGTCTTTTTACGGAACTGTGTAAAATTATAAAAAAAGATACCGATATTGAGAGAGTGGCATTAAGCGGCGGTGTATTCCAAAATTCAATACTTTTATCCGGTATGGCCAACACCCTTGAAGAAAACGGATTTAAAGTTTATACGCATAAACTTGTTCCTGCAAATGACGGAGGAATTTCACTGGGGCAGGCTGTTATTGCCGGATTAGGCGGATAAACAATATGACTATCAAACATGTTGACGAATACAGAGATCCTGAAATTTCCCGAAAACTTGTTGAACAGATAAATAATCTGAGTAAAAAGAATATCCGGTTGATGGAAGTATGTGGTACCCATACCATGTCGATATTCAGAAACGGTATAAGAAATCTGATTCCGGGATCAATATCGCTTCTTTCCGGTCCCGGGTGTCCGGTTTGTGTAACTGCCCAGAGCGAGATAGATGCTTTTATTGAAATATCGAGGGTCCCCGATACAATAATAACGACTTTCGGGGATTTGATGAGGGTTCCGGGGAATGAATCGTCCCTTCAAAAGGAACGTGCAGCCGGTAATGATGTCCGAATGGTTTATTCGACCTTTGACGCAATAGAGATTGCCCGAAAGAATCCGCAAAAAAAGGTGGTCTTTTTAGGAGTAGGTTTTGAGACTACTGCTCCGACTGTCGCTGCATCCATACTCTCCGCAAAAGATATGAAGATAGACAACTATTTTGTCTATTCGGCTCATAAAACTGTGCCCCAGGCTCTCTTTGCCCTCATGAATACCGAAGGTATTAAAATTGACGGATTTATTCTGCCGGGACATGTTTCCGTAATTACAGGAACCGGAGCATATCTTCCATTTTTCAATCAGTTTCAAATGCCATGCGTAGTTGCCGGTTTTGAACCCACAGATATTCTGCAGGCGATATTGATGCTTGTTGAGCAGATAGAAAATAAAGCTCCGGGACTAGGGAATGCATACGCGCGGGCTGTATCTTTTGAAGGAAATGTGAAAGCGGTCGGGATAATGAATAATGTATTTGAACCGGCGGATGTTGCATGGCGCGGAATCGGAATTATTCCCGGAAGCGGGCTTAAAATCAGAGATGAATTTTCAGATTATGATGCTGTGAAAAAGTTTGAAATAAGCGAAAAGGATTCGGAGGAGCTCAAAGGATGCGCCTGTGGTGAAATTCTTACAGGTCTTAAAACTCCTGTCGAATGCCCTCTTTATAAAAAAATCTGCACCCCTGTTGATCCGATTGGGCCTTGCATGGTTTCAAGCGAAGGGACATGCGCGGCTTATTACAAGTATCACAGCGAAGTTTAGGGAGTTTCCATTATGAAAACAGATAGAATATTGCTGGATCATGGGAGCGGCGGAAAAATATCCCACTCATTGACTCTCGATATGATGCTTCCTGCCTTTGATAACCCTATGCTTTCAAAATTAAATGACGGTGCAATATTAAGTATAGGCGGAAAGAGGTTTGCTTTTTCAACTGATACATACGTTGTTGATCCCATCTTTTTTCCGGGTGGCAGCATAGGAGAACTTGCAATATACGGGACTGTTAACGATATTGCCATGTGCGGCGGCATACCAATGTTTCTTAGTGCCGGACTTGTTATTGAAGAGGGATTTCTGATATCCGATCTGGAGAAAATAATAAAATCCATGGGAGCTGCCGCCGAAAAAGCCGGTGTTAAGGTTGTTACAGGAGACACAAAGGTGGTACCAAAAGGTGCTGCCGACAAGATATTCATAAACACATCAGGGATTGGGCTGATACCTGATCATGTTGATGTCGGAAGCGATAAAGCGCTTCCCGGCGACAAGATTATTTTAAGCGGGACGATTGCCGATCACGGTATTACTGTCTTGACTCAACGGGAAGGAATGATCTTTACTTCATCTATAAAAAGCGACACCGCTCCTTTAAACCGGATGGTTGAAAGGATATTTAATTCAAGCAGTGATATCCATGTATTGCGTGATCCCACTAGAGGTGGAGTGGGAACTGCCTTAAACGAAATTGCAGGAATGTCGAATGCGGGAATCAGGATTTATGAGGAGAAAATTCCTGTACAAAATGAAGTTAAAGGCATATGTGAGTTGCTTGGTTTTGACCCCCTTTATATTGCAAACGAGGGTAAGCTCATTGCTTTTGTTGCCTCCGGGGAGGCAGTAAAAGTTCTTTCAGCCATCAGGGAAGATGAATTCGGAAAAGATGCCTGCATAATAGGCGAGGTGGTATCAGAGCATCCCGGAAAGGTTTTTCTTGAAACGAGAATCGGAGGTATAAGAATGGTGGATATGCTCACAGGCGAGCAGCTTCCGAGAATCTGCTGAAAAGAGGCATTTGGTTTTCCAATGAAATATTTATTAAAAACAATAATTGCAGTCATACTCTTTTTGATATTTGCCGGATGCAACTTAAAGAAAGAGTCAATTATTACAGGCAAAACAATGGGGACAACCTATCATATCAAGGTTGTCTCCTTATTTTATAAAGACACGGAAGGACTTAAAGAGAGAATAGAAAACAGACTAAAAGATATTAATAACAGCATGTCCACCTTTTCCAAAGAAAGTGAAATTACAAGGTTCAATACATTTGATTCTAAAGATAAATTTGCTGTTTCTGATGATTTTTTACAGGTCATGAATATTGCCCGTAAAATCTATGAGCTATCGGAAGGCGCCTGGGACGGCACTGTGTATCCGCTTGTTGAACTCTGGGGCTTTGGGTCTAAAGAAAGAAATGGTGATGTTCCCGATAAAAAAGAAGTAGAAAAAATTCTCATGAAAGTCGGGTTTGACAAGGTTGAGATTTCTGAAAGCGGGTACCTTGCAAAGCGAAATACTTCAGTGGCTCTTGATCTTGCTTCAATAGCAAAGGGGTACGGAGTTGACGAGATTGCGGAAGTTATCAGGAAAGAAGGAATTGATAACTTTCTTGTTGAAATTGGAGGAGAAGTATATGCTTCGGGCCTGAGAAAAGATGGCGGATACTGGCGTATAGGAATAAACAGACCTGATAAAGGCGCACTTTTTGATGAAGTGTACAAAACGGTGATGCTTAAAAATAAAGCGCTTGCCACGAGCGGTGATTACAGGAATTATTTTGAAAAAGATAATGCTGTTTATACGCATGTTTTGGACCCGAAGACAGGATATCCTGTAACCAACGGAGTTGTCAGCGTTTCAGTAATTGCAGATAACTGCACCCTTGCTGACGGGCTTGCAACAGCCATAATGGTTATGGGTCATAAAAAGGGGCTTGAACTTGCAGATAAAATTCAGGGTATTGAATGCTATATAGTGGTCAGGGAAAAAAACGGGATATATGTCGATTACAGCTCGAAAGGTTTTACGAATAATCAAAAAAATCTCTTTTAATAATAGGAAAAAACGTAACAAAAAAATTATTTGACAAGAACAGGATACTGATATACGTAACTTGTTGAAATATGTAATCTATTAAAATTAAGGGGTTACGAATTTATATACTCGGTATTATGACAATTTGTCTATAACTTCATGAAGGGAGGAAAAGGAAAATTGGAAGTCATTGTCTTATTAAAACAGGTTCCATCAACCGAATCGTTTGTGGGTATTTCTGAAAACGGTTTGTCGATAAAAACTGATGATGTGAAATGGGTAATCAACCCCTATGACGAATTTGCAGTAGAAGAAGCTCTCCGCGTGAAAGAGGCACATGGCGGTTCTGGTTCGGTAACTATTCTTTCTGTAGGAACAGAGAAGGCGGTTGAAGCGATAAGAACAGCACTTGCAATGGGAGCCGATAAGGGCATATTGATAAGCGATTCAGCGGCATATAATTGCGATGGCTTGCAAACGGCAAAAATTCTGGCGGCTGCAATTAAGAGCTTGCCGTTTGATCTTATTATTGCAGGCCAGCGGGCTGTTGATGGAGATAATTACATGGTGGGATCGGCGGTGGCCGAGTTTCTTAATATCCCGGCTGTTACGATGGTAATGAAAGAATCGATAGCCGACGGGAAAATAACGTGCAGCAGGACGGTAGAAGGCGGCATGGTTGTTGTAGAAGCTTCCCTGCCTGCTCTTATAACAACTCAGCGTGGGTTGAATGAACCAAGATATGCATCCCTTCCCGGCATTATGAAAGCCAAGAAAAAACCGCTTGAAATTAAAAGCCTCAAAGATATAGGTCTTGATGCTGCCGGAACAGGCGCTCCGAAAACAAAGATAATTTCTCTCACATACCCACCCGAAAGAAAGGGAGGAAGGATGATTGCCGGAGAGACTGCCGCGGATAAAGCAGAAGCGCTTGTCAAAGCTTTACACGAAGAGGCCAAGATTGTTTGATAAATTTACTATAAGGAGATGGATATGTCTTGTGGTGTACTTGCAATAGCAGAACAGGTAAATGGAGTTTTCCGGAAGGTCACTTACGAAGCGCTCAGTGAGGGAAGGGTCATAGCGGATGGTCTTGGATGCTCTCTTTCAGTTGCGGTTCTTGGCTCCGGTATAAAAAGCAATTCCGAGTCATTGGGAAAATACGGCGCCGAAAGAATACTTGTCGCCGACGATGCCGCACTTGAGGAATACATGACCGACACTTACACGAATGTCATTGCCGGTATTGTAACCAGAGAAAAACCTTGCGTAATTATTTTGGGGGCTTCCTCCCGTGGAAGAGATCTTGCGGCGAGGCTGTCAGCCAGACTCGACGCTCCTCTTGCGATGGATTGTGTCGCGGTAAGGCTTGATGCAGGAAATGTTGTTGTGACGCGGCCGATGTACGGCGGGAAAATCCTTGCAGAAATCATGCTTGAAGGAGAGCCCCGGATAGTTGCAATTCGTCCCAATTCAATGAAGATTGCCGAATGTCAAAAGTCAGGAGCCGTTGAAGATATTGCCGTAGATAAGGGCAGCACCAATCTTAAGTTTATAGAAAAGAAACTTGATACGGGCAAGATCGAATTGACGGAAGCCGATGTAGTTGTTTCAGGCGGCAGGGGAATGGGAGGGCCCGATTATTCGGTAATAGAAAAGCTCGCCGGAATTTTAGGAGGAGCTATCGGAGCTTCCAGGTCTGCTGTTGATGAAGGATGGAGACCTCATTCGGATCAGGTTGGGCAAACAGGAAAAGTTGTTTCGCCGAATCTTTACATTGCCTGCGGAATATCAGGAGCGATACAGCATCTTGCCGGAATGTCTTCATCCAAGGTTATAGTAGCCATAAACAAAGATCCTGAAGCGCCGATATTTGCTAAGGCGGATTACGGAATTGCCGGCGATCTTTTTGAAATTGTGCCTTTGATTACTGAAGAGATTAAAAAAGTCAAAGGTCTTTAGAAGATTGTTTTTTAGGGGCTGCCTTGGCAAAAAGGCAGCCCCCTCTTTTTTGGTGCGGATAAAAGAAACGGGTTTCTTTATATGCGAAGACATAAAAAAAGTGTCTATCTTGAAAGCCTTGGTTGTGCAAGAAACCTTGTTGACAGCGAACTGATGCTCGGAAGGCTTGCCGGCGCCGGATGGAATATTGTGAAGGAACCTGCCGGCGCAGGCGTAATAATAATAAATACATGCAGCTTCATAGAATCTGCGATAAGCGAATCAATTGATACAATTCTTGAGCTGGCAAAGTATAAGCAGAACGGCGCATGCCGGCGTATTATAGTGACGGGATGTCTTCCTGAACGATTCAGAGAAAAGATAATAAAAACCCTTCCTGAAGTAGATTTTTTCCTTGGCACCGGCGCATATGATAAAATAGTACAGGCTATCGAGGGAGTCCCCATGGTATCCGGATGCCTTTTGCCTGACCCTAATCTGACATCTGTAAGAACTTCATCGGTCCCTCGAATAAGAAGTGTGTCCCACATGGCTTATATAAAGATTGCCGAAGGATGCAGCAGGCATTGCAGCTATTGTATAATTCCGAAGCTTCGTGGGAAGCAACGGAGCCGGCCTGTTGAAGATATAGTATCGGAAACGAGGCTACTTATAGAATCGGGAGCAAAGGAACTCGTCCTTGTTGCCCAGGATACTACATCATATGGTAAGGATTTGGGAGGCCGGGTCACCCTCGGACTGCTTCTTAACAAAATTTCCAAAATAGCAGAGAATACATGGATAAGGGTTCTGTACGGTCATCCTGAAAGTATTGATGATGAAACCATAAAAACTATGGCATCCTACGGCAATATTTGTTCTTATTTTGATATTCCGATCCAGCATGCAAGCCGTTACATATTAAAAAAAATGGG
>CAYODW010000026.1:0-29395 GCA_964402865.1 uncultured Desulfonema sp. | reverse complement strand
ACACTGTTTCTGAAGGCACGGCACTCCGCGTTCATGAGGTTCACGATTCCCGCATTTCGGACATACGCAGGTGCCTCCCACGCCTCCTGCGACAGGACCGCCAGGTCGTCCGCGACCCTGTCCACCCTGCCTTTGGCCTTGTCCTCCACCCTGTCTCTGGCCCTGGCCTTGTCCTCCGCTCTGCCCCATTCCTCCGCGTTTTCTTCCATTCATCAGGTATACCTCCTTATTAATACCTCTTATTTCCGGTGATGTTGCGTAGCGTCTGCAGCAACCGGGCATTGCAAACTTCTCACTCTCAAGTTTGCCGTCAAGCCAGGCCCTGATAACCTTGCGAAGGTCACCCGCCACAAATGAAATTACACGGATTCCTGAAGCCATAACCATCTCATGCAGTGGCCTGGAGATGGCACCGCAGATCAGCGTGCTGACGCCAAGCTCGACTATACGAAAAACCTTCTTAGCCGGCATGTCATTTGCGAAAAACTCTTCTGTTTCGGAAATTATCCGCCCCGACTCTGTCTCGACAACATGAATCTGCCTTGCTATATCAAATACAGGCGCAATCCTGTTATCCCAGTATGCAAATGCCGTTTTCATAATCGAGTGTCCTTATCATCGTTCATGAACATGATTACAGCAAGCATCATGCCATTTATCGGCATGCATCATTAAAATGTTTAACAAATAGTAATTACACGAGATAATATATTTTATGAATAAACAGTGGATAGCTATTTGAAAGCGATAACGCTACTGTAGCCCATATAGAAAGGTGCATCAACGCTACTGTATTTACTTATGGCGGGAACGTCCGTCAAGTTCGGGAAGGGTAATGCCAAGTTTCTTCATTCTGCGGAAAAGGGTGGTCTTGTGAATTCCCAGTTCCCTGGCGGCTGCGAGGCGGTTATAATTGTTCAGCTCCAATGCAGTTTGAATGGACTGGGTGTCTATAAGATCATGGAATGAACGCGCATCGGAACCCTTACCAACAAATGATGCGCTGTGCGCCCTAAGCTCATCCGGAAGATGCCCGATACCGATGAGGCCTTCTCTGCACATTATAAAGGATCGCTCAATTACGTTTTTCAGTTCACGCACATTTCCGGGCCAGTGGTGCGCCATGAGCAGGGAAAGAGCCTCAGCCTCAATACCTTCGATGGCTTTGTTCTGCAAACGATTGAACCTCTCAATAAACTGCCCCACTAAAAGAGGAATATCTTCCTTTCTTCGGCTAAGCGGCGGGAGCTCAACTCGAACCACATTTACCCGGTAGTACAAATCCTCCCTGAAAGCGCCCTTGCGGGTCTGTTCGGTCAAATCCATGTTGGTTGCTACTATAATACGGGCGTCGGTTGTTTCTGAACGAGTTGCTCCCAGAGGCTCATAAACCCTTTCCTGCAGAACACGGAGCAGCCTTACCTGGAGCGCCGGACTAATCTCGCCGATTTCATCTAAAAAAAGAGTCCCGCTCCTGGCCAGAGAGAAACGGCCGGGCTTATCTTTATTGGCGCCTGTAAAGGCGCCGGCTTTGTATCCAAACAACTCCGATTCAAGAAGAGTATCAGGAAGAGCACTGCAATTTAATGCAACAAACGGACCATGGCAAACCGGGCTCAGTTCATGGATGGTCCGCGCCACCAGTTCCTTGCCTGTTCCTGTCTCGCCCAGAACCAGGACCGTGCTTGGGCTGGCGGCGATGGCGGGCAGGATCTCAAATACTTTCTGCATGAGGGGACTTCGGCTCACAAGATCACCGACCACGTATTTACCTTCCAATTCGCGTCGCAATGCCTCTACATCGCTAAGGTCTCGAAATGTCTCTGCTCCACCGATCACAATGCCTTCCGAGTTTTTCAGCACGGCAGTCGATACACTTATGGGAATACGGTTACCTTCGGTATCAATGATATATCCTGACTTTCCGATAACAGGTTTTCCCGTATTCAGCGTCTGCTGAAGCGCGCAACCGGCTCCGCACATGCTGGAGCGGAACACCTCCGAACAACGCCGACCGATAGCCTCCCCGCGTGATACGCCGGTAATCTCCTCCGCTGCACGGTTGAATGATGTGATGCGCCAATCCATGTCCACGGTGAAAACACCGTCGGATATGCTCTCAAGGATTGCCTCGGTCGGCGATAAAATAGAGGTTTTTTTATTTTTTCTGCGGCTTTTCATTCCGGAAGCATGTTCCCGTTCATTTTGTTTAAATTTTATTATTGACGGCTTCGTAAAAAGTCCGATTTTTTCGTTGCGCTTCATCTTTCGTCATTGCGGCATACTTTTATGAACGCCTCATTCCTCAAGATTCGCGACTCCTTGAACTTGAACTTTTTACTTTGCCATCCGATTTGTGACTTTTTACGAGTTCATCATTATTGTTTGGGTTCTTTTTTAAGCCTGATTCTTACTGAGTTTGCATGTGCACCCAATCCTTCGGTCTCAGCCAGTCGGATGATATCCTTTGCTTCCCTGAAAAAGGCCTCCTTTGAATAGCTTATCAGGCTTGTTTTTTTTATGAAATTATCGACGGAAAGAGCTGAAGAGAATCTTGCCGTACCAGCAGTTGGAAGTACGTGATTCGGCCCGGCAATATAATCTCCCACCGGTTCAGGGGTGTAATTCCCGAGAAATACCGCTCCTGCATTTCTTATCTTTCCTATATATTCAAAAGGATTCTCAATCTGAAGTTCAAGATGCTCGGGAGCTATCCTGTTTGAAAGCTCAATGGCAGTCATGATATCCGGTACAATCATAATTGCCCCGTATTTTGAAATGGATTTTTCGGCAATATCCTTTCTTGGCAGGTTATCAAGCTGAGCTTTAACAGCCGTGTTAACGGCATCCGCTGTTTCCTTCGAATCTGTCACAAGTATCGCGGAAGCAAGTGTGTCATGTTCCGCCTGCGAAAGGAGATCGGCCGCCGCGTATTCAGGAACCGTACTTTTATCCGCAATAACCAATATCTCGCTTGGTCCTGCCGTCATATCAATTCCGACCGTCCCCGATACTATTTTCTTTGCAAGTGTCACATATATGTTTCCAGGTCCGACGATCACATCCACTTTTTGAATCGTCTCTGTACCGTAAGCAAGAGCTGCGATGGCCCATGCGCTTCCGGCCTTGTATATCTCATCAACGCCGACCATCTTTGCCGCAACAAGCAGGTAAGGACTTACATTCCCGTCTTTTGTGGGAGGGGTAACCATTACAACCCGGCGTACACCGGCAATCTTTGCCGGTATTACACCCATGAGCACCGATGAGACAAGCGGGGTTTTGCCGCCCTTTCCACCTGGAACGTAAATTCCCGCAGCATCAACAGGATTTACAATCTGCCCCAGAAAGGCGCCGTTTCTTTCATTATTTATCCAGGACAGCCTGATCTGCTGCTTATGAAAAGATTCGATTTGCCCGATTGCGCGTTTCAGGGAACCTATGAACGCCTTTCCGACTTTTTTTGACGCTGAATCAATCTCTTTTTGTGTAACCTTAAGAGAATCCTGTTCCATTGAAGGTGAATCGAATTTCCGGATATAACCGATAAGCGCCCCATCCCCGTTTTTTCTCACCTCTTCAAGAATTCGGCTGACGCTTATTTGGTCTTTACGACTGAACGAAAGCCCCCTGTTGATAATAGACTGGAGTCTTGATTCGGCTTCTTTGGAAGGATATTTGAAAATTTTCATAATATAAATTCCTTATCATTGATAATTTCATAAAACCGCAGAACTATTTCCTTTTTGTCAAAAATCCGTCTTATAATCAATAAAATAATTATTGTCAGGGGGATAGGCTGCATACAATTCTCCTGAAGGAGGAAATTATGTGCGGAAGCTAACAACCTTAAGACTTCAGCCTGAATAACCTTATAAAAAAAAACAGGTTGACACACGGTCTCCAATCTGCTCAATTAGATTCCCTCTCAAAGAGATATAAAACTACAAACAACCGGAGGAGGATTATGAAGGAGAACAGAATTTACAATTTTAACGCGGGACCGTCAGCCCTGCCATTAAGTGTTCTTGAAGAAGTGAAGGAATCTTTCCTGAATTTCGCCGGTTCAGGCATGTCTATAACAGAAATAAGCCACAGATCGAAATTATTTGATGAGGTCATAAATGATGCGGTTTTACGGACAAAAAGACTTTTAAAGCTCAATGACAGATATCAGGTTCTTTTTCTTCAGGGGGGCGCAAGCCTTCAGTTTACAATGATTCCGATGAATCTTCTTCCTGACGGCAGTACTGCCGATTATGTAGATACAGGCACCTGGTCAACTAAAGCGATAAAAGAGGCACAGATTCTCGGCAAAAAAGTTAATGTTGTCGCATCTTCCAAAAATAAAAATTTTTCGTATATTCCAAAAAACATACAGTTTAACAATGATGCTGTTTATGTCCACATTACATCCAACAACACGATAAAAGGAACCCAGTGGGCAGGCTTTCCAAATACCGGGGGCATTCCTCTTATAGCAGACATGTCTTCCGATATAATGAGCAGATCATTTAATCCAAATCCGTTCGGCCTGATATATGCCGGAGCTCAGAAAAACATAGGCCCCGCCGGAGTCTGCATGGTGATAATCCGTGAAGATATGCTCAAGATGGTGCCTGACAATCTTCCGTCGATGCTGAAATACACAACCTTTTCTTCATCAAATTCACTCTACAATACTCCGCCCTGTTTTTCGATATATGTAATTCAGCTCGTCCTGAAATGGCTGGAGGAGACCATTGGTGGTCTTGAAAAGATCGAGAAAATTAATAAGAAAAAAGCGCAGCTTTTATACGATACCTTTGATTCGGGTGGCTTTTATAAAGGAACCGCCGAAAAAGAAAGCCGATCTCTTATGAATGTGACTTTCCGGCTCCCGAACGAGGAGCTTGAAGGAAAATTTATCCAGGAAGCAACCAAAAACGGGTTCGGTGGATTAAAAGGTCATCGTTCAGTCGGAGGTTGCCGCGCATCAATTTACAATGCGACAACTCTGGATGCAGTTAAAGCTTTAACCGATTTCATGAAAGAGTTTGAAAAGAAAAACGGATAAATAGGCAACAGGCAATAGTCAATAGTCAAAAATAGGTGACATTGTCCCCTCTATTGCCTCATGCCTCACGACTTACGATAAATTAAACTCCGCGACAATGGGCGTATGATCCGACGGTCTTTCCGCAAGCCGCGGCCCTTTATCTATCCATGCGGAAACGGATTTTTCAGCAAGACTTCCTGTAGCGCATATATGATCAAGCCGCCATCCGAGGCCCCGTTTTACGGAATTCGGAATTCGGTAATCCCAGAAAGTAAACTCCTTTTCCTCAGGCCTGTGAATTCTATAAACATCTTTAAATCCCCATTTCATTACATTAGACAAGGCTTCATGCTCCAGCGGATGATAGCCCACGCTTCCAAGTAATTTAACAGGATCATAAACATCGATAGATTTCGGAGCGACATTAAAATCCCCGACCCATACCACCTGCGTATCCGGAGTAAAATTATTTTCAAAATATTTCAGCAGACGGTCGAACCAGGCCAGCTTGTATAAGAATTGTTCGGATCCCGGATCTCTTCCCTGGGGTATGTAAGTGTTGACTACAACAATATCATTAAAAAAAGCCGTGGCAATTCTTGTTTTTTCGGCTTCATCATCATCGCCTAATCCGAATTCGGCCCTTGACGAAACCTCTCTGCTTATGATTGCAACCCCGTTGTAACTTTTCTGGCCTTTGTAAGTGCAGTGATATCCTTTTTCTTCAAAAGCATCCTTCGGAAATTCGTCATCCTGCACTTTCGTTTCCTGCATACAGAGTATATCAGGGGATTCCTTTTCAATCCAGTCAAGTATCACAGGTATTCTTGCCCTGATCCCATTAACGTTAAAGCTTGCAATTTTCAAGTTTTAACCTTTTTTTATGTTTCTTGACAAATAAATGCCGTTATGAGAGTTAATTCAATAGTTTTATTTACTGAAACATCCTGCCATTATCAAATAAAAAATTCAAACCGTTTCAAACAAAACAAAGGAGGTCGCTTATGGACAAGATTCTAAGAATTAACATGGGCGCAGACGGAGGCCCCAAAACAGCAACCGATTCACTTGCCGCCTATGCAGGCCTTGGAGGAAGAGCCATGACTTCTGCAATAGTTGCAAAAGAGGTCCCTCCATTATGTCATCCCCTCAGTGCGGAGAACAAGCTTGTAATTGCACCGGGGCTCTTGAGCGGATCTCTTGCCGCAATGTCGGGACGGATATCCGTTGGTTGTAAAAGCCCTCTCACGGGCGGCATTAAAGAGGCCAATTCAGGAGGACAGGGAGCTCAGGTGTTGGGACGGCTTGGATATGCGGCGATCGTTCTTGAAGGAGCTCCGAAAAGTGAAACAATCTATAAAGTTTTCATAAACAAGGACGGCGTTAAGATAGCCGCAGACAACAGCCTGAAAAAGCTTGGCAACTATGCTCTGGTCGAAAAAATGAAAAAGGAATACGGGGACAAGATAGCCTGCATATCAATCGGCCCTGCCGGAGAAATGAAACTTGCCGCAGCCTCTGTTGCTTTTACGGATATGGAGCTGAGACCGACCCGCCATGCAGGCCGGGGGGGAGTCGGCGCTGTTATGGGCGCAAAAGGTGTAAAAGTCATTGTTTTAGACGACACCGGCATGCCGAACAGGGAGCCGAAAAATTCCGAAAAATTCAAAGAAGCCAATAAGAATTTCGTTCAGGGGCTTAAAAAACACCCTGTCACCGGTGAAGGCCTTCCTGCTTATGGAACTAATGTTCTGACCAACGTAATCAATGAGGCCGGTGGATTTCCTACAAACAATTTCAAAACCGGGCGCTTTGCGGGAGCTTCAAAAATCAGCGGCGAAACTCAGGCAGCTACAGAAACAGCGCGCGGCGGAGTCGTAACCCACGGCTGCCATAGAGGCTGTGTTATCAGATGCTCCGGAATTTACAATGACAAGGACGGCAACTTTCTGACAAAGCAGCCCGAATATGAAACCGTATGGGCGCACGGGGCGAACTGCGGAATTGATGACCTCGATGCAATCGCAATGATGGACCGCCTGGACGATGATTACGGCATTGACACCATAGAAATGGGCGCGACAATTGCTGTTGCCATGGATGCAGGCCTTGCAAAATTCGGAGACGCAAAGGCTGCAATAAACCTTGTTAAAGAAGTTGGCAAAGGAACTCACCTTGGCCGTATCCTTGGAAACGGCGCTGCGGTTACCGGCAAAGTATTCGGCGTGGAAAGGGTTCCGGTCGTGAAAGGACAATCGATGCCGGCCTACGATCCAAGGGCTGTTCAGGGTATGGGCGTCACTTACGCGACAACAACGATGGGAGCCGATCACACGGCGGGTTACTCGGTTACCGCAAACATACTCGGTGTGGGAGGCAAGGTTGACGCGCTTAAGCCGGAAGGGCAGATAGAGCTTTCAAGGAATCTCCAGATTGCAACCGCTGCACTCGATTCAACGGGAATGTGCCTCTTCATTGCGTTTGCGATTCTCGACCAGTCTGATACCTTCCAGGCCTATATGGACCTTATCAGCGAATTTACCGGCCTTAAAATGACCGGTGATGATTTTGTCGCTCTCGGGAAGTCAGTCCTGAAGAATGAAAGAGAATTCAACTTTCAGGCAGGATTTTCATCAAAGCACGACAGGCTCCCTAATTACTTTAAAAACGAGCCGCTCCCGCCGCATAATGTGATATTTGCAGTCAAGGACGAGGATCTCGACAAAGTCTTCAACTGGTAAATTCTTTTTAAAAGGGAGGCCTTTCGAGGCCTCCCTTTTTATTTTTCAAATTCTATAAATTTATAAGCATGAAAAAATCAAACATTTCTTCTCTTATCTTAATCTTTGACCCAAAACGGATTTCTATCTTTTTCCAGCTTCTTGAAAACGGTTTCATCATAAAGGGAAAAATCGGCTGCAGCGTTAAGGAATTCTTATGCAACCGGATGTTTATCGAACAGTACTATCTCGACAAGAGAATCCAGACAATTTTCCTGAATGGAAAGCCTGTTGACGATGTCAATTCCGCAATAGTAAAAGACGGATCAACCATCTCTCTTTCCGCGGCAATGCCCGGTCTTGCCGGCGCAATGATGAGAAGAGGCGGAGCATTGGCGTCCATGCGGAGCGGAATATCCCATGTTCCTGCGGAAACCGGCTCCGATTCATTCGAAGGCAAAGTAACAATAAAATTTTTCAATCTTATATCAAAAGAACTGGGCCCTGAATTTTTAAACCGGGGCGTCATAATCGAAGGAAAAACCCTTTCGGAATTTTTAGCTGCAAACAGGAAAGTAATTGAAGCCGGACTTTTTTCGGCTGAAATCGACGGCGTAAGAATAGAAACAGAAAAGCTTTTTGATATCAAGTGGGAAGATAAAACGGAACTGCTCCTGAAGGTGACTGGAGGAACAGGATAAAAGTCCTCTACGGAAAAAACAGAAAGGCCGCCCGGTTAAAGGCAGCCTTTCTATTTTTATGTTTTCACTCGAACCCCTGAACCCTCGAATCCTGCCGAAGGCCCGCCAATCTTTATGGCGGGACCCCTTTTCTACAAGTTCTATTCACAAAGCTCAAACAGAGCGGCTGCGCCCATACCTCCGCCGATACACATCGATTCGACACCGTATTTGACACCCTTCTCTCTCATGTTCGCGATAAGTGTCGCGCAAAGCTTGGCGCCGGTGCATCCAAGAGGATGGCCGAGGGCTATTGCTCCGCCGTTGATATTGACCTTGGCGATATCAATTCCAAGATCGTTTATGCAGTAAAGAGCCTGCGACGCAAACGCCTCGTTTATTTCAAAAAGGCCAACTTCCTTAAGGTCAATTCCTGCAAGCTTCATAAGTTTCGGAATTGCGTATTTGGGTCCGACGCCCATCTCATCCGAGCGGCAACCAACCGTGGTATAGCATTTGAGTTTTGCGACAGGCTTTATCCCCAGAGCTTTTGCTTTATCGCCGCTCATTATGATTGTGGCGGCTGCTCCGTCTGTTGTCTGCGAGGAATTCCCGGCAGTAACCGAACCGCCCACGGCAAAAGCGGGTCTTAACTTTGCAAGACCCTCAATGGTTGTATCAGGCCTGATCCCGTCGTCATTTTCCACGATAAAAGTCTCCTTCTTATATGTTCCGTCTTTTTGAATAACAAATTTTGCGGCAGGCGTCGGAACAATCTCCTTATAAAGCTTTTTGCTCAATGCCTCCGAAGCCTTCATCTGTGAATTATATGCAAACTCATCCTGAGCCTGGCGGGAAATATTATACCGGTTAGCCACGTTTTCAGCCGTAATTCCCATCGAACAGTAAAGGTCGGCCTGTTTTTTTGAATGCTCCGGATGAGGCCTTGGAAAATTTCCTCCCATCGGAACAAATGTCATAGATTCGATTCCACCTCCGATTACGACATCCGACCATCCCGACATAACGCGCAAAGAGGCAAGAGCAATCGCCTCAAGGCCTGACGAGCAGAAACGGTTCACAGTTGCGCCCGAAACCTCATCCGGAAAACCGGCTATCTGGGCGGCAATTCTTCCGATATTAAGCCCCTGTTCAGCTTCCGGGAAAGAGCATCCGATCATGAGGTCTTCAACATCCTTCTTTTCAAGATTATGTGTCTTTTCAACCGCAGCGGTTAAAATAAAAGACAAAAGATCTTCAGGCCTCGTATCTTTATAAGCCCCTTTTGCCCTTCTGCAACCGGGAGTCCTTATTGATGTTACTATATATGCATCTCTCATTGTTGTTTCCTCCTTGAGATTAACGGCTTCGTAAAAAGTCCGTTCAAATATTAGTTTCTTAGGGGCTTGCCGGTCGAAAGCATGTGGTCAATTCTTGCAAGAGTCTTTTCCTCTTTAAGAAAATCGACAAAAGCCTTTCTTTCAAGCTTTAAAATGACCTCTTCGTCAATTTCACTGTTCGTTCTGACGTCGCCTCCGCTTATTACATATGCGATTCTTTTTGCTAGGAATGCGTCATATTCGCTGACAAATTTGGCACTCTGCATATTGAATATTTCAGCATTGATCATACCCTGTGCTGCTTCTCCGAAAACCTTGAGTTTTCTCTTAACAGGAGGAGCATAACCTTCATCCAGCATCTTTAAGACTTCTTTCTTTGCTTCGCCGATAAGATAATCCCTGTTGAAAACTATCCTGTCTTTGGGGCCCAGAAAGCCGTTAGCTCTTGCCTCGGCAGCAGATGTTGAAACCTTGGCCATTGCAATTGCCATGAATGCCGGAATGAAGAACTTTGCAAGATCAAAATCGGTTACTGATTCGGGTACGGAAGATATAAGTTTTTTCCAGAGGTTCATGCATCCGCCACCTGCAGGAAGAAGACCCACACCTATTTCAACCAGGCCCATGTAAAGCTCAGCATGAGCAACTATCCTGTCGGCGCCGAGGCATACCTCACAACCGCCGCCAAGAGCAAGGCCATAGGGAGCGGCCACAACCGGGAAGGGAGAATATTTCTCTCGCTGGACCGCTATGTGAAGACGCTCTATCATGGTCTCGATCTCCGAGAATCTTTTTTCTTTTGCTGCCAGACCAACCTGAACAAGATCTGCTCCGGCTGAAAAGGCTCCCGGCATTCCGCCGGCCTGGTTCCCGATTACAAGACCGGCACCGTTCTGATCAACATAATCAAGCGATTCATGCATGAATTCAATAAGCTCAGCATTAAGCGCATTCATTTTTGTTTGGAATTCACAGCAATAAACTCCATCGCCGATATCTATAAGAGATGCCGACTTGCAGCTCTTAACAAGCTTGTTGTCTCCCTTAAGGGCGGCAAGAGATATTATACTTTTGCTTACGACATATTCCTTGTAATTTTTTGTATTAAAATCGTAGTAGTAAATTTTGCCCTTTTCGGTCTTGTAAAAAGATGTATTTCCTGCGGCAAGCATCTCTTTTACCTTTGCAGGCACCTTGAAGCCTTCTTTTTCCATTCTATCGACAGCTCTTTGCACACCGATGGCATCCCATGTTTCGAAGGGTCCCATTTCAAAGTTGTAGCCCCACTTCATGGAATTGTCTATGTCGATTATGGTATCGGATATTTCAGGAATCCTGTTAGCTGAATAGATAAGCTGATGCGCAACAGCCTTCCATAAGAATTTGGCGCCTTTGTCTTCTCCATAAACAACGGCTTTCATCTTATCCGGAAGAGTTTTCGCCTTTTTGGCTTCATCAAGGCACGGGAAAGCGGGCTTTTCATATTCTTCATATTCAAGTGTAGAAGGATTTATAACTTTGCGGACTTTCTTCCATTCCGGAGTCAGATCGGTTTTATAGAATCCCGCCTTTGTCTTTTTTCCGAGAAGTTTCTTCTCAATCATCTTGTTCACAAATTCAGGGATAATGAAGCTGTCTCTCACTTCGTCATTAACTACAAGATCGTAGGTGTTCTTGGCGACGTGCCCCATCGTATCAAGCCCGACAAGATCCGAAGTCTTGAACATGGCTGTTTTCGGCCTTCCAATCGGAGGACCGCAAAGAGCATCTACTTCGGGAATCGTAAGGCCGTCTTCAACCATGAGCTGCATAGCCTTCACCATTCCCTGAACCCCTATTCTGTTTCCGACAAAATTGGGAGTATCTTTTGCCCTGACAATACCTTTGCCAAGTATTCTTTCGCCGAAATCACTCATAAATTCCAAAACTTCAGGTAGTGTTTCCTCACCAGATATAATTTCAAGAAGCTTCATATATCTTACGGGATTAAAGAAGTGGGTTCCGAGAAAATGCTGTTTGAACTCACTGCTTAAACCTTCGGACATTGATTTTAAAGGAATTCCGGAGGTGTTCGAAGAAACTATCGTGCCAGGTTTTCTTACCTTTTCTATTCTTTTAAAAAGATCCTGCTTGACCTTGAGATTTTCAACTACAACCTCGACAATCCAGTCGCATGATGCGATCTTTTCAAAATCATCCTCAAGATTACCTATAGAAATGAGATCCGCGTCTTTTTTCTGCATAAGAAGAGCAGGACTTGCCATTAGAAGGGTGTCAAAACCTCCCTTTACGATCTTGTTTTTTGCTTTGGAATCATTTTTTTGTTCGTCTGTTAAGTTGAAGGGAACAATGTCCAGCAATAACGTCTTAATGCCGGCGCTGGCAAGGATAGCGGCTATCCCTCCACCCATTACACCGGAGCCGATAACAGCGGCAGTTCTTATCTTTCTACTCATAATTACCTCCTGGAATGATGTTAAAACAAGCATGAATGAATGTTCATTCACTTAACAGAATCTATTTCCTGATGTCAAGACAAATCTCTTCTTTTGTTATTTTAATTATAATATAATATTTATAATCAGCATATTATCATATGATAAAAGCACCCCGCCGGGTTTAAATAATCTGTTAAATTTGATATGATTTTGTCTCAAATATCAATGAATTTAAATTCATTAAAATATGATTAATAAATCTTATACATTTAATATCGATATGTTACCATAATCCAGCGCATTAAAAAATAACCGCCCTGTTTTTTGATTGACACATTGAGTAGTGAAATCTTATAAGTCTCAATGGAATGATTGTGCGACAACAATTCATAAATAAGAGAGTAATATTTAAATGACTCCGAATAACATATTGTGGATTGTCTTTATAGTTACCTCCATCTCTCTTTTCATAGCCGATTTAAAGCTTTCAGCAGGAGGAGCTCATGAAATAAGCAGCAGAGCAGCATTAATGCTGTGCGGCTTCTGGGTCACGGTAGCGACCCTCTTCGGTTTACTTACCGGTTATATGCTCGGTTTTGAAAAAATGGTAGAGTTTTTTACAGCCTATGTCATAGAATATTCCCTCTCTATGGACAACATGTTCGTGTTCCTCATTATATTCTCCTATTTCAGCGTTCCACCTAAGTATCAGCCCAAAATTCTTACATGGGGCATACTAGGGGCCGTATCTATGCGCCTCATTCTTATTTTTACCGGCGTCGAGCTTTTTAACGCTTTCCACTGGATAATCTATCTGTTCGGGGGAATACTTATATTTACAGCCATCAAAATGATTCTTCATAAGGAATCGGATATGGACCCCGGCTCAAACCCAATGCTTCGCCTGATGGCAAAATTTATACCTTTTGAAAAGAACATAGAGAATCCGGATTTCTTTATCAAAAAGATGAATGTCTGGCACGCCACTCCGCTATTTGCAACTCTGATAGTAATTGAAACATCAGACTTGATCTTCGCTGTAGATTCCATACCTGCGGTGCTGGCCATCTCCTCGGACAAGTTTATCGTTTACACTTCAAACGTTTTCGCGGTGGTTGGTTTGCGCTCGCTCTATTTTCTGCTGGCCTCAATTATACAGTATTTCAGATTCCTGAAGCCTGGAATATCGATAATCCTGTTCTACGTGGGCGTGAAGATGCTGATTTCGGGCTGGATAAAAATTCCCGCATTGCTGTCGCTCGGTGTTGTATTAGGAATACTGGCGGGCTCCATACTGCTTTCCGTGTTAATGAAGAAAAAAACCGGCCAACATTGAATAATAGGTTCAAAAATCTTCATTCCCGTGCAAGATCTCGTATCACATATGTCAAATATTTTGAGTTTTTTGTTCTTTCAGAAAAAACGCAAGAATAAGGCAGGCACAGCTTATAAGAAAACAGAGCATAAAAGAACTTTTGTAGGCGTCAGCAAGATATGCTCCGTCAATCAGTTTCCCTCTGTCGATTAATGATCCCGTTAATACCTGGAAAAGAGCAACACCCAGAAAGGGGGAGGGATTTAAAAGTCCCGAAACAGATCCGAGTATTCCGGCCGGTATGATTTCTTTAAGATGAGCCCAGAACAAGCTTACAAATCCACCTGTCGCAATTCCCATAAAAAAAAGAACCAAAAAAACAGACAACATGCCAAGTTCCATCCCAAAAAGAATACCTGCCCACGACAGGGTTAAAAGCGCCAAAAGCCAGATTATTACATGTACCTTGCTTTTAAATATTCTGTCGGAAAGCCGGCCGAAAAGAGGAGCTCCGACAATGAATCCCACCGGTATCAGCATGTTCAGCCTGCTTGCCGCAATCCTGTCCGTTTCAAGCACAGCCATAAGATACGGTGTTGCCCAGAGACCCTGAAAAGTAATAACTATTCCGTAAACTCCAAAAAAAATAAGGGCTAAAATCCAGAATTGTAGAGAGACGAGAGCCCTGTAAAAAGGGATTTCCTTTGAACCTGTTCCGTTAAGTTCTGAATTATTTTCATCTTTAACAGTTTCGCCTGATTCGTTGAAATCTTTTATCAGAAAAAGCGCCCCTATAGCCAGAAGAAGTGAAATCCATCCTATTATGTGGAAGCTGATACGCCACCCCCAATTGTTTGCAGCCCAGGCAAGAGGAGTTGTAGCGACAATCGCTCCGAAATTACCGACTGCTATAAGCAGCCCTATCATTGTTGCAAACTCGTTTTTTTCAAACCATTGGGAAAAAGCCTTTACCGCCGGCACATACACACCACCCACACCGATTCCTATCAGCGCGCGCCCTGCAGAGGCCCATCCTATCCCAGGAGCCAGCGCAAACATGAAGCATCCCGCTGCTGCCGCTAAAGTGCAGTATGCTATGACCCGTCTTGCTCCAAGTTTATCTGTAAAATATCCAACAAGGGGCTGTTCAAACGCGTAAAGATAGAAATACATTGAAGACATGAATCCGAGAGCGGTGGCATTTACATTAAAGGCTTTTAAAATATCCTGGGCAATAACCGACGTCGAGACTCTGTGAAAATACACAAAAAAATAAATGACTGAAATTATGATAAATACCAGCCAACGGTGAGAATCCCCGGATCTTAAATTATTTTTATTTATCATTATATGAAACAATCGTAAAAAGTTAAAGAACCTCTTTTTACCTGGCGGAAAACGGAATAGTGATCCGAAGTATCCACAAACTATGACAAAGTCAAGAAAAGAAGATGGCTGCTCTATATGTAAACATTAACATGGTTCTTCTCCCGATTAGTTGAAAATGGCAATAAATTGAGGATCATCTTTAAATTTGTTGATGATCCTATGACGATTCGATGATTCAAAGTTCAAGAATTCGAGTGAAAAATCCGCCCAAGTCAGAAAGGGTTCAAACGCCGCCAAGTAATGATCTGAAAATGGCGAAAATAGTACTCCATTACAAAATTTTTAGAGCAGCAATTTTAGTAAAATACTGTATTATCTGTATTTGTCAGGTTATCAGATCCTTTAAAAGCTCAAACAAGGAATTCTCATTGCCCACATTACCCGGAAAAATCACATAAGGTAAGCCCGGAAATTTGCTTTCCTGTCCGCACTCCCACACGGGTACGCCAGCCATAGCTTGTCCTAATACGAAGGCTTTTTTAATTCCCAGACATTCAGTTGCAATTTTACTTGAAGTGATGCCGCCTTTAGCTACAAAAAATCTTGGAACCTGATCAATCCTTTTAACAACTGATATTAAAGCATCGGCAACTGTTTCATTTATATTTAAATCTTCTGATGGATTTTTGCCTCTGATTAAAATTCTACTTGTAGTAATCAAAACCGTTTTTCCCGAACTTAAGTATGCATTTGCTTGCCTGGATAAATCCGAAATAGTTTTTCCTAAATGACCTGAATCAATCGAACTTTCCGTCTTCAGCTCTAAATGAACGAAGTTGCGATGATTCTTTGATAATTCGTTTATCAGATAATTTAATTGCCGCGTACTTTTTTCAACATAACTGCCCATAACCATCAATCCGCCATTTTTTCCCACATTCAGATGATTACAGGCTTTCATGGTTAATTCGAGGCTGGATAAATAGGGGCGATCAGATAAACCCATTAAGGAGGCCACAATAGATGCAGCGCTTCTGATTAAAAAGGATTTTCCATCTTTTATGCTTAACCAGAAAGCATGGGACACTATATCCAAATCCTCTTGGCAACAGGCATTGATAACGGCATACTGCCTGGATTTAAGCTTTTTTAAGAACTGTTTTACACCTTCATGGCCTTTATTTCTTATGGTATAAATGCTTAAGCTGGAAACATCACTTGCCTTCACTTGACCTGAACTTTTTTCTTCCACCCAAAATTTTAAGTGGGAGTTATGGTAACCAAAATATGAATCCCTGGAAAATTCTGTTTTTCCAACTTCAACATAATGTTCACCATCTTTCACATAATGTAAATCGTTGACCGTAATTCTTCCGCCAGGGAAAAAAGCAGGTACTATCAAGCATGGTAAATCGGCTGTTTGTAATCCTTCCCGGAGCGCTTCAACCTCAACGGGGAAATGCCCCCTGAGGGTGCTGTCGCTGCGGCTGATCAGGATATATTTTTTCTGACATTTAGCCGAAATTTTGGCTATACGCGCCCCGATCAATTTATTTATAGAATAAGCTTCTGTTGAAGAGACACTTCGAGAATTGGTTAATATGAAAAATAAAGGCTCCGGCTTATTAAATTCTTCTGATATCGCCTCTTCATCCCAAGAGGTAAGACATGAAATATTGTAAACGGTTTGAGTTCCGGTTGGATCATCATCAAGAACCACAACTTTGCAACCTGAGCCTTTATATAACGTCTCAACAAATGCTTTTGGACTTTTAAATTTAAAATCTGATAGTGTGGTTAGATCTAACATAGGATGAGCTTTTATATAAATGCAACCACTCTGCAAGGTGAGCCATCGCCATCTTTTATCGGCAACGGCAAGGCCATTATGGTGAATTCATCTTGTGGAATTTTGTTCAGATTACACAAGCCTTCAACTATCACAATCTCTTTTTCCAAAAATGTACTGTGCACTGAAACCAATTCGGATTTATTATGAACATCGGCAACAGAAGGAGGTTCGACGCCGATTAAACTAATCTCAAGATTGGTTAAGAAGTTAGCCAACTCTAAACTGATTCGGGGGGATTGATCTCTGAAGATCGGATTACCGTAATGTTTCGACCAGCGGGTATTAAAAACAATCCGGCAGCCTTTGCAAATTCTATTTTTATAACCATTCAGATGTTCCGTTTTTATTAGAAACTTTTCCGGCACCTCACCCAGATCGATAAGTAAGGCCGGCCCGATACACTTATTTAAATCTATCTGATCGATAGTTTTGGCGCCGGGGATAAAATGTGACGGAGCGTCCATATGAGTTCCCGAATGGCTGTATAAGTGCAGCAGCCTGGCATTCCAATTATCTTTCGGAATCTCCATGGCATTATCCCAATCCACCCCCCTGTCCCCTTTATTCAGAGGGATGGTCAGGTCCACAATATGATGCGCTTCTTTATAGATGGGCAAGAATAGCCTCTCCGATTGACTGCGTGCTTCCACTCCCTCCCAAATCTTTGCTTAGAGGGCCTTTTTTAAGAAACTTTCGGGTTGCCTTTCGGATATCTTCCGCCGCCTGTTTTTCACCTAAATGATCCAGCATCAAAGCTGCTGACAAGATGGCCCCAACAGGGTTTGCAATGTTTTTTCCCGCAATATCAGGAGCGGAGCCATGGATAGGTTCAAACATGGATGGATATTTTTTTTCGGGGTTTATATTACCGCTTGATCCAAGTCCAAGCCCCCCCATTATAGCACCGCCCAAATCACTTAAAATATCGCCAATCATGTTTGTGGTTAAAACCACATCAAACTTTTCAGGGCTCAGGACAAAGCTGGCCGCTGCGGCGTCCACATACATTTTCTCGTAAGTCACATCGCTGTATTCCCTTGAAATTTCGGAAATAACCCTGTCCCAATAGGCCAGACTGTTAATTAATGTATTGGATTTAGTAACGTTGGTTACCTTTCCTTTTCGCAGACGCGCCAATGCAAAGGAATATCTGGCAATCCGCTCGATCCCTCTGCGGGTAAATACACTGGTATCAATTGCCATGCCGTCTTCATCATCGGGTCGGATCTGACCGCCTGATTGAACGAATTCCCCTTCATTGTTTTCGCGTATCACAACAAAATCAATATCCTCGGGTTTTTTATTCTTAAGAGGGCCGGGAACACCTTCAAAAAGTTTAACAGGCCTATAATTAACATACTGACTGAATGCATTGCGCACTTTAAATGTAAAGTGCCGAGCCGGCAAAGTGTCATCCACCTGGGGCAAGCCAACCGCACCAAATAATATGGCATCATATTTTTTTAAAATTTCTAATCCATCCCTTGGCATAAAATCACCATGAGCCAGGTAATACCCTGCTCCAAATGGGAAAAAAGCCGGATCTATCATAAAATCATTTTTTTTGGCGGCACTTTTAGCCACGTCCAATGCCTGCGGAACAATTTCGCAACCTATTCCATCACCTTCAATAACAGCTATTTTATAAAGATTTGTCATTATCTCCTCGAAAAAGATCAAGAACTTGTTTTCATACCTCGATATGGCCACCGGCTTAAATTTTAAGTTTTGACATGCTTATTTATAAATATCCAGCCCCAAATCCTCTGCGTTCAGGATACTCGGTGCCGCCTTGGGGGGATCAGGCTCCAGAAAGGTGGTAATGTCAGGCCTGTTCCATACAGGATAGCCCATGAGCATGGCGGCCACGTTACCTGCAGCCAGAGTTGCCATACCCTGGCGTGTCCAGATGGTGGCAGAGGCGATGTGAGGCACAATTACCACATTTTCGAGGTCCTTCAATCCTGATTTCAAAGCGGGTTCTTCTTCAAAGACATCCAGACCGGCCCGGAAACCTGGGTTCCGCCGGCAGTGGTCCACCAGGGCGGCTTCGTCAATGACCGGACCCCGGCTGGTGTTTATCAGCACGGCATTTTTCTTCATCAGCGTAAGACGTTCTGCATTAATCATGTGGTGAGTGCTTTCAGACAGCACCGTGTGAATGCTCACTACATCAGACAGTCGCAGCAGATCTTCAACGGTTTCCGACCGCCTGCAGGTGACAGGTGATTCATGATGATCCGCTAGAAATCCGGAGTACTCGTCCGCGAAATCCTCCAAAGCGTGGTTTTGGTTCAGGTCATAATAGAGAACATTCATCTTATGGCCTTCCATCATCATGCGGGCATAGGTGGCTCCGATCCGTCCTGCGCCAATTATACCGACGGTTCCGCGCCATAACAGTTCTCCCAAAAACAGGTCAGGCAGCCAGCCTTTGTATTTCCCGGCTCTTAAATACCGTTCTGATTCCCCGATCCGCCTGGCTGCCGCAAACGTCAGAGCTACCGCCATTTCAGCAGTGGTCTCGGTGAGAACACCCGGTGTGTTGCCGACCGGAATTCCGTGGGAGGTTGCGGAAGCAAGATCAATGTTGTTGAAACCGACGGCATAGTTGCTGTAGGCTTTGCCGTTGGCCGCCCTTAGAGCGGAAAAAAGCTCATTGCCCCAGGATTCGGTCAACTGCCCTATGGCGCCGGCACAGTTAGAACCAATGGCTTTCCGGATATCTTCAACAGAGAGCACCTCTGAAGACTGGAAAATCTCGATTCTGCAGTCGGCTGATTTTAGGATATTCAGCCATCGTTCGCCGGGCAGCTCTTTTGTTACAATCACCCGCTTCGAGCCGGTGGGATTTACTATACGCCATTTATTGATATCCATTTTTAAATTCTCCATGTTCGATCACGGAATGTTTTTGTACAATATATCATAACCTGTATCTGCATATTTACAATTTTTATTTCAGACCGGTAAAAAATATTTGTGCCTTATGAGAACTATGTTGTGTCCATCCAGAATTTGGACACATGTGAGTTTCCAATTCGGAAATAGGCAGTTTTGGGTAAGCTCAAGAAAATCAAGGGATTGTACGGAGACATACGCTTTGTATGTCGCATAAGAAATCCCGCAGATTGACACCGAGATCGCACAAGAGGGCCATTTCCGGATGGAAACTAAATTGTTTTTCTTTTGAGTACATCTTCCACGGCCGCAACGATATGGCGGGCCGAAAGTCCATACTTGTCTATCAGTTCATGATAAGGGCCTGATTCGGCAAAGGTGTCTTGAACTCCCACCCGTTTCATAACCGTGGGTCTGTTTTCCGCGAGGGTTTCGGCTACGGCGCTTCCCAATCCGCCGAAAATGATGTTGTTTTCGGCTGTTACTATGGCCCCGGTTTCTTCAGCTGCCTGCAGTATCATCTCAACATCAAGAGGTTTTATTGTGTGGCAGTCGATTACCCTTACGTCGATCCCTTTTGCCGCCAGACGTTCGGCCGCCAGAAGGGACTGGACGACCAGGTCACGGTTGGCGATTATTGAGGCATCTTTGCCTTCCCGAACAATTACGGCCTTTCCTATCGTGAAAGGAAAGTCGGGACCGTATAGCACCGGCACCGGATCCCTGGTGAAGCTTAGATAAACAGGACCCTGAAATTCCGCTGCCGCCCAAACCGCCATTTTTGCGGATGTGGGGTCGGCAGGTGCGATCACTGTGGAGCCTGCAATCGCACGCATTATAGACAGGTCCTCCTGTCCCTGATGGGTGACTCCGTCCGGACCGGGAGTGATGCCGCTGTGGCTGGCCGCTATTTTGACATTCAGCCGCGGGTAGTGAATTGAATTACGAACCATGTCCAAAGCCCGCAGGCTGGCAAAAACCGCATATGTGGAGGCAAAGGGAATCAAGCCGGCAGTGGCCATGCCTGCTGCCGCCGCAAACATGTTCTGTTCGGCAATGCCGAAGTTGAAGGATCTTTCCGGGAATTTTTCGGCGAATTTGATGGTTCCGATCGATTTGGAAACATCCGCATCAAGAACCACGACCTTGGAGTTCCGATCACCGATTTCAAGGATCGACTCGGCGTAGGAAGTCCGCGTGGGTCGGCTTTCGGCATTTTTGAAGAAATTATCCGACGACAGCATGGCGACGATTTCAGGTTTTACGAAACGATAGGGATTATTGCTCACAGCTGCACCTCCTGATTTCTTCCAAAGCCCTGTCGGCTTCCTCCCGGCAGGGGGCTTTCCCGTGCCATTCGCAAACGTTTTCCATATAAGAAACACCTTTGCCCTTAATTGTATTCGCTATAATCATGGTGGGAGCTCCCTTGAAGGATTTAGCGCCTTCAAGTGCCGTAACGATCTCTTCCATGCTATGGCCGTCAATTTCTACCGTGTTCCAGCCAAAGGCACGCCACTTGTCGGCTGCCGGCTCGATTGGCATAAGTTTGTCAACGTAAGAGTCATTCTGGAGGTTATTGCGGTCCATAATTGCCGTCAGATTATCGAGCTTCCATTTCGCCCCGGACATCGCGGCTTCCCAGATCGATCCTTCCTGGGATTCACCATCGCCGATTACCACCCAGACATGATAATCCTGTTTCTGTAATCTGCCTGCCAACGCCATGCCGATGCCCACCGACAGGCCGTGGCCAAGGGAACCAGCGGTCATGTCGATTCCGTGAACCTTGTTCATGTCCGGGTGGCCCTGGAGTATGCTTCCCAGACGGCGAAGTGTGCCCAGATGAGATTTATCAAAGAACCCGCGCTCAGCCAGCGCTGAATACCAGACCGGGCATGCGTGACCCTTGGAGAGTATGAAACGGTCCCGTTCCGGCCAGCGGGGATTTGCGGGATCGATGCGCATCATCCGGAAGTATAGGGCCGTGACTATGTCTGTTGCCGACAGAGAACCTCCGGGATGGCCTGCTTTGGCTGTACAAATCATCTCGATGATGTCGCAGCGGATGATTGCAGCCATTTTTTTAAGGTCTTCTACAGACATCGGTATTTTAAGTTGAGACATCTTGTTTTTTTCCCTTACCTTTATTTATGTTACGTTAATCTGAATAAATTGCTTTCGATGAATTTCCATGTTTCAAGATAGTCGCCGTTATCCATCAGACGTGTGAATTCTTTGCAGTTGATCTGGTCCAAACGATGCCAGATCTTGTTCGAGAGCCGGCTGTTTGCTTCAAAGGTGCCCTTTATATCCCATCGCGTCGGTGAGGTATCGGAAGTCAGGTAGTCTTCGTACCCGTATTTCTTCAGGTAGTAAAGAAATTCAACGTATTCAAGGTAATGTTTTGTGCCGCAGAAATAATCCCAGTCCCATTTTCCATCGTTGTCATTGATGTGAATATAGTATTTGTAAGGGCTTTCCGCCAGCAGAGTTACAGCCTCGGCCGGATTCTCGTTGCCGTACATGGAGTGTCCGAAATCGAGGGTGACACCTATCTCCGGGCATTTGATATCGTTCAGGAGGCAGAGGGTCTTGGCGGCCGAGTCGATAAAACAGCTGCCGCGGGTCTCGCTCGGTTTGTATTCAATATATAAAGGAATCTCGGGCCTGTATGTTCCTGCATGCCCGAATCCTTCTACCAGATATTTCCATGCTCTGGCATAATCGTACTGGAAAGCAAACTCGTAGCCGTCGCCCAGCGGGCAGCAGGTGACTTTGTCGGCCCCAACGTCGGCAGCGAAATCCTTAGCCGATTTGATTAACTCTACCGCTTTTGCGCGGATCCGGCTGTCGCTCGAAGTCAGGCCGCCGCTGCGGAACTCCGGTTCAGCCTTGACGTTGACATTGATTGCAGCTACATTAAGGTTATATTTCTCCAGCAGCGACCGCGTGGCCTGCGGGTCGTTGACTTCATACGGGTAGACTACTTCAACTCCGCTGTATCCCTCGATCTGTTTGAGAAGACTGAATTTTCCTTCAAGATCGATGGGTTCATTATAATTATGAAAACGGTCTTTTGTGCGGGATAAAAACCCGGTAATTACTGCCAGTTTTAGCATACAACTCCTCCTTGGATTTTCTCCGTTCCCTGTGATATCGCGCCTACAAATTAATTTTTTTCTCCGTTATTATCGAATGATTGCAAATATTTCAGCCCAAATCCGTACTCTGCAACAACCTGATCCGGCCTGCAAACGATTTCGATATCTCTGCTTCCCGAATAACCTGTGCCGGACAGATTTACCAGCAACGGCTTCCAGGGAATTGTTCCTTTCCCCGGCGCCAGCTTGATATTTTCAGTACCCATGTTGTCGCCAAGATGGGTGCCGAAAATCCTCCCTTTAAGTTCAAGAGGCAGTATGGGTACCAGTTCCCGGCAAGCCCACGCATGGCCGGTATCGAAATTGAGGCCCAGGGCCGGCGAGCCGATTTCGTTGCACAGATTAAGAAAACGGCTGATTCCTCTCATGATTGAAAAGGGAAGGATTTCAAAGGCCAGCTTCATCCCGGCATTTGCAACAATTTCAACATACCGTCCTGTTTTTTCCATGAGAAGCCTGTGTGCCTTATTCCACCAACGGATATCCGTGGCATGTCCGGAATTCCAATTCATATTGAATTTTGCGACAGGTATTGTCAGCACCCGGCAGGGTGAAAATATCTGCATGATGTCAAGCACCTGATTCAATTCATCGATGCCGCTGCCGGGATTTAGCTTTTCCGGATTTGAGAAATGTTCCAGCATAAAATGAGCCACAAACTGAGTCGGGACAAGACCGAGATCGCAGGCTGTACGGTGCACGCTCCCGGCACCGGTTTTCCACTCCGGAAGCGCCGTCTCAACCAGGATCTCGGGCTGATAGGCCGAAAATCCCAGTTCTCCCACAAGCTTAAGTCCCTCACAGAAGTTCCCGACGGAGAAGCCCGGCCCGAACAGAGAAACAATAAATGCTGGACTAACACCGATCATCTCACATTTCCTCGTATATACCCACCGGCAAAGCAGATTCTCATACGCCTGAAAAGAAACAGGCTGTTTCCTTTATTGACATCACATGAACAACCATAAAATAACTTTTGTCAGAGACGGGAAATAGGTGATCACAATCAGCATTGAAATAGTTGCTGCCATTAGGGGAATCAGATGCCTCGTTATTGCACCGATTCCGGCATCGGCAAGCTTGGCTGCTACGAAAAGCGTTCCTCCGACAGGCGGCGTGTAGAGTGCAATGGATAGATTTGCAGTCATCACGACACCAAAATGGACCATGTCTATATTAAATGACCGGGCGAGCGGGAAGAGCAAGGGTGCGCTGAGCAGCATGGCCGGCAAAGGCTCGATGAAAATGCCCAGCAAAAGCAGGGCTAAATTGGTCAGCAAAAGAAAAACCCATTGCTGATGGGCAACGCTCTGAACCCATGCGGCAAGCTGTACGGCAACCTGTTCTACAGTCATAAGCCAGGACAGGCACCCCGTGGCACCGATTACCAGCAAAACCACGGCGCTCGTCTGGAAGGACTCCAGTAGTAGGCCCGGCAGGTCGCCGAAAGTCAGGTCCTTGTATAAGAATATGGAGATAAGAGCGCCATAGACAACAGCAATAGCAGCCGCTTCCGTCGGAGTGAAGAAGCCGGACCAGATACCGCCGATTATGATGACTGGCATCAGCAACGCCGGGCCCGCATCCTTGAATGAGGCCCAGATTTCCCGGAGGGAAGAGCGTTTTTGGCCCGTGTCACATCCTGACTTCTTCCCATACCACATGCATACAACGATTATGGCTATTGCGGTTATTATTGCCGGGACGACCCCGGACATGGAAAGCTGCCGCATTGAAACTCCAGAAATGAAGGCATAGACCAGAAAAGGTATCGACAGTGGCATGAGCAGCGCCAGGGTTCCTGCAACTGACAGCAAAGCTGCTGCAAACGCTCCCTCATAGCCCTTCTCCTTCATCATTGGTACGACCAGAGATCCGATTGCTGCCGTATCCGCGATGGCAGATCCGGATACGCCTCCGAAAAGGAGACAGGAGACCGTGGTGACCACGGCGAGCCCTCCGGGCAACCAGCCGAAGATAGCTCCGGCAAACGAGACAATTCGCTTCCCGACTCCACCCTTAGCCAGCAGGTTACCTCCGAAGATAAATAGTGGGACGGCGATCAGGATAAAGGGTTCAACGCCGGAGATGAAGCTAAGGAAGATTGTTTCGAGCGGATGAGAAAGCCCGTTGAGCCAGATCATTCCGACGGTGGTGGCCAGCAGTGCATACATCAGCGGAACACCTGCAAGCGCAATGACCAGAAACACGAGAAAGATTACGAGTGCAAACATCGGTCAACCTCCATAACGTTCTTGGCGCGTCTTCCCGAGAACGATTTGAACCAGATCGAATGCGACAAATATCAGCATTGCTGCTGATCCAACGGGCAGGCTGAGATACTGCCAAGCCATGGGCCATTCAAGTACCGTCAGTTCATTACCCCAGTTCGCCATCACAATGCCCATTCCAAACTTGATCAGCAACACAAGAACGCCCAGACAGAAGGCCTGGATAATTCCATCGGCCAACCGACGCATCGGGATTGAGAGTTTGTCCAGAAATTCAGTTATTGTCATATGAAGCCCGCGCCGGGCCGCCGAGGCGCCCCCCAAAAATGAAACCCAGACCATCATGAACTCGCAGAACTCCGTGGTCAATGCAACGTCTTTGCCAATAACATGCATGATGACATTGAAAAAAACCATGATAACCATGACGAAGCCAAACACAACTATTGTCCAGTCAACGGCATTACCAAGCCACCGGATCAACTTTGGCGCAGGTGGGGAAGGCGGCAAATGGAAGTCACTCATAGTAAACCCCTTTAGGATGTGCGCCTCCGCAAAGGAAGCGCACATCCGGTTTTATTTGGAGTACGGACAAAATTACTTGACGGGAAGATCCTTGCGAACAGCTGCAGCATCCTCCAGAAAAGCGTTTACATCTGCAGCGCCGTATTTTTCACGTGCCTTATCATAAACCGGCATTACCGCCTTACGGAAAGGATCCGCGGAAGGACTTGTTACCTTGGCGCCTTTGGATGTCATCTCTTTGAGCTGATTGTCATCATTGGCCTGGATTGTTTTACGGGACCAGTCCGCCGCTTCCTTTGCTGCTTTAGTGACCGCCTCCCTGTCAACCTGGGACAGTTTCTGCCAGGTTTTTTCCGAAATGGCGAGCGGAATCGGGCTGTATACGTGCTTGGTTAGGGTTACATAGGGCGCAACTTCGTAAAATTTGTTTGAGTAGATCGTATCGATGGGATTTTCCTGACCGCTTACCGTTCCCTGCTGTATAGCCATATAAACTTCCGGAAGCGGCATTATCTGTACACTAAACCCAATTGCGTCGAGGGTCCATCGCATCATTTCATTTGGAAATGTACGGAGCTTTTTCCCCTTGGCATCATCAGGGGTTTTGAGCGGATCTTTTGTGGTCATGCAGCGGAACCCCGCTTCGAAGGTTGACAGGAAGCGGAAACCCTTTTGGGGCGCCAGATCAAATTGAGCCTTCAGCCACTTTGATTCATCGTACAGTTTCCATCCCTGCTCGTAGCTGTCGACTATGAAAGGAAGCATTGTGAGATTCAACGAGGACACATGAGGAGCATAGGAACCAGTGCTTGACACGGTGAAATCAATTCCGCCCAGTGCGAGCTGCTCGATATTCTTAGGGTCGTTTCCAAGCTGGCTGCAGCAGAAAACCTGAACCTTGTAGCGGCCGTTCGTATACTGTTCGACTTTCTTTGCGAATACTTCGGCAGCAGCCTGCCGTGCTCCCTGTTGCTGGTCGGTATGGCTGAATTTCAAAACAGTCTCGGCAGCAACTGAAGATACACCAAATACTAAGACTATCAACATGAAATAAAGCATTTTTACAAACAACGATTTCCTCTTCATATCTTCCTCCTTTTCCGGGTTTAGGCATAATGAAACTGCCTGTGTTATAATATCATATGTATCTTGTACAGTATGCCGGGAATATATCCCTTTTCAAAAACTATGCGGTTGCATCCGATCTGCTTTATAATGAACCGTTTTGCGATTCTTCTTCTAAATCCTTTAGCAATTTTTCCCGCGAACGTTTAAAATGATCGCGGGCAGCCTGCTCGGCCGTTTCCGGATCCTTATTTATTATTGCTTCGATAATGGCAATATGTTCCGGCAGGGTTTCTTTCGGCGGTCTCACAAGCCCTCCCCGGAATTTAACAAGATAACTGAATGTTATAACGCTGTAAGTCTCCAGAATATCAAACAGGAGATCATCTCCGCCAAGTTTAATAAGAAAATGATGGAAGCGCCGGTCTGCTTTGGCATATTTTTCCACGCTTCCACCGGCTTCGGATGTCTTCAATCCCGTGAGCAGCTCATTCAGTTTTTTTATCTGGCTGCCCGTAATGCGCAGGGAAGCACGCCGCGCAGCTAATCCTTCCAATACTTCCCTTAGCTCGAAAATGTTTACCATCTCCTCCTTGGAAAATTCACGTATATAAAATCCCTTACGCGGTATGGCGGTGATTAAACGCTCCTGTTCAAGTTTTTTGAGCGCGTTCACCAGAGGGGTTCGGCTTATCCCAAGATCAACCGCCAACTTCTCCTGATAGATTTTGCTTCCGGACTTGAGATTCTGATCGAGAATCATGGATTTTAACTGATTATAAGCTTTTTGGTCGAGGTTTACGTGATCGTTTCCCAGATTTTTCACAACAACCCTCCCCAGATGTCATCAATATTTGAAATGTTCGAATAAAAAACGCTGAAGATTGAATATTGAATTTTGTATGCAAAAAATATTATAAAAAAATATTGGCGCTGTCAACAAAAAAGAATCCGATCTATTATTATTAAATTATTATGTATTGTTATACAATAGAGTAAATTTCAAAAGTCGTCATTCCCGTGCAAACGGGAATCCAGAATTGTTTGCAATATAGTGAACGGAATTATGTGCGGCAAGCCTGATCATACTCAAGCACCAAAGACCGGATCAGATCTTTCACGGAGACAATTTGATTAACCCTGAAGGCGTTTGCGCCTGCAAAGGCAAATCCGTTTTTAAACTTCCCTTTTTTCGCGCCTGCGAGTGCAAGCGCAATGCAATAAGGGCTTTTATCAGTATTACATGTTTTAATGCACTGGTATGGACATTTGAAGGGTTTTTTCTTGCCGGATTCAACTTCATCTAAAAATTGATTTTTTATTGCCCGTCCGGGAAGACCAACCGGACTTTTTATAATAACAAGGTTTTCTTCCCTGGCATTCAGATAAGTCTCCTTGAAGCCTGGGTCTGCGTCGCATTCATAAGTACCTACAAACCTGGTCCCCATCTGGACACCCGCAGCTCCCAGATTCAACATTTCATGAATATCTCCGCCGGTAAAGATTCCGCCTGCAGCAATTACCGGAATGGTGGCATTTCGCTCTGCTGCGAAAGAGTTTACTGTTTCAATAACTCCTTTTACCAATTTATCCAGGACAAAATCAGGATCATCAATCTGTTCCTTCTTGAACCCCAGATGCCCTCCCGCTTTGGGTCCCTCAACGATAAAAGCATCAGGCAGGTAATTTTGCTTTGCCATCCATTTCTGACATATCAGTTTGGCGGCACGGGCGGAAGATACTATAGGCACCAGCTTTGTTTTAGCGCCATTTACAAGGTATCCCGGTAAATCCATGGGAAGACCGGCGCCTGAAATAATTATATCAACACCTTCCTCTATCGATGCTTTAACAAGGTCGGCATAATGGGTCATGGCGACCATGATGTTTACCCCGATAATTCCGTCAGTCAACTCCCTCGCCTTCCGTATCTCCCGCTTAAGAGCTCTGACATTGGCTTCTGTGGGATTGACTGTAACGTCAGGCTCATCGATGCCGATCATGGCGGCTGCAATCACACCAATACCACCTTCATTGGCAACAGCTGAAGCCAGCCCGGCCAATGAAATGCCGACTCCCATACCCCCCTGTATGATAGGAATACGGCTTACCAGGTCACCTATTTTAAGCGCAGGAAAATCCATGCGGCAACTCCTTTGAACCAGAATAACAATATCTCCCCCCGCTGCGAGAGTAATAATTCTGGAATTCTCTATATATATAACGTATGAATTGCAAAAAAAATCCGGTGGTTTTACAAATGTTTTACAATTATCGCCTTCTTTCGAGCCTTGCGACAGATTCTATATGCCAGGTATGAGGAAACATATCGATAGGCTGGACCTCCATGACTTCATAGGTTTCCTTCAACAGGAGAAGATCCCGCGCGAGAGTCGCCGGATTGCAGGACACATAAACAATTCTTCGGGGAGCCATATCAGAAACCTGCCCAATAACGTCCTTATGCATCCCTGTCCTTGGCGGGTCGATGATCATTACATCGGGTTTTTTACCGATTTTTGAAAGACTCTCCCTGATATCTCCCAAAATAAAGTTGCAGTTTGAAATACCGTTTGTCCGGCAGTTTTTTTTCGCATCTGAGACCGCACTTTCAACAATCTCAAGACCGGTTATGAGACCAGCGTCTGCCGAAAGGAATACAGGTATCGTGCCTGTCCCGCTGTAAAGATCAAGAACCGTCTCTTTCCCGGAAAGTCCGGCAAACTCCTTCACCTTTTTATAAAGAATTTCAGCGCCGGGCGTGTTAGTTTGAAAAAAAGAGTTTGCCGATATTTCA
>CAYODW010000025.1:0-29422 GCA_964402865.1 uncultured Desulfonema sp. | reverse complement strand
TTTTCATTGACCTGACAAAGATAAACCCCGCCTGGGGCTTTTTTGTCCATTTCCTTTTCGGGATTCATAGGTTGCCGTTCTTAAAAAATGTTTTTCTTATTAATTCCGTCAGGATCTAAAAGCTGAAAATTTATTCTCACCCACCTGATGTTTGAGTAAATGCGGTGTTGGTATATAAATATTCCATCTTCTCTTTATGCTTCAATTCTTCGTTGGCCATTTTCAGTAACATGGCCGCAATTTCGCCATCAAAGTGAAAACCGGCAAGTTTTTTATAAAACTGATATGACCTGGCTTCGCGGTGAGAAGCAATCAAATAAATATCCTGGGCGGTTGTATTTTTGGAAATTTCCGGTTCTTCAAGATACTCGGCTATTTTATAATCTATTACGTCACTCATCCTCAATGAATCTGAGCCATATTCCCCTTCGCGATAACTGACGAGAAATGCCTTGTGTTTTTTCTCTTCTCCTGCAATCAATTCAAGGGCATATATTACATCTGAATCTTTTACTGTATTACAGATATTCATATAAAAGTTGTATGCCTCTTCCTCTCTTTGTATCGCCAGATCTATAATATCTTCAAATCTTTTATCCATATTGGGCCTCCGTTTGTTAAGGAAAGTTAGTTTCCACTGAAACAGGATTAGATCAGTATGGTAATAATTTTATATTTCACCTCAAAAGTCAATAGAGGTCTGGAGGTCTGCGAATTGGCAGGCAGCATGTATTAAATTGCCCGGTTTTCCTAACAATTTAACTTATCGATTTAACAATTTGATTTTCATCCTTATTAGAGAAATCTTGTAATTTATGGCAGGAAGAGGATATATTTTGATATATTTAAATACTGCGCCCCGAAGGAGAATTAATCATGTTGCATGAATCCAGAAGCTGTGATGCAGGTGATCCTGCCATTTTCAAATATCCGGCGGAATTGCTGAAAAACCTTATACGGTTTGACACGACCAATCCTCCAGGCAACGAAGCTGGGTGCATTAACTATATTCAAGAGCTGCTTAAAAGAGCCGGTTTTGAAACTCATATCTTAGCCAAAGACCCTAACCGACCAAACCTTATTACACGATTAAAGGGACAGGGCAGCGCTCCGCCGCTTCTGCTTTACGGACATGTTGATGTTGTTACCACAACCGGTCAGAACTGGACTCACCCGCCTTTTGAAGCAAAAGAAGTTGACGGCTTTATATGGGGCCGTGGCGCTCTGGACATGAAATGCGGAGTGGCCATGATGACGGCTGCGCTCATTCGCGCCAAGACTGAAGCTGTAGTCCCCCGCGGTGATATTTTGCTTGCCGTTCTGTCGGATGAGGAAGCAGGCGGCGATTTCGGCGCCAGATATCTTGTTGATAATCATCCTGAGCAATTTGATAGTATCAGGTATGCTATTGGTGAATTCGGCGGCTATTCGATGTACATCGGGGGGAAAAAATTCTACCCTATCCAAATTTCCGAAAAGATAGCCTGCTGGATTAAAGCTACTTTGCGCGGTCCGGGTGGTCATGGAGCCCGGCCTATGAGAGGCGGCTCAATGGCAAAACTGGGGAGCTTTTTGAGTCAACTGGATAAAAACCGTCTTCCTGTTCATATTACGCCTGTTACACGCCGAATGATTGAAGCTATCTCATCAAATCTCTCTTTTCCCAAAAGCATGATTCTGAGCAAACTGCTTGTCCCCGCCCTGACAGGTACCGTCCTGAAAATGCTTGGCGATAATGCGCAATATTTTGAACCTCTGCTTCACAATACGGTCAACGCTACAATAGTCAGTGGTGGGAATAAAGTTAATGTGATTCCCGGTGAGATTACAGTCGAGCTGGATGGTCGTCTACTGCCGGGTTTCAGTCCCGAGGATATGATGGCCGAACTGCGTCAAATCATCGGAAACGAAGTAGAGTTTGAAATATTAAGACATGACACCTGTTCTGCCGAATCCGATATGGGACTGTTCGATACACTATCGGGTATTCTGCATGATATGGACCCTGAAGGAATATCCGTGCCTTTGATGCTTCCCGGAGTTACCGATGCCCGCTTTTTTTCGAGGCTGGGCATTCAAACATATGGATTCATGCCGATGGCGCTTCCGGCCGGATTTAATTTTTTCCAGACGATTCATGCTGCCGATGAGCGGATTCCTGTTGATGCGATGGCCTTTGGAATAAATGCGATTTTTGAATTGCTGCGGCTTTATAAGGAATGATGCTTAAAAATAACAAGAGTGTCATTTAATCAAAAGAATTCCTCGAAGTTCTAATTCGGGTTAAGAATCCAGAACTCGGAATCCATAAGGTGGATTAAAATATCTTCAAAAAATTTCTGACTTCTGACTACTGTATTCTGTATTCCAGATTCCTCACAGCTCTGCTGCTGGGTAGTTCATTCCTGTTTATCATTATCTGCTGCGTTGAGGCGGGCCTGCTCGATAAGCTCAAGCAGGCTGGATACCTTGGGTTTGGGCCGCGAATTGGCGATTTTTGCAAATTCTTCGTCTGAAAGCCGCTCCTTAAAATAAGCTACGACATCAAAAGTTTCCCACCAGCAGTCAAAAACTTTGAAGCATGGGCTTTGGCCATCACCGCATTTGCGGCAGTAGCCAAAGCCCACATTGCTGCCTAGACGAGGACAGCGTACGGTAAGATCATCCGGTTTCATCTTCAGGTGCTCTTAAGTTTCGCCGGTACCGGATTGTCCTTTATTACAGATATAAGCTTTTCAATTTCATCATCGCCCAAAGTCACATCCTGAAGATTTCCTGCCAGATAACGTTCATAAGCGCCAAGATCAAGAAGGCCGTGACCGCTGAAATTAACAACAATCACCTTCTCCTTTCCTTCTTCTTTTGCAAGGCGGGCCTCTGCAATTGCCAGAGCCAGCGCATGTGTGGTTTCAGGCGCAGGAATAAAACCTTCCGTCCTGGCAAAAAGTGACCCGGCCTCATAGCAGGCCAACTGGTTGACTGTCCGGGGCGTTACAAGCCCCTCTTCTACAAGCTGGCTGACTGTTGGTGACATCCCATGATAGCGTAACCCGCCGGCATGTATCGGCGGCGGCACAAAAGTATGTCCAAGGCTGTGCATGGCAAGCAATGGTGTATATCTGGCCGTATCGCCGTGATCATAAGTGAAGAGTCCCCTGGTCATTGATGGGCAGGCTTGAGGCTCTACCGGATAAATTTCGATTTTTTTGCCGTTTATCTTGTCAAGAACAAAGGGAAAGGCGAGTCCGGCAAAATTACTGCCGCCTCCCGCGCAAGCTATCACTATATCCGGGTATTCATTAACCATTTCAAGCTGTTTTTTAACTTCAAGCCCTATTATGGTCTGATGAAGCATAACATGGTTAAGCACACTTCCCAGGGAGTAGCGGGTCTTGCCCGATGTGTCGCTGACCGCAGCCTCGACAGCTTCACTGATGGCGATCCCAAGGCTCCCCGGAGTGTTGGGATCTCTGGCGAGGGCATCACGTCCGGCCTTCGTTTCATTGCTGGGGCTGGGGATACATTTGCCGCCCCATACCTCCATCATTGTTTTGCGGTAGGGCTTTTGCTCAAAGCTGACGCGCACCATGTAAACCTTGCACTCCAGTCCAAACTGGGCACAGGCAAAAGAAAGCGCGCTGCCCCATTGCCCCGCGCCGGTTTCCGTTGTAATACGCTCAATGCCGAACTCTTTGTTGTAATAGGCCTGAGCCACTGCTGTATTGGGTTTGTGGCTGCCCGGGGGGCTGCATCCTTCGTTTTTATAATAAATGCGCGCCGGGGTACCGAGGGCCTTTTCCAGGGTAGTGGCCCGTATCAATGGGCTCGGACGCCACATGCTGTAAATATTTAGAACCGGCTCGGGGATATCGATCCAGCGCTGGGAACTTACCTCCTGTTCTATGAGATTCATCGGGAAAACCGGCGCCAGCATCTCAGGGCCTATCGGTTTTCCGTCCGGGCCAAGTGGCGGATTCAGCTTGATATCCGCAAGGATGTTGTACCATTGGCGCGGCATTTCATTGGCCGGCAGTAAAATCGCTTTCGATTGCATTGCAGTTCCTCCTTATCATATGTTTTTTAGTCTGTGCTGAAAAATAAAAAAGCCCTCTGCATTTGCATCGGGCTTGATTTGGCGGCTTTTTTTTATTAACAGGTCACAAACAGCGCACCTCAGGCCCACTGTCGGGGCCACCACCAGTTCAGATCAGCTGTTGAATTGACAGCCGCAGCATACTGATTTGTATTGAGGTTAACGCCTGTTTTCTGCATGCTCCTTAATTAAATATACAGTACTTATTTGTCAAGTGAAAAGTATGCGCATTCTGATAATTGAAGCTCCCCGCAGCAAGCTACTGGGAATCTTCGACCGTAAGGACTTTTTATCTGTTTTTGATTAGCTCGCCAACCCCGCTGCAAGCAGCTAGAAATGCGCTCGCTTTTTCGGTTCATGTCAATCTGGAACGTGAGGGAAAAAAGCGGACCGCAGGGAACTTCAATCGCCGAAATATCATATCGATACCGATACAATGCTATACTCATTAAAATATGCGTTGCAATTGAATAAGTTTGTCATATATATTAAGCTATAATAAGAAGTTATGTTGTAAAATAGAACGAATATACAGGAGAATACAAAATGGGACTCGGGAGAATATCTTGTATTATTAAGAATTGTGGCAATATAAAACTATCGCTCGTAGTCATATTGATTTCTTTATGCATAGTTCCTGCGATTGTAAATGCATCACCTCAGAAAGATATTGCCGTTCTGCCTTTTAAAAATGTATCGGGAAATCCCGGGTGCAAAATCGAATACGCCGTAACAGAAATGCTGATAACGGAACTGGCAAAAAACAAGAACTTCCGAATCGTGGAGCGCCAGAGAATGGAAGATATTTTGAAAGAATCAAAATTTCAGATGTCGGGTTTAAGTGATACAAACAATGCCATAAAATTCGGCAAGCTGACCGGTGCAAAATATTTAATTGCCGGGAACATAACCCTGTGTTCCTCTGAAGAATCTCAAAGCAGTTTTATTGTGGATTTCGGCAAAAAAAAAGCAAGCGTCGAACTGGTGGTCAGAATAATAGATCTTGAAACCGGCATAGCAACCGGCGGAGCGGAAGGAAAAGGAAATTCAGACCGCAGCTCCACGAGTTTCGCTCCTTCATCTATAGGTTTGCCTAATATTTTTGACAGTTCAAAATCGGTCGGCACCGGCACAACAAAGGCTGAAAAAGGTGATCTCCTGATTGAAGCGGCTTCACAAGCAGTAATGGAGTTAAATGAAAAAATTAAATCTGTTTTTCCTCTGGATGGTTACATAATCAAAAAAGATGGTCAAACAGTTATAATCGACATCGGAAAGGGCATGATTAATACGGGCTCCCGATTTGAGGTTTTCCGGGTGGGAGAAGAACTTATTCATCCTGTAACTAAGAAAAAGATAGGACAGGAAAAAATCAAAACCGGTGACATTTCCGTAGAGACTATTCATGATGACTTTTCATACGGGAAAATAACGTCGAGCACAAATGAAATAGCTGTCGGTGATACAATTGTATTGAAGAAAGATTGATACAAAAAACCTATTGAGAATTATGACGGCTTCGTAAAAAGTCATTCTGCTGTGTTGCACTTCATCTTTCGTCATTGCAGCGTACAAAAATGTACGCTTCATTCCTCAAGATTCGTGCGCCTTGTATAATGATCTTTTTTCTTTGCCGTCTGAATTTCGACTTTTTACGAGAGCATAAATTATGACATTTACTATAGGATAATTGAATAATGGCATACAATGAAAGTCTGGCCCAAAGAATTTTTGAGCATCTCGAAGGCAAAGAATATATCTGGAAGAAGATGTTCGGAGGTATATGCTTTCTGTTTCAAGGCAACATGGGATTTGGAATACTTGGAGATAGTCTTATTGTGAGGGTTGGGCCTGAAAATTACGATAAAATGCTGTCACTTCCGAATACAGAGGTTTTCAATATTACAGGTAGAGTAATGAATGGATGGGTCCTGGTGCAGCCTGAAGGAATTAAATCCGATAAAGGCCTGAAATCCTGGCTTAAAAGAGGCGAAACTTACGCATTTACTCTTCCCGCAAAATAGACACATCTCAAGACCGCCTATTACTATTTCGGATTACCAGATACCTTCCTTTTAGAAATGCCCAAGCAGGGTAAATGGGCGGTGAAGCGGAACATAAAGGATATCCTCCGAAACTTCAAAAGTGTGGGGCTCCTAAAATTTCCCTTACGGCAGAAAGATCCAGTCACTCTGATGCATTGAGCGCCGCTTCAGCCTTTCGTCTGTCTGGAAACAGAAAAGGCTTCACTGGGAAATGGAGTGTAAAAGTGCTGCCGCCTGCTGCAATGCAATCGGCAAGGCTGTCGATGAACCGGCAGTCTGATATAGCGCCTGGGCACATGGTGATATCATCAGCTATATGCCGGCAGGCCTGGCTTATAAAGCTTACTCTGAAACCGAACCGTTCAGATAAGGCTTTGATACGCAGCAGGTCCAGACCTGAACCTCCGGCACAAAAGGCGTAGGGGTGTTTTGAAGAATACAACGCGGTATCCTGCGTATGGCAGAAACCTGTAAACAGGTTGCGCTGATTGTCTCTGGTGATGCCCACTCCCCAATCCTTAAAGGAAATTGTGACCCCGTCATCAGATTTACCGGCGGCAACCTGTATCATGCCATTGTCCGGTGTCGCTTCGATGGCATTTTTCAGCAGGCCGGCGCAAATCTTTTGCAGAACAGCCTTATCAAAGTCGAGCATCAGGCCGGGCTCAATTTTCCTGATAAGGTTGAGCACCCGGGGTTGCGCCTCAGAAAGGGATTGATCGCAGATATAATGTAAAAAGGCGCTGATCCGGATCAGTTCCGGGCTGAAGTCTCCGATTTCATGAATCGATTTCAGCCGCCGCAAAATTTTTTGCGCTACCGCTGCATACTCGGTTTGATCTTCTTCGCTCATTTCTTCCGTAAGGCTGCAAACTGTCTCGATCAGCCTTGCAGCCTGGTCATCGATGTAACGATAGTTGAGGATATCGCTGGTTTTTTCCTGCATGCTGAGCAGGCGTTTGAAATTACGCTGACAGCGCGCAAGGGGTTTGTCCAGGTCGCGGTAATCTTTTTCTCTGATTTTGCGGGCAATAATCCCCAGCGCACTATCGATTATGGCAACAGGAGTCCGCAGTTCATGAGAGAGGTGATCTATGACTTTCTTGCGCGCTTCGCTTATCGCCTTAAGGTTCTCGTAAAGTATCACGTTCTCAAGGGCGATGGTTATGTACTGGGAAACGGTTGATAAAAACAGCTGGTCATTGTCCGTGAAATCGCCGGACTTTTTATTCAGTACCTGCAGAGATCCGATGCAAAGGCCCAAGCGATTAACGAGGGGGATGCACAGCACGTTACGCGTCGTAAAACCGGTTGACTTGTCAACATCCCTGCAAAAACGCTCGTCGCCGTATGCGTCATTGATGATCAGCGGCTGGCGATGGGTGAAAACCCACCCGGCAATTCCCGCGCTTGAGGGTATCCGAATTGTGTTTTTTTCAAGGCCGGTCCCGACTATCGACCAGAGCTGGTCTGACCGCCTATCATGGATAAACACTGTGCAGCGCATGACACCAAGCAGTTCGACCGTTTGTTCCACAATCTGCTCGATCAGCGCCTCCATGTCCACCCCGGATATGATCGTCCAGCTTACATCGGAAACCCGGTTTTTGGGATAGATCTGATCCAGGAGTTGGCGGTCCTCTTCGCGACTGCCTTTTTCCTGTCGGCAGACATAAACCTTGCCTGGTTCAGCCATGATGCGTTTTCTCCACGATCGGTGGATATTTTTTTTAGCGCGCTGCCGCCGGGCGCGCCTTCACGGGTATTGACCCGAAGCATGGGACAGGATCTTAAAAAACACTTATAAAATGCGTTTTAACTCTTCTTTGGTAAAAGTGAATTGATTATTGAATTCATCCCAGAATGCCTTGTCTGTTGCTTTCCAATCCTGCCCGAAAAGGCGGTCGTAAGAGGGCGTCATCCTTTCGAACCATTTTCCGCTCTTTTTCCCTTTGGCGGCAGCCAGCAAAAGTTCTGCCAGATAATCGGGTATATCGATCATCTCTTCTTTGGGTATGTATGCATAAGCCCCGGCGCTTATCGACTTTTTAAAATTGTCGACGCTTAAGGCATGGGCTGTCAGCATAAGGGTGGGAATCTGGTTGTCCATGGCAACTTCCAGAAGACCGAAACCATTGACGCCCATAATGTCCAAAACGGCTGCATCGTATTTGTTCTTACTTAGAAGCTCTTTAGCCGAAACAAAATCAGAAGCGCTGTCAACCTGGCATTCGTCCAGTAAATCCACGATTGTTTCGATTACATCAAGTTCATCATCAACTACCAGAACTTTTTTCCCTCGAAGAATGCTCAAATCCATTTTCTCCTCCTTCCGGAAATCATGAAAATGATGATGACTTGAGACCTTTGAACCGACACAGCAAGCGCATTCCCCGTTTCTCTGCGGCGGGGAACTTCAAAAACGTCCGGCTTTGTTCAGGTACGAGGCCTCAACTTCCTTTTTAAAACAAGCCTTTAGCAGACAGATGATTGAATGTCAATGCAAAAGTAAACCGTTACTGCTCATTTGGGATCGGCAACATCACCTATATTTTGCGGCCGGAATCCTCTTGACTCACAAAATCCTTCTCCAATACTCCCTTTCGCGAAAAAAAGACGTTCGTGCAGAAAGTGCGTGACTGAACTGTCTGCTTGCCGGAACTTGTGAGGTTCAATAGGAAGCCGTTTCCGAATATCTGCATTATAAATGACAGGTAGGAACAAAACTGTTCAAACACATATAATGAATTGATATCATGCTTAACAGCTTGTATTTTATTTGCATTTTAATCGGATTTTGTCAAAGGATATTTATAACAGGGCGGGGTTAAAGTAAAGCATTTAGCTCAATTATTTGATCTTCTGTTTTCGGTGAACCAGATAACTCTTTTCGGTAAACCGTTGCGGTGAACAGACAGCCTTCACAATCAGATAAGGCCTTTGCATAACATCTGATCTGTTGTCACAGCCCTGTAACGACATAAAGATACAACTCACGGGGGCCGTGGGCTCCGTGAACCATCGTGGCCTCAATATCGGCAGTTTTGCTCGGACCGGTGATAAATGTCATGCCGTTTTCTATCCATTCCGGGTCATCTTCAAGATTCTTGTCAAGAAGAGTATAAAGCTCTTTAAAGTCGGCAATGATCTGCTCAAGTTTTATGACGGCAACATGAATTGACGGAAGAAGTGAAACAATTCGGTCGTGCCCGGGCGCTGTTTTCAGAACAAGTGTCCCCGTTTCTGCAATACAGTAATCAGCGGATGTAATGCCTATGAAAGAACCGGCCGATTCTTTTACAAACCTGTTTCTTTCTGCCTTCCCGGCATCGGGCTGATTTGAAAAGATAACAGCGATGTTGCGTTCCCGGAGGATCTCCCCGATATTCATTTCCTCGATAAGTGGATGCTTCCACAAGACAACTCTCTTCTCATCACCCCATTCCGGATTCTTCTCACAGGCAAGTTTTATTATCTCCTGTGCCGACTCCTGCAATGTTTTAACTGGTATTACATTAAGATTTACAGATTTTGCCGCTTCAATCATTTTTTCAAGAAGTTTAAGTCTTGAAGAGTGCGGACGGCTGCTGATTCCATCAATGATAAGTATCGATTCTTCGGCAGGTTGCCGGCAAAAAAGATCCGGGCATACTCTTTTATGATCAACACGAAGAGCCTTTCTAATATTGTCTAAAAATTCTGCCTGCCCGTAACCGTTCATTTAATCCTTCTTTGTTTTTCCGACTTCTTCCATTGCCGCATGAAACTTTTCCGCGCCGGAGGTTTCATGTCACGGCTTTCGGTCCAGCCTTGCAGAAAAAACGGAAGGCCTGAAATCATGCCATCTTTGCCGGTAAATAGTCTCGACCCTTCACGGGAAAAACTGAGAGCCGCATCATAAGCCCATCGCCTCTGAACAATCTCCGACCATATGCCGAACAGCATCTTCTCTCCGGCATTTTCCCTTCCAACATTCCACTTTGAATCCCCGTCGGCAAGTTTTGATCTCAGCAGGAGAAGCATCCGTGGCAGGTCTATATCGACAGGGCATGCATCCTTGCACGCTCCGCAGAGCGTCTCTCCAAGGCATAAGTCTTTTGCCCTGTTTATTCCGACAAGAAGCGGGGTCACAACGGCGCCGACAGGGCCGGAATAGGCATAACCGTATGCATGCCCTCCAATCTTACCGTAAACCGGGCACACGTTGAGGCATGCTCCGCACCGGATGCAGCAAAGCATCTCACGGAATTCTTCGTCTGCAAGTATTTTTGTCCGGCCGTTGTCTATTATTACAAGATGGAATTCGTCGGGGCCGTCCGCCTGACCTGCCGAACGGGAGCCTCCTATGTAGCTGACATAGCCCGCCATCTTCTGGACGGCCGCACCCCTTGAAAGAAGCCTGAAGAGAATATCATGATCGGAAAGCCTTGCAGTTATCCTCTCCATACCCATGAAGGCAACATGAACTTTAGGAAGAGTCGTTGACATGCGGATGTTGCCTTCGTTTGAAACAACGGTTATATGTCCGGTTTCGGCGCAGGCGATATTGCATCCGGAAATACCCATTCCTGCGAAGAGAAACTTTTCGCGCAGCGCTTTTCTTGCGGCTCTTGTCAGAGTCTCAGGATCGGTCGTAAAGGGTATCTTCAGCTTTTCCGAGAAAAGAAGTCCTATTTCGCTTCTTGTTTTATGGATTGCAGGCGCAATGATATGGGATGGATGTTCACCTGCAAGCTGGATTATATATTCCCCGAGGTCGGTCTCGGCAATTTCTATACCGGCGGCAGCAAAGGCGTTATTTAAGCCTATCTCTTCCGTAGTCATTGATTTGCCCTTGACAGCAAGCCTTACATTATGCTTCATGGCTGTATCGACGCAGTATTTAACGGCAGCATCGGCATCTTCCGCGAAAAAAACATGCCCTCCTCTTGCGCAGATTTTTTCAGAAAGACGCTCTAAAAGAATATCCAGGTTTTCAACGGCTTTCATTCTTATTTCGTGCGCCTTCTGTCTAAGACCGGGGCCTTCCGGAAGATTCCTGTATGCTTCCGCTGTACCCCTGCCAAAGCGCACCTGAAGATCTGCAAGTGCTTTCTGCAGGACAGGATCGTTTATTCCCTTTATTGCTTCATCTCTGTAATTTTCTGTGTTTATCCTGATCATTTTACATGCTCTGATTTATACTTTTTGATTTTAATCCTCAGGGTACCTTATGCTTATTTGTATCACCATTGAAGCTGGCATAGGTAATCGGTTTTGTCGTTTTGCAAGAAATTTCTACGAAACATAACAACGCCCCCTAATTGTCAATAAAGAGACACAGGCAAAGACAAAATAACGGCTTCGTGGGCATATATCCATTGGGGTTGTAAAGGTTTAATGGGAGCGGATCTGTTGCCGTTGACGAAGCCTGAATCCGATCTTGCAAAACGACAAAACCGATTACCTATGCCAGCCCCCCCGCAAGAAGCTGCGCAATATGCATTGTTTTAACCGGCAATCTCTTCCGGCTCAGAATACCCTGAATGTTCATAAGGCATCCCATATCGCAACCCGTAACCACATCGGCATTCGAAGAGATTATGTTTTTGAACTTATCTTCAAGTATCGCCGCTGATATTTCTGGATATTTTACTGAAAAAGCCCCCCCGAATCCGCAGCATCTGTCGGAATCATACATCTCCACAAATTCGGCGTCTCTGATTTTCTTAATAAGTTTTCTCGGCTGTTCTTTCACGCCTAAACCGCGGAGAAGATGGCAGGAATCATGATATGTTATCCTCCCCTCATAGCTTGCGCCAAGATCATCAATACCGAGTACATCCACCAGGTATTCCGATAATTCAAATGTTCTCTTTGCCGCCTCTAAAGCACGTGGAAGCCATTTCCTGTCATCTTTGAAAAGCTCCGGGTAATGATTCCTGACCATATTCACGCATGATCCGGAGGGGCAAACAATAGTTTCAGCGTCACCAAAAACATTTATAAAATGCTCCGCCGCCTGCTTCGCCTCTTTCCTGTATCCCGAGTTGAATGCCGGCTGGCCACAGCATGTCTGTTCCGCAGGACATTCGACGCCTATTCCGAGTTTCTCGAAAACACGCACCACGGCAAAACCTACCTCCGGGTAGATTCCGTCTATGATACACTGGATAAAAAGAGTAACTTTCCTGTTATTGTTCATATTTTATATCTTTTCGCTTGAACCCTTAAATCCTTGAATCCTTGACCCCTTACTATATCACACCAGCAGATACTTCTTCCTTATCCCTTCGTTTTCCCGAAGTTCCCTGCTCGTTCCTTGAAAACATATAGCTCCGTTATCTATCACGTAGCCCCGGTCGCTTAAATTGAGCGCGACCTTCTGATTCTGCTCCGCCAGAAGAACCGTAAGACCGCTTGCTTTCAGTTTCAGTATCTGCTCTTCGAGCATCTTTACAATCAGAGGAGCAAGCCCTTCCGTCGGCTCATCAAGAAGAAGAATATCGGGATCGGTCATGAGCGCCCTTGCTATAGTAAGCATTTGCTGCTCTCCTCCGCTAAGCAGGCCGCCTTTTCGTAATTTAAGTTCTTTCAGATGAGGAAAAAATCCGTAAACTCTGTCTCTGTTCCACCTTGCCCCTTTTTTAATTCTCTTTTCAGCTATCTCAAGATTTTCATCCACGGTAAGATCTGCGAAAACACGTCTGTCGTCAGGAACATATCCCACCCCTTTCCGGGCAAGAATATAAGGTTTAGCGCACGTGACAATCTCTCCCCTGAACCGCACAATTCCTTTTGAAGGGGGAACAAGACCCATTATGCTTTTCATGGTCGTGCTTTTCCCGGCCCCGTTTCTTCCAAGCAGGCAGACAATTTCGCCTTTTGATACGGTCAGAGAAACCCCGAACAGGATATGGCTCAAGCCGTAAAAGGTATCTATATCTTCAACTTCAAGAATCGTATCAGGTCCCTTCATCAGACCCTCCCAGGTATGCTTCCTGCACCTTACTGTCATTCCTTACAGCATCAGGCTCTCCCTGTATAATCGTCCTCCCGTGCTGCATGACCATAATCCTGTTTGCAACCGAAAAAACAAGCTCCATGTCATGCTCACAGAAAAGTATTGTGATTCCCAGGTCGCGGGAGAGAAGTTTCATTAGCTCAAGCGTATTCCGCGTCTCTTCCGGCGACATCCCTGCAGTCGGCTCGTCCAGAATAAGGAGTTCCGGTCTGTTACCGAGCGCAACGGCCATCTCAAGCACTTTCTGGTCGCCGTGAGAAAGTGATCCGCTGATCCTGCCGGCTTTTCCGAAAAGACCGACGCTTTTAAGAATATCTTCAGTTTCGGAAACCGCGATATCTTTTGCTCTGGAAAAAATATTAAATGTGCTTTTATTATATGACATCACGGCAACCCTGATATTTTCAAAAACGGTCAGCCTTGAAAATATATTTACAACCTGGAAAGACCGGCTTATTCCTCTCCGGCAAATCTCATGAGGGAGCATGCCGACCAGGTTTTCATCTTTAAATATAATCCTGCCGCCGTCAGGCCCTAGTTGTCCCGTAATAAGATTAAAGAGGGTCGTCTTTCCTGCTCCGTTCGGTCCGATAACTGCGACTACTTCGCCCTTTTCCACCTCAAGCCGCGCATCGCTTACTGCAGCAAAACCGTCAAAGGTTTTTTGTAGATTCTCCACCAGCAGCATCATCTCTCCTCCCGGACCGTTTTCATGCCGCTTCTGTTAAGCTTTTCCAGAAAATATCCGAGAACCCCCTGGGGCAGAAAGAGAATCAAAAGCATGAGGACAAATCCGAGGATAATAGTCCAGTATTCGGTGTATATTCCGACAAATGTTCTGAGCAGTACAATTATCGCGGCTCCAAGCATAGGACCTAAAAAAGTGAACCATCCTCCGAGCAGACACATGATTATTATTTCAAGAGACAGCGTCCAGAACATCAGTTCTGGAAACACGCTTCCCTCAATAACCACAAACATCGATCCGGCAATTCCGGCAAAGGCGCCGGATATGACCATCCCTGTGAGCTGCAGGCGTTTTACGTTGATACCCACAGCTTCGGACCTTACCGGGTTGTCACGGACGGCCTGGAAGGACATTCCAAAAGGTGAATTTACGATTCTTTGCATTACCATAAGGCAAATCGCGGTTAATATCAGAGAAAAATAATATGCCCCGTCCGTTGAAGAAATAATACCGGGGACGGAAATGCCGTGAATCCCATCATCTCCACCCGTGAATGAATACCATCTGAAAACAACAGCCCAGACAAGGGAACCGAGGGATATCTGAAGCATTCCAAAATAAAGCTTGGAAAGCCGGACACAGATAAGTCCGATTGCAAGGCTTAATAACGCCGACATAACAGGCGCCAGAAGAAAGCCTATCCACGGAGAGAGGGCGGTTTTAGTTATTACAATAGCAACAGTATATGCCCCGATTCCGTAAAATACGGCATGATGAAACTGGTACATGCCGCCAAGACCAAGCACCAGGTTGAGGCTCACTGCAAGAAGCCCTGTAGTAAATATCAGTCCCAGCAGATATACATGAAATCTTGGCAGAAAGGGGGGTACAAAGAGAAGGAGAACGAAAACCGCAAGCCACGGCGCTAAAGCTTTCCAGGCAGATCTGTTATAAGACAAAATCGATTTCCTCTACCATGTTGATTTAAGAAGTCCTTTCGGGCGGAAAAGCAGAGCTATCACAACGACAACATATGGAAAGACTATGGCAAACTGAGGCCATACAAGGATTCCAATCGAATCGGTCAGGCCGAATATAAGTGCGCCGAGCAATGCTCCCCAAATGTTTCCCAGGCCTCCCATGATGACAATAAGAAAAGCCTCTATTATGATCGCATGATCCATACCCTGTCTTATGTTTTGGGTCGGAGCCACAAGGGCGCCTCCGAGCCCCGCAAGGAAGCAGCCTATTACAAAGACAGCGGCAAATATCAGACTGACGTTTATTCCGATAGCCCCGACCATCTCCCTGTCAACCGCAGCGGCTCTCGCAATTTTTCCAATTCTGGTCTTATTCGTAAGAAACCATAAGCCGAAAGCAACAACAGGGCCTATTATTATCAATAAAATGTTATACCGCGGAAACGGAAAGCCGAAAATCGTAAAGAACCCCTGAAACGCGGCCGGAAGATCAACACATCTGTAGTCCGAACCCCATACCATTTTGACGAGGTCGCCGAACACAAGCGTGATTGAAAAAGTAAAGAGAAGGAGCATGAGATGCTCCCTCTCATAAAGATGCTGAAAAAGCCCTCGTTCAACAACCAGGCTTATAAGTGCAACAGCAAGAGGGGACAGAATTATTGCAATCCAGAATCCTGCCTGCCCCCCGCCGAAGAAAAGATTGACCGAGTACATGATAAATGCTCCGATCATGTACAGAGAGCCGTGGGCTACATTCGGAATCCTCAACACCCCCAGAATCAGGCTCAATCCTGACGCCACGATAAAAAGGATAGTGGTTCTGCTGAGGCCCACAAGAGTCTGCTGAAAAAGGGCAGAAACAGTAATGTTTGAAGCAAATTCCATTAAATATCTATTTTATGTCCATATAGAAACATGTTTTAGATTAAGTTTAATTTACGATTCGGAAATCGGCAATTTTGGGCAAGCTCAAGTAAATTAAGGGATTGCGCGGAGACATACATTCTTAGTCTGTCGCACAAGAAATCCCGCAGATTGACAGCGAGATCGCCAAAAAGGGCCCTTTCCTGGACTATTTTACTCCTCTTGCCTTTTTTATCTCTTCAATACTCGGCATTACATCCTTTCCCGGAATCGTCACGATATCCGTTGCTACAAGATAATCATATCCTTCAACTTTCTTTGTAGTCCCCATGAACATGGGAAACATTACCTGGTGATCAAAGGCGCGCACCGTAAGTTCTCCTATGGGGCTTCCGATGCTCATTCCTTCAAGGGCATTTATGAATTTCTCGGAATTGATCTCTCCGGCCTTTTCATACGCCTTTGCAATGAAGTTGGCCGTAATATATCCGTACAGGGCGCCGACCTTCGGAAACCGCCCGTAAGCATCTTTGAAATCTTTTACAAATGCCTTGTTTTCCGGAGTATCAGGGAAGTAATAAAAATAGTTTGACGTTCCTAAAACACCTTCCGGAGCATTAAGTCCCAGAGGGGCAAGCGTTGACATCTCTGTTGCGGTGTGCATGAAAAATGGAACGCTTTTGTTAAATCCGGTTGCCGCCGAAGCCTTCAGGAATGGAACGCAGCCTGCTCCTCCGGTCGCGATAATAACCGCATCGGGTTTAGCCGAAAGCATGGCGGTTATATAGGGAGTGAAATCGGGCTCACCTACCTTCCACCAAGACTGGCCGAGAAGCTCAACATCGGGCTTGAGAGTTTTGAGATGGTTCCATACGCTGTCTGCGATTGCGTGACCATATTCGTAATCATCACCGGCAATCCAATATTTTTTATAAGGTTTTTTTGCCAGTCCGGCAGCCCCGGCCTTTCCGGCCATTGCCGTGTTTTCGTTCATTGAAAAAACATAACGGTTGCCTTTTTCACCGGTAATTTTTTCACTCTTTGCAAAAGTCACAAGGAAAGGTATTTTTTCTTTTTCACAAAGATCGGAAATCGCAAGGGTAAGACCGCTGTTTATAGTACCCATGAGAATATCGACATTTTCTCTCATGATAAGCTCTTTCGCGGCGCTCAATCCTATATCAACCTTGAATTTGTCATCCCTTGTTACAAATTCGATCTTTTTCCCGAGTATTCCTCCTTTTGCATTGATCTTGTCCGTTGCAAGCTTGAAAGCGTCTCTGACATCATTCGTGTATGTACTCGGAGGACCGGTATATGTATCAACAATGCCGACTTTGATTGTTTTTTCCGCCTGCGCCGCAATCCCGGTCAACAGAAAAGCAAGTACCATTGCAATACAGACAAGCCACATTTTTTTTCTCATAGCAACCTCCTTTATTAATTAATGAGTTATATTTGAAGATGAAAATTCATGTTTATTCAGGTAATCATTTATTTACAGCTTAGTAAAAAGCAATAATATACCTTTTTATGTCATTCCCGCGAAAGCGGGAATCCAGGAAATTCGTGTAATTCTGGACTCCCATTTTCAAGGAAGTGACGGGATTATAAACTTATTACGGGTTCATCATTATTAAATATTCAGTAAAAAGGCAAGAATTTGTGGAGTAAGAAATCAGGTTATTTTCTGGACATGGTTTCTTTGATAAAAAAGCTCGACAAGAATGCGATGATTCCGCAGCAAAAGAGAATAAGAAAAGCACTTTTATAACCTGCAACGGTAAAGGCTCCTTCAACACGGCCATGACGCTCGAGGACATACCCCAGCACCGGCTGGAAAACAGCACCTCCTGCAAAAGGGAATAAATTTACAAGCCCTATGGCGGTTCCCGCCATCTGAACAGGAAAGAGTTCTTTTGTGGCCGTAAACCCAATGACCACTATCGCGCTCGAAAATATTCCAAGACCAAGGCAGAGCGTGTAATGCCAGAAAACGGATATTCCTTCGGTATCAAATGCCATGAAATAGGTAATCACGAGAACAACCGCGCTCGAAATAATTATAACCGGTTTTCGTCCACGGAACAGATTGTTGGACATGAAGCTGAGCAGGGGGCTTCCTATAACCATACCGATGGCAAGCATGGAAAGGATACGTCCGGCCTCCGGTTTGGTCATCTTATAAATCTGCATCAGATAAGGCCCGCCCCAAAGACCTCCGAATGAAAAAAATATTCCGCAGTCAAAAAAGAACCATGCTGCAAGAGGCCAGAAAGAAGGAGATGATATGACTTTCTTAACGCCTTCTGAAAGCTTAATAGATTGCGTTCCGTCGCCGGTGTGCTCGGCAGGAGATGGCCATCCCCGGTCTTCAGGCCTGTCATATACAAAAAACCATATCAGAACAGCCAACAGGAGAGTCAGAATACCCACGAAAATGAATGAAAACCGCCAGCCTATCCATCCGCTCAACAGCGCAAGGGGAACCGTTGCTGTGAGTGAACCAAGACCTCCCATGGCCATGAGAATTCCGGTCATCATTGCAAACTCTGTTTTCTTAAACCACTCGGCAAGAACCTTCATTGTAGCCACAAAAAGCATAGCTATTCCTATCCCTACAAGCGTTCGACCGAGGATAGCCAAAGAAACAGAGGTTGCAAATCCAAGGATAACCGAACCTGCAAATGCTATAATGAAGAACAGAGTGATTGTCTTGCGGGGACCCCAGGTGTCCGATAGAAGACCTGCCGGAAGCTGCATCAGGGCATAGGGATAAAAATATGCCGCCGACAGAAACCCTATTAAAGCTCCGCCGGCGTTTAAATCCTTCATCATATCAACGGCAACAACAGCCGGACAGAGACGGTGAAAATAGACAAGAACGTAGCCGAACGCGAGTATCCAGAAAATCACCCAGCGGTAGCCCATTGCTCTGCGAAGCTTATCGTCGTCTATTTTCTGTTCCATTTATTGATACTTTCACAATAAGTCCGAAATCCCGTCACTCCCGTAAAAACGGGAGTCCAGAAATATAGGAAAGAAACCGAAAACCAAAGCATTACAAAGCCGGTGCGCCGGCATCAATAGCCTCCCAGAAACCAAACAGTTTTGGAAGCCATAAAACCAGATCCTGATAATATGTCATAAGAAGCAGAACGGCTATCTGAATTATTATAAACGGTATAACCGCCTTTGTTACAAAAACGATGTCCTTTTTTGCAATCGCACCTGTAATGTACATGCTTACTCCGACAGGGGGTGTGCAATATCCTATCGCAAGGTTGACCGTCATAAGGAGACCAAAATGCATCACATCAACCCCGAAAGTTCCGAGCATGGGAATAATAACGGGACCCAGAATAAGCGTCGCGGATATGACATCCATGAACATTCCCACGATAAGAAGCAGTAAATTCATCGTCATCAGAAAAATAACAGGCGAATGTATATATGCAACTACAGCCTCGGCAACTTTACCTGGAACATTCTCGAATGTAAGGTAGCGTCCGAAACAGGAGGCTCCTGCAACAATTATTAAAAGAGTCGCCGATGTCACTGCAGAATTAATAGTAACCCGTTTCACTTCGTTTAACTTCATCGATTTATGTATAAAGATTTCAACAACGAAGGCATATACACAGGCCACTACAGCAGCTTCATTTGCCGTAAAGACGCCAGAAAATGTCCCGGCAAAGATAATAACAGGGAGCATCAGAGACCAGAACCCTTCTCTGAGCACCTTAATCACTTCCTTAAAATCAGGGACAGGGGCCCGCACTATTTTTGTATCATTACGCAAAAGAACATAAGTATAGATACAGGTAATAAGCATTATTAAAACACCCGGAATAAAACCGGTCAGAAAAAGACCCTGAAGAGAGACGTTTGTTATCATGCAGTAAAGGATCATGCTTATGCTGGGCGGAATAATTATGCCCAGATTCGGCGAGGTAGTCATAAGACCTATGGAATATTTTTCAGGATAGCCTTTTGCAATAAGTGCGGGGATCATAAAACCGCCCAGGGCTACAACTGTGGCAACAGTTGATCCAGATATTGCTCCAAAAAGGCCGCATGCCAGGCAGCCTGCCATGCCCAGCCCTCCCGGCAGCCAGCTTACGAGTGAATTGGTTACTTTAATGAGCTTCTCAACTATGGTTCCTGCTGTCATGATATTCCCGCAGAGAATAAAGAAAAGAACAACCACAAGGGCGAAATTATCCATACTCCTGAAAAGAGTCTGGGTAAGAAGAAGAAGAGGAAGATCAGTAAAAGCGATAAAGGCAATCACAGAAGTAAAAAAAAGACACATGAAGACCGGAACATATGCCGCCATCATGCCAAGCAAAAGAAGAAGGACAATAACAACATCGATATCCATAACAAAGAGGCTCCTTATTCAACAGGATCAGAATAATAAATATATAGCCTTATATTAAGCTTTTTGGGCACGCTCTGTTGCAATATCATTATAAATTACATGAAGCGTACGAAGAAACATCAAACTGCCCGTCAGAGGTAAAAATGCATAAAGATAGACAATGGGAATCTGAAGAATTACCGTCTTTTGGTTTGTGGCAACCTGGAGTATGGCCATCACTGTGCCATAGTATATCATCATTACTGAGAAAATGAGAATTACAAGATTGCTGAATATCGAGAGAGGAAACCTCGCCCCCGGAACAAGCTGATAAAGGGCGTCTATCTTTATCATGGAACGGTTCTTTACAGCGACGCTGCAGCCTATAAACGTCGTGTACATTATCACCTCTCTTACCACTTCCTCTGACCATGCAAGGGAGTAATTGAAACCATATCTTAAGATAACATTGAAAAACAAGGCCAAAAGAGCCACCATTACAGAGATAAAAAGAGTCCAATCTTCGAAAAAAGAAAGGATTTTATCCAAGAAACCTAAAATCTTTCCTATCATGAGTCATTTTCCTTAAAAACTATTGTGAAGATATTACGCAGGCAATTAAATATGCAATATCTTGATTCCTGCCGAAACAGGAATGATGCTTTTGATGTATTGTTGCCGGAATAATAAAGGCATAGTGACTATTATTAAGGCTTTAATAAATAAAGGGGGCCAGAAATGGTGCCGGCCCCCTTTGAACCAAAGGTTAAAGCGGGTGTTTATAGCTTATAACCCAGAAAATCCTCAACTTCCTTTAGGAAATTATTCGGTTTATACGTATCACCGGGATAGATCTTGTTGATTTCATCGGCATATTTCTTATGCGCCACATCGCCCTGTTTTCTCAAGGTTGCCATGTCAGCGTCAGAAAGCTTGAAGAACGTGACTCCGGCGGCTGTTGCCTTATTGATCTCGTCGGTTTCCTGCTGCACAGTCTCTTTTCGTGTTTTAGCGCAAACTTCATTTACAACAGCCTTGAAGGTTTGCTGCAGGTCTGCCGGAAGGCTGTTGAACCACGCCTTGTTGAAAACCCATATAAAAAGTCCCTGTGCATAATTTAGCTGAGTAAAAAACTTTGCATCCTCAAACTTCTTTGTAATGTTGCAGACCATGGGAGTGTGATCGAGGCCGTCTATAACTCCCTGCTTTAGCGCCATCGGGACATCAGGCCATGGCATGACAACCGGATTGAATCCCCATTCCTTGTAGAGAATCTGGTTTACTTCAGCCTCGGCGATACGGAATTTTACTTTTTTCGCGTCGGCTATCGTTCTGACAGGCGTCTTTGTGGCCCAGCCATAGTTTCCGTAACCGGTAATATCAAGGCCGACAATTCCCTGATGATCCATTGCCATCATGAAATGATCGAAAAGTTTTTTGTTGGCTGCGAACTTATCGAGCTTGTCAAAGGAATCGACCAGAAAGGGGAGGTTGACAATGCCAAATCTTGGCCCAAGGTTCGTTGAAGCAACAGAGCTGACTGCCATGCCCTGGATAGCACCCATCTGAAGCTGGTTTAAAACTTCAACTTCGCCGCCCAGCATTGAAAATGGTTTGTATTCCAGATAAATCTGGCCGTTTGTTCTCTTCCAAAGCTCATCCCTTATGGCAAAACCGGCATACACTCCCTTTATTGCCGGAGAAGATACATTGGAAACTACACATTTGTACTTGGCCGTTGAAGGATCAAACGCCGGTTTCCATGCGTCCAGTGACGGAGCACCTGCTGCTGCGATACCGACAGACATTACAAAACTGACCAGAACCGCTGCTACAAACAACATCTTTCTATAACCCATCTGTGCCTCCTTTCATTAATGCCCTTATTATTGATTTATTTGCCCAAACAACGAACTTTCTCTAAACAATGTTCATTAGCCAAAGTTAATTCATGAGTTACATTACAGCTATGGAGTTTTTTGTCAAGAAAAAAGTCCTGCCATGCGCTTATGCGAGAGTAAACACCAGCCTGAATATGCCATTGCTATTTTGTCCAGTAGCCTCCGGGGTCCAGTTCACGCAGCAATTTCAGTTCAGAGTCCAATGGTTCCTTTGTGTTATCAAGTTTATCCGATATCTTAAGAGGCCATCCTGTATTTTCAAGGATGCGCTCAACAGTTATGCCGGGATGCATTGAAACAAGAATCATCTCTTTCAAAACAGAATCGAATTTCATAATCCCGCAGGATGTTATAACGGCAGACGGACCACCCCTTGGAAGCCCTGACTTTTCACGCCACCCCGGACCATCACCATAACCTGGAGACGTTATATAATCAACTTTCGGAACGAGCCTGTGCTTCTCATGGGACATTACTATAATGTGCCTTTTTGCAAGGCTTGCAAGATCGCAGGCCCCGCCGCTTCCGGGAAGTCTTGTAGTAATTTTTCCTGAATTCATGATGTAGCTTGTATTTAAATTTCCGAAACGGTCAACCTGGGCGCCCCCTATAAAACTGACGTCAATGGTTCCATTTTGAAGAAGGCCCATTACATCCGATGTGTCGGAAAGCCATTTTGCTCTGAAAAGATTCGGAAGATCCCCCATAGTCAGAATGGGTTCCGGCGCTGGCGAATCGCGCACAATTCCCAGCTCATAAACTCCCACTGCATTCGGAGCATGGCTGCGTTTTGCAAGAAGGAATCCAAGGAGCGGAAGCCTCATGCCGACAAAAACAACCTCCCGGTCAGCGATCTCACGTGCGGCCGCAACAACCATAAGCTCGGAAAGTGTATAATGGTAAGAATCAGTAGCCATAATCAGCAGGTTCGGATAAAAGATGATTTATCAATTTAAGATTTACAACTCGTTCCTTTCCAAGCAACCGGATATAATCATCGCTGGTTTTTATATCATCGATCCAGTCTCTCATCCATTTTTCAAATTTCTGCAGTGTCTTGCTGTTCGATCTATATTCAATGAATGCGTTATGGTCCCTGTTGTAGTATCCCGGAACCGGCGAAGGGTGAGCCCCCCATGGCGCATGAACAACAGCGCTCACACGAAAGCCGGGAGTAATAACACGGTTCGAATCGCTTTCTATCACATCGGGAGATACGATCTCTTCCGCGGTAATTATGATATAACGGCTTGCGAGACATGCGTCACTTGTTACTCCCAGGTTGCCCCATAAATGGGCATTCCCGTATTCGTCGGAACGCTGGGCGTGGATAATTGCGACATCAGGATTTATGGCAGAGACAGCCGTCAGAGTTTTACCGGTAAAGGGACAGTTAATTTTTTTCAAGGAACTATTCGTCTTAAAAAGATCACTTCCGAGACAGGTAAGCACAGGCATGAATGGAACCCCCATTGCACCTGCCTTAAGCGCCATGGAGATGGTAAGGTTTGAATGATCTTCCGTTTCGAGGATTTCTTCTTCTGCCGCCCGCCTGAAATTATAGGAAGAACCGGTTATAACATTACCGATCCAGGCAGCCCTTGTTTTCCGAACGCATCCGGCTCCTATAAGCTGGTCAAATAATATATCCGAAATCGGGCCGATTAAGGTGATGTTTTTCTTCCGCTGCCTTATGATTTCATGACCGGCCGCAAAGGGGATCAGAGTTTCAAGAGAAGTGCCCATAACAACTTCTGCGCCGTCAGGCACAAAACGCTTTATGGCTTCAGATAGACTCACCAGTTTGGAAACAGGCGCCAAATAAACTCCTCCTCATCATTACGTTTTCTCAATGAGAGTTTTGCATAACATATTATTAAAAGGTCTGTCAGGGTAATGGGTTTTAGCATATCGCAAGAAATTTTTATGGTGACATAGCAACGCCCCAGATATCCGACAGGTATCATACAGGCGGATACTGTATAAGGCTTCGTGACTATTCATCCTTTGGGGCTGTCAACATCCTAATGGATGCGGATATGCCGCCGTTGGCAAAGGCTGGATTGTATTCTTGCGAATGCCAAAACCCATTACCCCGCAGACCTATATTCGAGAAATTCAAAGCTCTCTCAATTATAAAAATACCGGAATGATGTTCATGAGTCAAGGAATAAAGCCTTAAACAAAAAGCCCCGGTTATGTTGAACCGGGGCTTTTATGATCGAATTAAAATATTTAATAAAATCTGTTATTCTTTTTTCAAGACTCGCTGCCTGAAGTCTTTTCTTGGATTGGTGCAGCGGAGCTTTCAGCCGGTGCAGGAGCGGTTTTTTCTTTCTTCACCCCTTTTGCCTTCTTTGAAGCAGCACTCTTTTTCTTTGCAGAAATTTTTGGTTTTTTCTTTTTATCATCTTTCTTTTTGCTCTTCTCGGGAGCAACAAGTTCAATAATAGAAACTGGGGCGGCATCACCCGGACGGTTTCCGGCCTTGACAATTCTTGTATAGCCGCCCGATATTGAGCCGAAACGATCGGCGGCTTCAGCAAACAGCTTATGAACAACATCTTTTTCTCTGACAATGGCCAACGCCTGACGCCTTGAATGAAGATCTCCCTGTTTTGCGAGGGTTATTATTTTGTCGGCCCAGCGTCTCAATTCTTTTGCCTTTACATCAGTAGTCCGGATGCGGTCATGCTTCAAAAGGGAAGTAACCATATTTCTGAACATGGCCTCCCTGTGACTGCTTGTTCTTCCTATTTTAATGCCTGCATTGCGATGTCTCATATAACCCTCTATTCTCCTTCTGCCTTGTCTTCTTCAGGAGGCACAAATCCTTCCAGTCTCATTCCAAGAGAAAGGCCCATTTCACTCAGTACTTCCTTGATCTCGTTTAAAGACTTTCTTCCGAAGTTTTTGGTCTTCAGCATCTCTGCCTCGGTTTTGCTAACAAGCTGATAAATCTTTAGAATATCAGCATTTTTCAGGCAGTTCGCGCTTCTGACAGAAAGCTCAAGCTCTTCAACGCTCCGATACAGATTATCATTAAACTGAGGCTTTTGCCGTTTATCCGATTTCTTTTCAGCTTCGGGTTCCAGTTTCTCATCAAAATTTATGAACATTGTCATCTGCTCTTTTAATATCTTTGCGGCAAAGGCAACCGCATCCTCGGGAGTAACACTACCGTCGGTCCAGACTTCCATAGTCAGCTTGTCATAATCGGTCCTCTGTCCAACGCGGGCATTTCCGACCACATAGTTGACACGCTTTACAGGCGAAAAGACTGAATCCACCGGGATAGTTCCTACCGGAGCATTTTCATCCTTGTTTGCTTCGGACAATGAATATCCTTTCCCAACCTTGACGGTCATTGTCGCTTTTAATACCGCATCAGCTGACAGAGATGCTATATGCAGATCCTTGTTTAACACTTCACATTGTCCGTCATCACTTATAAGATCTCCAGCGGTTACCTGTCCCTCGCCCTTAGCATCAATACGCACTGTCAATGGCTTATTTTCTTTTACCTTGAACCGCACTTCCTTCAGGTTAAGAATAATTTCAGAAATATCTTCCAGCACATTCGGAATAACGCTGAATTCATGAAAAACCGAATCGAATTTAACGGATACGATAGCCGCTCCATAGAGCGATGATAAAATAATTCGCCTTAACGCATTTCCGATAGTTATTCCGAATCCTCTTTCAAGAGGTTCACAAACGAACTTGCCATAACCAGGCCTACTGGTTACCTGAACCCTTTCAGGGGCTATCATCTCTTGCCAGTTCATGTAAATAAGTTCATTTGATGCCATTTTAATTATCTCCAGATTTTTTCAAAGGACACATTTGTGTAAATCATATAGTGAAGCAATATAAATAACGATAATATTCTAATTTTGCACAGCGAGAAATATGGGTATTTCAAAGAAACACTTGATTTAAAGAAATGTTGCCTGCCCCGTTAATTATTATTTTGAATAAAGTTCCACTATAAGCTGTTCCTGTAAAGGCATCGTAATATCTTCGCGCGCAGGAAAACTCTTGACTATCCCCTTTAGATTATCCTTTTCCAATTCAAGCCACTGTGGAACGCTTCTTCTTACAACAGCTTCCAAAGAATCGCTTATTGCTTTTATATTACGGCTATTCTCTTTTATCTCTATAACATCTCCAGTATTAACAAGGTATGATGGTATATTAACCTTCTTACCATTAATCAGAAAATGATTATGTTTGACAAAATGGCGCCCCTGGGAACGCGAATTGGTGAAACCAAGCCTGAAGACAACGTTATCAAGTCTTCTTTCGAGCAGAACAAGTAAATTCGTTCCGGTAACATTTTTTTGCCGTTCTGCTTTCTCAAAAAATAAGTGAAACTGCTTTTCGGAAAGCCCGTACAGCCGTTTTGCCTTCTGCTTTTCCCTGAGCTGAACCCCGTAATCGGATATTTTTCTTCCACGCCGTTGACCATGCTGTCCTGGTGCATAACTACGCCTGTCAAAAGCGCACTTATCTGAATAACAGCGGTCTCCCTTAAGAAATAATTTCAAATTCTCTCTCCGGCATAGTCTGCATACCGCGCCTGTGTATCGTGCCAAATCTTCCTCCTTTATATTATACCCTTCGTCTTTTAGGCGATCGGCAACCATTATGCGGAATAGGTGTTACATCCTTTATGACAAGGATGTTAAATCCTGTTGCCTGAAGTGAGCGAAGCGCAGATTCTCTTCCCGGTCCGGGACCCTTTACATACACTTCAACATTTTTCATTCCGTGCTCCATCGCTTTTTTGGATGCATCTTCAGCCGCAAGCTGAGCGGCAAAGGGAGTGCTTTTTCTGGATCCCTTGAAACCTTGAACGCCTGCACTGGACCAGCCTAATACATTTCCTGCGGGGTCTGTAATTGAAACTATTGTATTATTGAAAGTAGAGAAAATATGCACTACTCCATTTGTAATGTTCTTTTTTTCTTTCTTTTTTGTCCGGGTTTTTTTCGCCATTTATCAAGCCCCTGTTAATTAATATTAACTACTTTTTGGTTACTGCCTTCTTCTTGACCGTAGAACGTTTCGGGCCTTTTCGAGTGCGCGCATTAGTTTTTGTTCTCTGACCCCGCACAGGAAGCGATTTTCTATGGCGAAGGCCCCGGTAACATCCGAGATCCATAAGCCTCTTGATATTCATTGAAATATCAGCACGAAGCTCGCCTTCAACCTTGTGTTCAGTATCAAGAATCTTGCGTATGCTGTTGACTTCAGCCTCTGATAACTGATCAACCTTAGTATCCGGATTAATATTAAGCTTTGAGAGTATATTTTTTGAAGCTGTTCTTCCTATACCGTAAATATATGTTAAACCGATTTCGACCCTCTTATGCTTAGGTAAATCTACCCCTGCAATTCTTGCCAAAGCTTATCCTCCTCTATCCCTGCCTCTGTTTGTGTCTTTTGTTTTCGCAGATTACCCTGATAACGCCTTTTCTGCGTACAATTTTGCATTTACTGCAAATTTTTTTAACTGATGCCCTGACTTTCATTTACCCTGCTCCTCGTATATCCTGGGCTGCAATTTATTCATTATAAAAGCAATTATCTTTTCTATTTTGTTCTGTATGTTATTCTGCCGCGCGTAAGGTCATAGGGCGACAGCTCAACTGTAACTTTATCGCCGGGAAGTATTTTTATAAAATGCATTCGCATCTTCCCCGAAATGTGTGCAAGCACCTGGTGTTTGTTCTCGAGTTCGACCCTGAACATTGCATTAGGCAGCGTCTCAAGTACCGTACCTTCAACCTTGATTGCCTCCTCTTTGGCCATAGTTCAGCTCCCGTTTCTTTCACTTAAAATAATCGGACCATTTTCAGATATAGCAACAGTATGTTCAAAATGTGCTGAAAGAGCGCCATCTTTTGTCACCGCGGTCCATCCGTCTTCAAGTATCTCAACTTCATAACCTTTCTCATTTACCATCGGCTCTATGGCGAGCGTCATACCCGGTTTCAGCAAAACCCCCATGCCCGGCTTTCCAAAGTTCGGAACCTGCGGATCTTCATGAAGACTGCTTCCGATTCCATGCCCTACAAACGTACGTACAACCGAATATCCCGCAGCCTCAACATGTGACTGAACGGCATGTGATATGTTCGAAAGCCTTCCGTTCGGAACGGCCTTTTCTATGCCTTTATAAAGAGCCTCTTTTGTAACCTGAGCAAGTCTCATAGCCTCTCCGGATATAATTCCTACAGGAACAGTTATAGCTGCGTCACCATAATATCCATCATAAAGTACCCCGAAATCGATACTGATAATATCTCCTTCAAACAGTATTTTTTTCGATGGCATTCCGTGCACAATAACATTATTCACGGACGTACAAAGAGAAAAGGGATAGCCTTTATATCCCTTAAATGCCGGAGTAGCATCTCTTTCAGACGCCATCTTTTCGGCAATATCGTTTAAATATAATGTATCTATGCCCGGTTTAATTTCTGATTCAAGATGGCATAGAATATCCGCAACGATCTGATTACTTATTCTTATCTTTTCAATTTCTTTAGGTGATTTTAAAATCACCATATTAGGACCGCCCCTTGATCCTTGCTCCGCCCTTTTTTAAAAAACCTTCATAGTGACGGGAAATCATATGTGATTCTATCTGTGAAATCGTATCTATTGCAACTCCTACAACTATCAACAGCGCGGTTCCTCCAAAATAAAACGGCACATTAACTTTTGTGATCAATATCGACGGAAGAACACATATGCAGGAAACATAAAAGGCGCCGCCTAAAGTAATTCGGGTCAATACCCTGTCTATATAATCGGAAGTGCGTTTTCCGGGTCTTATACCCGGAATATAACCTCCGTGTTTTTTCATGTTTTCCGCCACGTCAACAGGATTGAATGTCACCGCGGTATAAAAATAGCAGAAGAAAAAAATCAAACCCACAAAAATCAATTCATAAACTGCGTTCCCCGGTGTCAGCGCCGTTGCTATGCCCTGAACCCATTCTATTTTTATAAAGCTTGCTATTGTTGCAGGGAACATCATAATGGAAGACGCAAAAATAGGCGGTATAACACCTGATGTATTTATTTTAAGCGGCAAATGCGTACTTTGTCCGCCATACATTTTCCTCCCGATTATCCTCTTGGCGTATTGAACCGGTATTCGCCTCTGTCCCTGCTCAACAAAGATAATAACGCTGACGACCGCAACCATCAGAACAAGGAGGATGATCACAAGGAATATGGACATTTCACCCGTAGAAACTAGACGGAATGTGTTCGCTATTGCAACCGGCAACCTGCAGACTATGCCTGCAAAAATAATAAGAGATATTCCGTTTCCTATACCACGCTCGGTAATTTGCTCGCCCAGCCACATGATAAAAGCCGTTCCTGCGGTAAGTGTAATAACAGTCATCAGCCTGAATTCCCATCCGGGATATATGACTACAGGAGCGCCTCCCGGTGAAGTCA